>NZ_JBVAYG010000017.1:0-107410 GCF_055413365.1 Pseudaeromonas sp. HNCC25DJ182 | reverse complement strand
AGCGAAGCGTAATCGCACGCATGTATTAACCAACTAGAAAGTCGGCAATAAATAGGGCTAATTACTACAAAATGGCTATCTGCTTTTATCGCAACACACTTGAAACCAATCTCATGAACATCATGAGTGATTAAGGTTAAATATGGGCATATTCGATTTTTTCCGGAAGAATAAGCCTGCTGAATCGCAGGTTGAAAAAACAGACGCGCCAATTAAAAACAAAGCAACAGAGATTGTTGTTCGTCAAAAGCCTGAGATTCGTATACATAACGATCTTGCTGGGTTGATATGGTTTGCTGATGGGCCTAATAAAAATTATGTTAATGAGAATGTCGCTAAGGATAGTTTTAATCTGGGTGGATTAACGTTCACAGTTCGCATGACCGGAGATGAAGAACCGAGCTTAATTTATGCCAGTCAAAAAATAACCATTCCAAATGATATATATTCAATCGAAAGACCTCCTTATTTTCCAACATACTGCGGATTAACTCCAGAGCAAAAAGGTGTTTACATTTCGTTTCTCAATAATCCATATGACGAACACATTGATATTGGTTTTGTTTTTATATTGTATTACGGGCTAGAAAGACACCTTCTTATCGGTGATTATGAAAGAGCATACAAGGTTATTCTTAAACTCAGAGATGTCCATTCAAATAAATCCTTTCAATCATATTCTGCTAATGCATTAGTTCTAACTAGCATGCTTCGCCAGAAAGGTGAAATTGCGCTTGAGTTTGTCAGGTCTCTAGATAAGTCATATGAGTATTTATTTTCTGATAACTTGTTTTTGCTCTGCTATTTTAGTTTTGGAATCCCATTAGGGGCAAATGATATAATGCGAATGGCTAGATCATTTGAGTTTACCAACATTAATTATATCAAGAAATATCCGGGTGTTTTTCAAGCTGCTGTATCGAATTTAATTATAGAAAAATATGGCAACAATACTGTGCTTTTATCTAACATTCTTTCAAGTTCGGAAATTTCAACGTTAACAACCCAAGATACACCTGTTTTCGCCAATAGCTCAATTCGAGATAAAAAATTTCCAGTCCCGCTTATGGTATCCAATCTAAAGCTAAAGGATACCTTTAATTCCATTTTAAGGTCAGCGCATATATCGGTTAAGCAAGAGATCGCTGAAATGAGACGGATGGGTAAACTTGAAGAAGTGAAAGCAGAAAAGAAAACAAAAAACCTGCCTGTTTTTAACTTAAAAGAAGAACAAGAGCTGCTAGATGCGCTTTGTGAGTCAGGGGATGATCTTGTGCAACGACATTTCATCTACATTAGCATTCAAGATTTTTATTATAAATATAGAGGTCTCGATGATAGATACTTGTCCCTCTGTATTGATTATTGCCAAAGAGACATTGAAAGCCTTCATGAAATGGAGGAGCAGTATATTCAAAAAGAGATAAACATAGAGAGGCGACGAGCAGGAGTTCTGGGTAATGAGTTTACCCATCAACAAGAAATTGAAATAAGAGCCACCGGTTTTATTGGTCGAATTCCTGCGTTTGGTCGCTTGGCAATAATTTTTGAAAAACAAAAGAAATATGAACAAGCTGTTGAGATATGCAATATTGCTATTTCATTTAAGCACGAAGCTGAAGAATATAAGAAAAGGAAAGAAAAGTTGCAGAAAAAGATGAGCTCGTTGTAACTATGTATTACACAGCACCCACAGCCATTAATAAATTGTTATTTTTTTTGAGAGTGCATTTAAATCATGATAACCATCAGAGAAGCAAAAATAGAAGATGCAGAAACAATATTAAAATTTGTAATTGAACTTGCTCGTTACGAAAAAGCGGAACATGAAGTAACTGCAACAGTTGATGATATAAAAAATTCATTTTTTGGTTTAAAAGTATCAACTTATGCGCTGATCTGTGAATACAATGATCTGCCTATTGGCTTTGCCGTGTATTTTTTCAACTATTCCACTTGGCAAGGTAAGAGCGGGCTGTATTTGGAAGATCTTTATGTAACACCAACAGCAAGAGGCCTTGGTGCTGGCAAAGCTCTTTTCCGTGAATTAGCCAATATAGCAAAAAACAATAACTGTGGCCGATTTGAATGGAGTGTGTTGGATTGGAATAAACCTGCTATTGAATTTTACGAAGCCCTTGGGGCAACGGCAAAATCTGAATGGCTTGGATATCGACTGGTAGAGCAACAATTTGATTCATTAATCACCACTGCGACCCTTGAAAGCAATTAGTCTTAATTGTAAAAGTGATAAGCAAATATTGTTCAACAAAAAATAACGTCAACAATGGATAATCTATGTACAAATTACCCCTGTTTTTGTTTATGGTGTCGACTCTTTGTTTTATTGTTATAGGTGTTCTCACGTTGATTTATCTTTCGAAAATTGTTTCTGTACAAAATCATTTAAAAAGAGAGCACGTTAAAGTATGGACTGAGCTAGGTAGCCCACATCTCATATGGAACAATGGCATATTATCAGGCCGCAGGTTTTTGAGGGTGATGAAAAACGGGGATCTAAAGGCATTAAATGATAGCAAATTAGATCAACTTGTTGCGGATGTTCTCTTGCTTAAAAAAACAATACCTATTTTATATGTAATAATGATAGCTTCATTTTCTTATGCATATTATCGGGCACCATAAATATCTATCCGGCATGACCCGATTGGGTTCGTCAGTGTAATTGGTCAAGCGTAATGACACGCGCACAGTATGCGTGCCATATCTTCCCATTATTATCTATGCGAGTTATTGGTTAAGCAGATCGATACACAAAATCGCATGTTGCGTAGGTGTTGATTGACTATAGATTCATCTTGATGGCTATCTCAAAATCAATCAAAGCTGATTGCTAGAGTCATGTCTGAGTAATTATTCTCCGTACCGCTTCTGCATGGTGCAAAGCCATGCGGGTTTATTAAAAATGAATAATTCATAAAATAAAGGGATCATATGCGCGTACGTTATCTGATAGCTGCTGCTGTAATGCTTATAACTGGGTGCAGTACTACGCACTATCAAGAACCAACATCCGGGCCTCGGGCTCGAGTCAGATTTGCAACAAATGGTCAAACCACTGTGTTAAGAACATACCAAGGCGAAGGTTGTTCGGGAGAGGAGACCGAGTGGTTACGCATTAGTGATGGGATTCAGCTATTTACCTCTACAAAAAGACTAGGCATGCCATTATTAAGAGATAATCAAGGTGCCGCTACTGAAATTTATGTCGATGCCAGCAAGCCTGTTCATGGCTTATTTGATGGGAGTAATATGATAGGCATAGAAACTCACCGCTGCGGTATTCCATTTGATTTCCAATTTGAAGATGGGAGCGATTACGAAGTGCGTTATTCATGGACTAATCAATACTGTGGTGTTCAGATCTTCAAGATATTAAAAGATGTAGATGGCTATTATCTATCTGACCCTGCAGGGGATTTCTCCTCTTACCTTGATGACAAAAACAAGGGCTGCATGGACGCATTCCATAAGGTCAGACTGTTCTGATTACGTCTAGGTGAAATTAACTTAAATTAGTTTCACCTAGTCTTTCAGGTCGGAAGTAAACATATAGAGAACCCCATCAATCTCAGAATAATAAGAGTTACTTGGTTATTTATTTGGCAGTTTATGGAGTTGGTGTTGTAATATTTAACCCGTGGCTCGCTCGTTTAAAATAAACTGCCTGAGTTCTCGTTCTTGTCGCATGATATAGATGATGAATACCTTGTCGTTTTCATATTTGTAAAATATACGGCATGGATTCTGGATCAGTTCCCGATAATACAGATGCTCAATTTCCGGTGGTTTCCGTTCAGACTCTGGGTGCACGGCTAGGCGTTCAGCCGAAGTAAAAATTGCAGCCACCAAATTTTTAGCGGCGGGTAAGTTGCTGACCGCGATATATTCGGCAATTTGATTCAGATCGGCGAGCGCATGTTCAGTCCAGATCACTTCAGCCATTTTTGCATTTTCTCTTTGGTGTCAGACTGGGAACAGGTTCTTCCTTCTCGAATATCCGTTTCACCTTTGGCAAGGCCTTCCAGGATCTGCATCCGCAATTGCATCAGCTCATAGTCCGCCACATCAATTAGATAAGCGGAAGGGAGACCATGCTCGGTGATCAAGATGGGCTCTTTGTTTTCATGCAAATCGGCCAGAATTTTAGTCGCTTGCCGTTTCAGTGAGGTCACTAGTTCAACTCGCATCTCAGGCTCCTATGGGGGCAATGTGTCACTATAGTAGCACTTGCTGCCGAGCGGCGAAATAACCGCATTGAATGGCCACTTATTGGGCCGATAACTTTCATCATCTCACCACCAAAAACTTCGCCGGGAGCTAGGCTCCCGGCGAATGGGGTGACACGAGAATACGCCCGAGGTTTAGTCGCGGTTTTCTCCGCCTAAGGCGGCGATAAGTTCGGGGATAAAGCGCGAGAATTCGCCGGTCATCAGCGCGAAGTCGGCGTCCAGACGGGCGGCTTTGTCTTCGGAGAGCACATCGTCGTTCTGCTCTTTCAGCTCTTCACTGAATTTCACCCGCTTGATGGAGAGATCATCACCCAGCAGGAAGCTCAGGCTATCGGACCAGTTGAGGGCCAGCTTGGTCACCAGCTTGTCGGCCAGCAGGTGGGCCTTCATCTCTTCGCTCAACAGATCCTGCTGCTTGGCGCGGATGATGCCGCCATGCTCCAGGGCGCTGCGCAGCTCGACTTCATCTTCCAGCTCGAAACCGGCAGGGGTGGCCGATTCGTTGAGCCATTCGGTCATGGTGATCTCCGGCGGGGTCTTGAGCGCCACCGGGATCACCGGCAGGGAGCCAATGCACTTGCGCAGCAGCGCCAGCACGTCATCGGCCTTCTTCGCAGAGCCCGCATCGACCACCAGATAGCCATCGGCCGGATTGATCCACACCGAGGTCTGGCTGTGGCGGGTGAAGGCGCGGGGCAGCAGGTTCATCAGGATCTCGTCTTTGAGTCCTTCCTTCTCCTTCTTCTTCAGGGCGCGGCCCTGCTCGGCTTCCAGGGCCTCGACTTTCTCTTGCAGCGCATCCTTGACCACGGTGGAGGGCAGCATCTTCTCTTCCTTGCGGGCGCAGAGCAGCAACTGACCTGCGGCCTCGTGCACCAGCGCCTGGGCCTGCTTGCCCAGTGGGCTGACCCAGCCGAATTTGCTCATGTCCTGACTACCGCACGGAGTGAAGGCAACGGTTTCCAGCATGGTTTCCAGCTGGTCGGCATCCAGCTCGAACGGACGGGTGAAACGATAGATTTGCAGGTTCTTAAACCACATGCGGACCTCGGTGAACGGCGAAAAATGGCGTCAGTCTACCAGAGTTGTGACCCTGACGGCATTTTGCCGGAAAAAAGCGGAGCTTGCTCACAGCCTCCGGGAGTCTCGCCTCGCGTCGACTATGGGCCTCTTACACTCGATGGAGGAAGAGGAGAATGACCATGTTGATCCGTCGCTGCGTTGCTGAAGATATGCCGCAACTGCTGGAAATCTGGCTGCAGGCTACCCTGCACGCCCATGATTACCTGCCAGCGGCTGTCTGGTGGCCGCGACAGGAGGCACTGCGTCAGCGCTTGCAACAAAGCGCCGATATCTGGGTGGTGGCCCGCAGCAGCGATGAGCACGAGGATCTGGCCTCCATCAAGGGCCCGATACCGCTGCCGACCCACACCGGGGTGGTCGGCTTCATGGCCATCCAGGAGGATGAGTTACTTGCGCTCTATCTGTTGCCGGAGCATCAGAATCAGGGCATGGGCAGTCTGCTGCTGGAGTTGGGGCAGCAATATCACGACTATCTGTTTCTCAATGTCTGCGTGCCCAATGGCGATGCCATCCGCTTTTATCAGCAACACGGCTTTCGCATCGTCCGCGAATCTCGGGATCCCCTGAACGCCTGTGACGAATATCGGATGGAATATCGCAAGCCTGCTCCATAGATCCCCGCTGATGCCTATCGACAGGGAAGCACAGCTTGTCGTGGGGGAGCGACTATTCGAAACCGCTCGCGAGTCAAGCCTTGATAACCGCAGGCGGAAACGCCATCTTGTAACGAATGCCGGGTGTGAGACCGGCATTTTTGTGGTTGCCACTTCTCAAGCGGCCTTTCTCTCTCATAACGGATTCTCTATGCGACTGTTACACACCGCAGACTGGCATCTCGGCCATCATCTGCATGGCCACGATCGAAGCTATGAACAGGGCTGTTTTCTCGACTGGCTGACGGATCTGATCCTGGAGCGCAGCATCGACGGCCTGTTGATTGCCGGGGATATTTTCGATACCGCCAATCCGGCCGCGGCCAGTTGGCAACTCTTCTACCGCTTCCTGGCCCGCCTGCGCGAGCGGGTGCCGCACCTGAATGTGATCGCCATCGGCGGCAATCATGATTCCCCCTCCAAGCTGGATGCACCCCACGAGCTACTCAAGGCCTTCGAGCTGCATCTCATCGGTGCCATCTCCCGGGATGCCCGGGGCGCACTGGAGCTGGAGCGGCTGATCGTGCCGCTCAAAGACCGCAGCGGGGCTATTCAGGCCTGGTGTGCGGCTGTGCCCTATCTGCGCAGTGCCGACTTGCGGCTTGAGGATGGGCTGGTGGATGAGCGTAATGCGGACGCGGGCAGCCCGGATGCGAATAGCTCGGATGCGGACAGCACGGACGCGGACAGCTTGGATGCGTCCAGCCATCCTGAGGAAGATCGTTTGATTGCCGGTGTGCGCGCCATCTATCGCCAGGTCATCGCTGCCATCGAGGCACGGCGCAGCCCCGGGCAGCCGATTGTGGCACTGGGCCATGCCTATCTGAGCCGCGGCGAGCTTTCTTTGCTCTCCGAGCGCAAGGTGCTTGGCGGTAACCAGCACGCCTTGCCGCTGGATATCTTCCAGGGCGCGGATTATGTGGCGCTCGGCCATCTGCATCTGGCCCAGGCCCTGACTCCGGCCAGCGGAAATCCGCTCGTGCACTACAGCGGCTCGCCCATGCCGCTCTCCTTGGCCGAAAGCCACTATAACCATCAGGTGCTGGAGCTGGAGGTTGGCCCCACAGGCGTGGCGCTGGCCCAGCGCCATCCGGTACCGCGGGTGGTGCCCATGCTGCGCTTGCCCCCCGAGCCGCTGCCGCTGGCCGAGGTCGAGGCCCACTTGCAGGCGCAGCCGTGGGCGCCGTGTCCGCCCGAGCAGCGGCCGTTTTTGGAGGTCCGGGTCAAGCTGGAGAAGCCGGAGCCACGGTTGCGGGAGCGGATTTTGGCGGCGCTGGCCGATCAGCCGGTGCGCTTGGCGCGGATCACCACCCACTATGCGGGGCAGGGGGAGGCGATGGCGGATCGTCTGGCGCGGCAACAGCTCGATGAGCTCACTCCCGAGCAGGTGTTTGCCTTGTGCCATCAGCGGGTCTACGCCACGCCGCCGGCGGCTGAATTGCAGAGTGCGTTTGCCGAGTTGCTGAACGAATACCAGGAGTCGTCATCATGAAAATTCTGGCATTACGGGGCGAGAATCTGGCCAGTCTGACCCGGCCGTTCGACATCGATTTTACCCAGGGCGTGCTGGGGCACAGCGGCCTGTTTGCCATCACCGGCAATACCGGCGCGGGCAAGAGCACCCTGCTGGATGCCATCTGTCTGGCGCTGTATGACCAGATGGCGCGCTTTGTCGCCAACCGCAAAAACCAGGCCGAGATTGGTCGCGAAGATGAGGCGGATCGGCTCAAGGCCAACGATGTGCGGCATATCCTCAGCCGCGGTAAATCCAGCGGTTTTGCCGAAGTCGATTTTGTCGGCACCGATGGCCTGCACTGGCGGGCGCGCTGGCAGGTGCGGCGCGCGCGCAATCGGGTGGATGGCAAGTATCAGAAGCAGGAGCGCTCCCTGGAGTGCCTCTCCAGCCAGCAGCTCCACGCCGGCACCAAGCGCGATGTGCAGGAGGTGATCGATCAGAAGGTGGGTCTGAACTGGGAGCAGTTCCGCCGCGCGGTGATCTTGCCCCAGGGCGAGTTTGCCGCCTTCTTGAAGGCCAGCGTGGATGAACGCTCGGCCCTGCTGGAGCGCATGACCGGCACCGAGCTCTACTCCGATCTCTCGGTGGCTGCCTTCGAGCGCGGCAAGCAGGAGCGGCAGAAGCTCGAATTATTGCAGAGCCAGCTCGAAGGAGCCGCCCCCCTGGATGCCGAGTCCCGGGCGGCACTGCAGGGGCAACTGGCGGCAGGCTTGCAGCAGTTGGCACAACTCAAACTGTGGCTGGAGCAGTGGCGCCAGCACGAGGCGTTGCAGCAGCAGGAGCATGAGCTGGCGCGCCATCTGCACGATGCCCGCCAGGCGTTGACCGAGCAAGAGCAGCAGTGGCAGGGCACCCACGAGGCCCGACTGCAACTGGCCCAGATCGAGAAGGCCCAGGTGGCGCGACCGCTGTTTGATGAGCTGGCGCGGACCCTGCTCGAGCTCGGTAGCATTGAAGCGGAAATGACCCAGCTGCAACAGCGCATGGAAGAGGCCAGTGGCGCCGATCAGCATTGGAGCCAGCAGTTGGCGTTCCAGCAACAGAAGCTGGTGCAGCTGGAGAGCGAGATCCGCCTGCGCCAGAGCGAGGTCAACGAGGCTCGCGAGCTCGATGGCCTGCTGCAGGAAAAAGAGCGGCAGTGGCGCGAGCTGGAGCCCCAGCAGCAGGAGCGGCAACGCCAGCTGACCGGAGTGCGGCTGACCCTGGAGGCCGGGCAGTTGCGGCAGCAGGAGCGGGTGCGTCAGCTCACCGAGCTCACCCAGTGGCTGGAGCGTCATCAGGGCACAGGCCGGGTGGCACACAAATGGCAGCCGCTATTCAATGTGCTGCGGGAAACCCTGCACGATCGGCGACGTCAGCAGCAGTGGCGTCTGGAGCTACGCGAGCTGGTGCGGCTGCAGGAAGATAAGCAGCAACTGCACACCCGGCTGGAGCTGGCCTGGAGCGAGGCCCAGGCGCAGCATCAGCTGCGCAGTGAACAACTGCAGCAGCTGGAGGCCGAGCATCCGATGACGGAGCTGGAAGAGGCGCAACTGAGTTTGCATCAGGCCCAGCGGTTGATGGAGCGCTCGCGCCACCTGCGCGAGCTGGCCGAGCAGGCCGGACAGGTGACCCGCTATTACCAGGAGCAGAAATTGCTGGCCAGCCATCTGGCGCTGCGTCGCCAGGAGCTGGCTACCCTGGAGCAGGAGTTGCAGCCGGAGTTGAGCCGCTTGCGCGAGCAACTGGCGCTGTCCGCCCATGAACTGCAGCAGGCCCATGCCAGCCAGAGCCTGCAGGATTACCGGGAGCATCTGATCGACGGCGAGTCCTGCCCGCTGTGCGGCTCGACCAGTCATCCCTGGGCCCATCAGCAACCGCAATCCGATAGCGTGCTGTTGCGCCTGATGGCCCAGCAACAATTCTTGCAACAACATGTCGAGCAACGGCAGCAGGCGCTGACCCAATGCCAGGTGCAGCGTCAGCAACTGGGTGAGCAGGAGCAACGCCAACTGCAACTGCTGGCGCAAACCGCGGCCCAACTCGAGCAGATGGCCCTGCGTTGGGAAGCGCTGCGCGAGGGATGCGAAGGCATTCTCCCGCCCTGGCCGGATCTGCATGCCGATTGGCTGACCCTGGTGGCGGTGCTGGCGCAACTGCAGCAGGAGAGTCAGCAGCGTTGGCAATTGCAGCGCGAGTCCTGGGAGCATCGCCGGCAGATCCAGGCCCAGCAGCAGCTCTTGCGTCAGCAGGTGGAGCAACTGCAGCAGCAAGCGCTGGCCGCCGAGCGTCATCTGCAGGACTTGTTGCGCCAGCAAACCGAGCTGCAAACCCTGCGCCAGGGGCTGGAGCAGCAATTAACCCATCTGGGGGAACGTCTGCTGCTCAACGAGCAGAGTCTGGATGAACAGCTGGGGCAATCGGAGTGGCGGGGCTGGTTGGAGCAGGCCGATGCCGAGCAGGCGATCCTGCTATGGCAGCAGGAGTGCCAGCACTACCTGCAGTATGAAGAGCAGTGGCAGCGTCTGGAGCAGAGCCAGCAACAGGCACAGCCGGAGCTGGCCGCCTTGAGTGCGCAACTGGAGGCCGGAACTCAGCAATTACAACTGCTGGAGCGGGATCTGAACCAGCTGCAGCAGCAGCGCCGGGATCTGCGCCTGCGACGGGAGCAGTGCCTGAGTGGCCGCGCCGTCAGCGAGGTCGAGGCCGAGTGGCAACTCAAGCTGGAGCAGTTGCGGGAGGCGGTGAGCCAGGCCCAGCGCCAGCGCCAGCAGAGCAGTGAACAAAAAGCCAGCGCCGGAGCCATGCTGGAGAGTCTGCGCCAGCGCCAGCAGCAGGTCACAGCCCAGCGCCGGGAGGCATTGCGTGGCTGGTTGCGTCACGAGCAGCAGTTAGGGATCCCCGAGTATGAGCTGCAGCGCTTGCTAAGCTTTCCGGTGGAGTGGATCCGTGAAGAGCGGCAGCGTCTCAAGCAGTGCGAGGAAGCCCGTCAGCAGGCGCAAACCCGGCTGGCCGAGCGCGAGCAGGCCCTGCAGCTGCAACAAGAGCGGACCCGGCAGGCGCTGTTGGCCTTGCCGGTTGCTGCGCAGAGGCCGGAAGGTCTGCAAGGAGCGGAAGGTGCTTTGAATCCGAATGGCACTTCGCCCGGTTGGCTGGCGTCGGTGCAACAGCAGCATCAACTGCTGGAGGCCGACGTTTTTGAATGGCGGCGGCAGCTACTGCAGGCCGATGAGGCACAACAAAAGCATCAACAGATCGCCGCACAGATTGCCAAACAACAGCTCGAAACCGATCGCTGGGGTGGTCTGGCCGAGCTTATCGGCTCGGCATCCGGCGCCAAGTTCCGCACCTTTGCCCAGAGTCTGACTCTGGAGCGACTGTTGCTGGTGGCCAACGAACATCTCAATGAACTGGCCCCCCGTTACCAGTTGCAGCGGGTTCCGGGAACCGATCTGGCGCTGCAGGCCATCGATCTGGATATGGGCGACGAGATCCGCGGCGTGGAGTCGCTCTCCGGTGGTGAGAGCTTCCTGGTGTCACTGGCCCTGGCCTTGGGGCTCGCCTCCTTGTCGAGCAAGGAGACCCAGGTGGAGTCGCTGTTTATCGATGAAGGCTTCGGGACTCTGGATCCGGAGAGTCTGGACACCGCGCTGGCCTGTCTCGATTCGCTGCAATCCAGCGGGCGGCAGATTGGCGTCATCTCCCATGTGCAGACGCTGATGGAGCGGATTGGGGTGCAGATCCGCATCGAGGCGCTGGGTGGGGGCGAGAGTCGGGTGCTGTTACCGGGGTAACCCTCGACTTCGCGGGAATGCTCGGCCTAAATGACTGAATGTGACAAAGAATTCGCGTATTGGCGGCGATGATCATAAAAGTGTCATGAAAAGTTCTAATAATGCCGCTAGCGAAAACAAGGAGCGTCACTTAAAAGGCTAACACCATGTCAAGAAGAGTATTGGTTGTCGAAGACGAAACCCCGATCCGGGAAATGTTGTGCTTTGTGCTGGAGCAAAAGGGGTTTGAACCCATTGAAGCCGCTGATTTCGAGCAGGGGCTGGCCAAGGTGGTGGATCCCTTTCCGGATCTGATCCTGCTGGACTGGATGTTGCCAGGCGGCAGCGGGATCCAGTTTATCAAGCAGATGAAGCAGGACGAGCTGACCCGCCAGATCCCGATTATCATGCTGACGGCCCGGGGCGAGGAAGAGGACAAGGTGCGCGGCTTAGAAGCCGGTGCCGATGATTACATCACCAAACCCTTTTCTCCCAAGGAGCTGACGGCGCGGCTCAAAGCGGTGATCCGCCGGGCCATGCCGACCTCCACCGAGGAGGTGATCGATGTCCAGGGGCTGAAGCTGGATCCGGTCTCGCACCGGGTCACGGCGAATGAACAGGCGCTGGATATGGGACCAACCGAGTTCCGCTTGCTACACTTTTTCATGACTCATCCCGAGCGGGTCTACAGCCGGGAGCAGTTGCTGAATAATGTCTGGGGTACCAATGTGTACGTCGAAGACAGAACCGTCGATGTGCATATTCGACGCCTGCGCAAGGCGATTGCCGACTCTGGCCATGATGTGTTGATTCAAACGGTGCGGGGATCCGGATATCGTTTCTCCACTCGTCTGTAAATCTGTCACTTAAGGAATACCATGCTGGAACCCTATTCCTGGGGCCGACTCATCAGAAAGAGTCTGTATGTCATCTACCCCCCATTTGTGTTGTTGGGGTTCATCTCGGGGCAGTGGGCTTATAGCTTGCTCACCGCCACCGTCTTGCACCTGATTTGGCTCTATTACTATCAGAAAAAATTGGCCGACTGGTTGTGGAAGGATCGCAGTCTGGTGCCGCCCCAGGGCCCGGGAACCTGGGAATATATCTTCAACGGTATCTACCGGCTGCAGCAGCGCCATCGCACGCGCCGTCGTGAACTGGCCAGCGTGATCCGTCGCTTTCGCGAGGGAGCTGAAGCGCTGCCCGATGCGGCCGTGGTGTGCCGGAATGATGGCAGCATCGTCTGGTGTAATCGGCTGGCGGGCCAACTGCTGGGATTTCGCTGGCCGGAAGATGCCGGGCAGAACATCAGCAACCTGATCCGCAGCCCGAGCTTTGTCGCCTATCTCAAGGGCAAGGAGTTCAATGACCCTCTCGAGATGCCATCCCCGGTCAACGAAGAGCGGATCCTGGAGTTCCGGATCATGCCCTATACCGAGGATCAGTCCATGATGGTGGTGCGGGATATCACCCACCTCAAGAGTCTGGATGCCATGCGCAAGAACTTCGTGGCCAATGTGTCCCACGAGTTGCGCACGCCGTTGACGGTGCTCAAGGGCTATCTGGAAATGGTGGAAGACGCGCCCTCGGCGGCGATGTGGGGCAAGATGCACCGGGTAATGCTGGAGCAGACCCTGCGCATGGATACGCTAGTGAACCAGTTGCTCGTGCTCTCCCGTATCGAGGCGGCGGCCGATATCGATCTCAACCGGGTGGTCGATGTGCCCGCCATGCTCAGTCTGCTGGAGCAGGAGGCTCGTGCCTTGAGTGGCGAGGCGGCGCACCAGTTCGAGTTCCGCGTCGACAAGAACTTGCGCATTCATGGTGATGGTGAGCAGTTGCGTAGCGCGCTGACCAATCTGGTCAATAACGCCATCAAGTACACGCCTCCGGGCAAGCGCATCCTGGTGGAGTGGCATAAAGAGGGGGGGCGGGCTGAATTTGCAGTCACCGATCAGGGTGAGGGGATCGCCAAGGAGCATCTGGGGAAATTGACCGAGCGCTTCTATCGCGTCGATCGGGCCCGCTCGCGGCAGACCGGCGGTGCCGGGCTGGGATTGGCGATTGTCAAACATGCCTTGAGCCACCATGACACCCACCTGGAAGTGAAGAGTGAACTCGGCAAGGGGAGTCGTTTCAGCTTCGAGATCCCGGCGCGCCTGATTGCCAAATAGGCGCTTGCGAGCGCTGGTTTCGATGGCCGTTTATGCAGGAATAAAGACAACAACGGTGGTTGCAAAACCACCGTTTTTTATTCATTAAAAATCGACCCGTCTGTCATACAACTGTCATCTAAGGTTATTAAATTTGTCACGTCAGCAGGCAATACTTGCTCACGTCAAACAAGGACATTCCGTTCTAGTGGAGAAAGTGGATGAAATTCAACAAGCTGGTTAGTGTTATTGGTTTTGCTGCCGCTGTGCTGTCAGCCAACAGCTGGGCTGCAGTTGATGCAGAGCTGCACGACTACGAAAAGGTTTCTGGTGTTTCTGGCAACCTCTCTTCTGTGGGTTCCGATACCCTGGCCAACATGATGACGCTGTGGGCTGAAGAATTTAAGCGTGTCTATCCGAACGTCAACGTTCAGATCCAGGCCGCAGGCTCTTCAACTGCTCCTCCTGCCCTGACCGAAGGTACCTCTCAGCTCGGCCCGATGAGCCGCAAGATGAAAGAGGGCGAAATCGAAGCCTTTGAAAAGCGTTATGGCTACAAGCCGACCGCTATCCCGGTGGCCATCGATGCCCTGGCCGTATTCGTGCACAAGGATAACCCGATCAAGGGTCTGACCATGCTGCAACTGGATGCCACCTTCTCCAGCACTCTGAAGTGCGGTGGTGCCATCAATACCGTGACCTGGGGCGATCTGGGCCTGACCGGTGATTGGGAGTCCAAGGACATTCAGCTGTTCGGTCGTAACTCGGTATCCGGCACCTACGGTTACTTCAAGGAGCATGCGCTGTGTAAGGGCGACTTCAAGAATACCGTCAGTGAACAACCTGGCTCTGCTTCTGTCGTTCAGTCCGTCTCCGCCTCGCTGAACAGTATCGGTTACTCCGGTATCGGTTATGTGACCTCTGGTGTACGCGCTCTGCCCCTGTCCAAAGATGGTGGCAAGACCTTTATCGAGCCGACCCATGACAATGCCATCAAGGGCACCTATCCGCTGTCCCGCTACTTGTACATCTACGTGAACAAGCAGCCGAACAAGCCGCTGGATCCGATGCAGCTGGAGTTCCTGAAGCTGGTGCTGTCCAAGACCGGTCAGGAAATCGCCGAGAAGGATGGTTACATTCCGTTGCCAGCCGCTGTGGTGAAAAAAGATCTGGAGCTGTTGGCCAAATAAGCGCGAGCGCTTGCAGGGGCAACACAACAACACAGGGAGGCGAAAGCCTCCCTGTGTTGTTTCTATTCCGTCGACGAAAAACTTGGTTGGACGGACTTTATCAGTGCGGATTACGGGGACAAGGTGGGAAGAGGCCGACTAGTCGGCGCTCAGCTCACCCCGTAAATCCTGCTGCATCAGCTCGCGGATCCGGGCGGCGTCATAGCCCTGGCTCAGCAAAAAATGCAACTTGGTCAGGGTCGCCTCTGTGGTCATATCGAAACCGGAAATCACGCCCGCTTCGGCCAAGGCATTGCCGGTGGCATAGCCGCCCATATTGACCTTGCCGCGCAGGCACTGGCTCAGATTGACGATGATGACACCCCGTTGCGACGCGGTGCGCAATTGACTCAGCAGCCGCTCATCCTGGGGGGCATTGCCAACCCCGTAAGTGAGCAGGATCAGCGCTTTCACCGGCTGTTGCAGCAGGTTGCCGATCACCTCGAACGAGATCCCCGGATACAGGGTGACCACGCCGATGGGCTGGGGCTGGATCGGATGCAAGGTCAGCGGCTGACTCTGGGTTTTGCCTAATTGCCCGGCGACCAGTTGAATATGGATACCGGCCTCCAGCAAGGGCGGAAAATCGGGCGAGTCGAAGGCATGGAAGCCGTCGGCGTGCACCTTGGTGCTGCGGTTGCCGCGAAACAACTGATTGTTGAAGAACAGGGTTACTTCATGGATTGGGTAATTGGCCGCCAGAAACAGCGCGTTGAGCAGGTTTTGCTGACCATCGGAGCGTAATTCGGCCAGCGGGATCTGGGAGCCGGTGATGATCACCGGCTTTTCCAATCCTTCTAGCATGAAAGAGAGTGCCGAGGCGGTAAACGACATGGTGTCGGTACCGTGCAGGACCACGAAGCCGTCATAGTCGTCGTAATGGTCGCGAATATCCTCGGCGATCCGTTGCCAGTCCGCCGGGGTCATATCCGAGGAGTCGATGAGCGGGGCATATTCATGGATATGGTAGGCAGGCATCTCGGCACGGTGAAACTCCGGCATTCCGGCCAGGCAGTCTTCCATGAAACCGGGCTGCGGTATATATCCTTGCTCCGAGCGCTGCATGCCGATGGTGCCACCGGTATAGGCGATATAAATTTTCTTTTTCATAGGGGAGTCCGAGGGGGAGCAAAGCTGAATTATATGCGGCCGCCGATAAAACAAAACCCCGGAATGCTCCGGGGTTTTGAGAAGGCCGTCACTCGTCCTCGGGCTTGCCTAAGGGGCAACCACCGGACTTAGAACATACTGTCCTTGGGGGTCATCCAGTCGGCTCAGCGGGGCCACCACCTGACGAGTCTGCCCGAACAGGGCGTTGAGCTGCTGCAGGGCTTCCGGTGCAAGAACATGAGCAGCCTTGGTAAACAGGCGTTGCATCAGCTGCTCGGAGGCCGAGAGCTCCGGCTCGACGCGCTCAATCTGATAGGATTTCAGCTTGGCCAATTTGGCGGCCGCCGCGAAGGCTTCGCGTTGGGAGCCCAGTTCATCCACCAGCCCCAGCTCCTTGGCATCGGCGCCGGTCCAGACCCGGCCCTGGGCGATCTTATCGACCGCCTGCGGGCTCATCTTGCGCCCTTTGGCAACCAACTCGATAAAGCGCTGATAGGTATTCTCGACGTTCATCTGGATGACCTGCTTCACGTGCTCCGGCAGGGGCCGACTGGGGTCGATACCGGCAAAATCTGTGGTGGCAATGCCATCGGTGTGCACGCCCACATATTCCAGCGCCTTGTCGAAGGAGGCGAAGAGGCCAAACACGCCAATCGAGCCGGTCAGCGTAGTGGGCTCGGCCAGGATCCGGTTGGCATCGGCGGCAATCCAGTAGCCTCCGGAAGCCGCCATGCTGCCCATGGAGACCACCACCGGTTTGCCTGCAGCCTTGATGGCCTGCAATTCAGCCCGGATCTGCTCGGCGGCAAAGGCGCTACCGCCAGGACTATCGATGCGCAACACCAGTGCCTTGATGGAGGAGTCTTTGGCCACGGCGCGCAGCAGCCGGGTCAGGGTTTCGCCGCCAATGCTGCCGGGGGTCTGCTCGCCATTCTGGATGGCGCCTGCGGCGACAATCAGGCCGATCTTGGGCTTATCCTGATCCGGGTATTGTTCTGGCAGAGTGCGCAGATAGTCGTTCAGGCTGACATGCCGATAGCCAACTTCATCATCGGCGGTACCGGCAAACTTGGCGATCACCTGGGTGCGCTCATCCTGGGTCGCCAGTTTATCGACCAGTTTCTGTGCCAGTGCATACTCAGCAGCATTACCGTTGGCGGCTTTCAGGCGACTGAGCAACTGCTCCTTGCTGGGGGAGATGGCATCCGCCGCGATTTTGCGTGCGGTGGCGGCATCCTGGACATAGGCCTGCCACAGTTGTCCCAACCAGCGGCTATTGGCTTCCCGGGCCTCGGGGGACATGTCATCCCGGGTGTAGGGTTCGACGAAGGATTTATAGGTACCGACGCGGAACACATGGGGAGTGATATTGAATTTTTCCAGCGCCGATTTGTAATAGAAGTTGTAGAGGCCCAGTCCCTGCAACATCACGGCCCCGGCAGGATCCAGCAAGATCTGATCGGCATGGGCTGCCAACAGGTACTGATGTTGGACGAAGTAGTCACCACTGGCGATCACCGGTTTACCACTGCGGCGGAAGTGATCCAGAGCTCGGTTGATCGGGGCTAATTTACTGAGATTGCTGGCCTCCAGATCTTGCAGTTGCAGCACTATGCCTTTGATTTTCGGATCGGTCGTGGCCTGCTCGATGGCATAGACCACATCACTGACCAGGGTCTCGGCCGGTTTTTCATCACCGGCCAGCCATTTTTTCAGAAGTTGGCTGGAAGGGTCGCTGACGCTGCTTTGCTCCACCAACTGTCCGGTCAGATTCAGGACCAGGGCCCCTTCCTTGAGTTGCAACTTGTCTTGTTCGTCCTGGCTCAACGCTACTATGACCACCAGGATGAACGCCAGGAAGAAGAGGTTAATCACCAATTGGCGGGTAAAATTCAACAGCCGCCAGATGGTCTGTAGCAACCATTTGAAGGGACGAAAAAGGGTAGCCATTCGTATCTTTCTCCGGAACAGTAAGAGCCCCATTATGGCGGCCTGGGTGGAAAATACCAAGGATGCGATCGTGACCACGATTGAGACCTGCTGTTTTGCGGTTATGGTCGGTGCCACCTATCCTCATGGGGCTACTGGATCTAATTCGGAGCCGTTATGTTTCATTTCCCCCATCTGTTTGCTCCGTTGGATCTTGGCTTTACCCAGCTGAAGAACCGCGTGCTGATGGGCGCCATGCACACCGGCCTGCTGGCGCAGTCTCATGGTGTCGAGCGTCTGGCCGCCTTCTACCGGCTGCGGGCCGAGCACGATGTGGCGCTGATCATCACCGGCGGCACGTCCCCCAATTTTCGCGGCCGTCTGCAGCTGGATGGCGAAGAGCTCAGCTCCTCCCGGCATCTGAAGCCGCACCGGGTTCTGACCCGCGCCGTTCATGAGGCGCAAGGCAAACTAGTGTTGCAACTGCTCCACGCCGGGCGGTATGCCAACCACCCCTTGAGTGTGGCACCGTCGGCGCTGCGCGCCCCGATTTCCGCCTATACCCCCCATGAACTGACTCGCGGACAGATACAGCAGCTCATTGCTGATTTTGCTCACTCGGCGAGTCTGGCGCGTGAGGCCGGCTATGACGGTATCGAGCTGATGGGCTCGGAAGGGTATTTACTGAATCAGTTTTTATGCCAGCACACCAATCAGCGCCAGGATGAATGGGGCGGTGAGCTTGCGAATCGGCTGCGGCTGATTGAGGCCATTATCCGGGCCATTCGTTTGGCGGTGGGTGAGGATTTCATCCTGATATACCGTCTGTCGATGCTGGATTTGGTGGCGCAGGGAGCGACGCTGGAAGAGGTGGTACAGATCGGGCAAGCGGTTCAGGCCGCAGGTGTCACGCTGATCAATTCCGGGATCGGGTGGCATGAATCTCGAGTACCGACCATCGCCAGTCTGGTCCCCAAGGCGGGATTCAGCTGGGTGACCGGTCTGCTGCGTGCCCAACTCAGCATCCCGCTGATCGCCTGTAACCGGATCAACTCTCCGGAACTGGCCGAGTCCATTCTGGCGCGCGGGGAGGCTGATCTGGTGGCTCTGGCGCGTCCATTTCTGGCCGATGCCGAATTTGCCAGTAAAGCGGCGCGAGGTGAGTCCAGCCGGATCAATACCTGCATCGCCTGTAACCAGGCTTGTCTGGATCGAGTCTTTATCGGGGAAGTCGCCAGTTGCCTGGTCAATCCCCAAGCGTGTCATGAAACCCTCCGGCTGCTGCCTGCGGTCTCGACCGCCAAACGAATAGCGGTGATCGGGGGGGGCCCGGCGGGGATGGCGTTTGCCGTTTACGCGGCCGAGCGGGGACATATAGTGAGCCTGTATGAACAGCTACCCGAGCTGGGGGGCCAGTTTCAGCTCGCTTGCCAGATCCCGGGCAAAGCCGAGTTTGCCGAGACGATCCGCTATTTCACCGGGCGCTTGCAGGAGTTGAAGGTCAAACTGGTGCTGGGGCAGGTTCAGGACGGCCATGCACTGTTGAGTCTACCGGTCGATGAGTACGTGGTGGCGACCGGGGTTACCCCGCGCATTCCGGATATTCCGGGCATGGATCACGCTAAGGTATTGACCTATCAGCAGTTGCTGCGTGAGGCTCCGACTCTGGGAAAACGCGTCGCCATCATGGGCGCTGGCGGTATCGGCTTTGATGTCGCCCATTATCTGCTGCAACCCCATGATCTCTCCCAAGAAGCCTGGTTGGCACAATGGGGAATTGATACTTCGGGACGGGAGCCAGGAGCCTTGTTGCCGGTGGAATGGCCGGCCTCATCTCATACCCTGTGGTTGCTACAACGCAAGGCCGGAAAACTCGGCGAGGGCTTGGGGCAGACTACGGGCTGGATCCAGCGTCTCCAATTACGGCGGGCAGGGGTACACCAATGGAGTGAGGTGCAATATCTGCAGGTGGATGATGCCGGACTGCATATCTTGCACAAGGGCGAACGCAAGATACTGCCCGCAGATCAGATCATTGTCTGCACAGGCCAGCAGCCTTGCGATGAACTCGCCACCTTGCTGGCGTTGTCCGGTCGTCCGGTACATCGGATCGGCGGTGCGCGAACCGCGATCGGTCTGGATGCTCGACAGGCCATCCTCGATGCTCTGGAGTTGGCGATGCGGTTGTAATTCCTTAACGCGGACGGGGGGGGCGGTTGTTCATCTGCGGATCCGAGGTGGAAGATTTTGGCGATGAGCCGGCTCCCAGCCAACGGCGGATGACCTGTAGGCACAACTCCGGTTGCTGTGAAAAGAGTTGCTGCAGTTGTAAGCGGGCTCGCCGTTCACTTTCCAGCGTCGGGAGTGCGGAGGCTTGCTTCGCCGGATCGGTCGATGCTTGCTGGGTTTTATTTTTCATGGATACTGCTCCGTTACTGCCCTGCACCAGGGCTTTCTGACTGGGTACGAGGATCATCATGGATGCATTGACATTATTATTGCAGCGTAACTCGGTGGCGCAACTGCAAGCACCAGCCCCGGAGGGCGAGGCGCTAGAGCGGATTTTGCAGGCCGGTCTACGAGCGCCGGATCATGGTGGACTGACGCCCTGGCTATTTCTGCTGGCCCAAGGGGAAGGGCTCTCCCGACTGGGGGAACAACTGGCGTTGTCCGCCCAAGCTCTTGGTGAGTCGGACGAGGCTGTCACCAAAGCTCGCCAGGCACCGCACCGTGCGCCTCTGGTGATTACCGTAGTGGCGCGGGTTCGACCCCATGACAAGGTTCCCCGGCTGGAGCAGGAGCTCTCGGCCGGTTGCGCCGTGATGGCGATGCAGATGGCGGCACAAGCGCAAGGGTTTGGTGGCATCTGGCGCTCCGGTGGCCTGATGTTTGATCGCGGCCTGCATGAGCGTCTGGGGCTGGGCGAACAGGATCAGATCGTCGGTTTTCTCTATCTGGGAACTCCGGCTGCGGAGCCCAAACGCTTACGCCCTCTGGCCGTGGAGTCGTTTGTTCGCTCGATCTAGGGGCGCATCAATGTGACCATGTCGAGGTGTAGCGGCTGGCTTGTGGCGGTTTAACCACTGCATGTTATATACACGTTGGTTTTTTATAACCGAATACTCTAGGTTATGCGGTTTGTCGCTTGATCCAGCCCCCTGAAACGGGCATGTTGGCAGCCAGTTTATGTGTAGGGTCCTCATGGTGATAAGCAACAGACAATCGCTCGTGGATATGGCTCTCCTGATGAGCCTCTGGCTTGTCTGGGGCTATAGCTGGGTTGCCAGCAAGTTGGGGCTGGAATATGCGTCGCCCCTGCAGATGGCTGAATACCGTCTGACCCTGGCGCTACTGACGCTGGGTGGCTTGCTGCTGTGGCGGCGAGGCCGTTTCAGCTTGCCACCGCTGTGGCCCACCTTCTGGCTCGGGCTGACCCAGACCACCGGATTTACGCTGCTCTCGACTCTGGCGCTGCTGAATGCAGGCACGGGCAAGGTTACTATCTTGTGTTACACCATGCCGTTCTGGACGCTACTGCTGGCTCGTTTCTTCTTGCAAGAGCACCTGAGGCCCGTGCAGTGGTTAGCCGTATTGCTGGCTTTTGCCGGCTTGATGTGCGTGCTGACGCCCTGGGAAGGCAGCATCGGCTGGCAAGGTGATTTGCTGGCGCTGGCTGCGGGTGTGTGTTGGGCTATCTCGGCCATCATTGCCAAGCGGCTGCGGGAGCAGCACCAGATCGAAACCCTGGATCTGACCTTCTGGCAACTGCTGTTCGGACTGCTGCCCCTGTATGTTCTCTCCTGGTTGTGGCCACAACCCGATGTGCAGTGGCATCCAACTTTCTGGTTGATCCTGATCTTTAACGGCTGCATTGCGGCGGGTCTGGGCTGGCTGGTCTGGCTGCACCTGCTGTCGCGTCTGGCGGCAGGAACCGCAGGCCTGAATGCACTGGCGATCCCGGCAGTGGCGCTGATCTGTGCCTGGTTGCAACTGGGGGATGTACCGTCGTTGGCGGAGTGGGTCGGGGTAGCGCTGATTGCTATTGCATTGGGTTTGCTGGCGACCATGAGTTACCTGTTTGAGCGCCCCTCACTTCCGGGGCCCTGAGCCATTAGTCGGTCCACTGGGCCTGGCGGGCTATATCGGCAGGCAGGCGCAAATTCCAGCGGTTCAGTGCGGCGTGGCTGAACCAGTAATCACCTCGTGAGGCGGTGCGAGGGGGCAGTGAGTGGGCACTTTGCCCGGCGAGAATGGCCTCTGCCAGATTGGCCGCCGCATCCCCTTGAATAGCGCCACTCATCACCAAACCACCGCAGGCCTGTTTCGGGCCGACGGTAAAATCCCAAAAGCTGAACAGCGGCAGCGGGGTTTTTTCACCGGTCCAGCTTGCAACTCGTTCCGGTTCAACATACAGGCCCTGAGCATCCCGCAGGGTATGGTACAGGCCGATGAAAATCATATCGTAGCCTTGGGCCTTGGCCTGTAGCACGCTTTGTTGCCAAGACTCAAAATTGGATAACAAACGGATATCGACAGTGATCGATCCTAACGTCAGGCTGTTGCGACCCCGAAACTCCTCATCAATGGCGGTCATCGAGACTTCGCTGCTATCAAACAGCACTAATGCCTGCCTTGCTTGGGGTAACAACTCGCTCATCTCCCGAATATTGCGTTTCATCAAGGGGCGCTCCAGAACCCCGGTCATATTCTTCAGACCATACAGGTTGGTGCGTCTGGGATTGCCGTTCATACCCAGGTAGACCACGGGCGTGCCGTGTGCCGAAATCCGCGGTGCGAGCAGGTTGATGGCATTATCATCGCCGATGATGACCAGTTGCGGTTGCAACGCCAGGTACTGCTGCCATACCCCTTCAGCCTGAGTCGCAAACTGTTCACGGGGAATGCGTTTGGTATCCAGATGTCGGAAGTGAAGGGTGTGGTTTTTGCCGAGACGTTGTTGCAGGGCCTGGCGATAGCTGGCGTCCCAGGGGTGTTCCGGATGATAGCTTTCGATGACCAAAATTTCTGCGGCGACTGTGTCCGCTTGCCAGCACAGGCCCAGCCCACAGAGCAGGCACAAAAAGCCGATGTGACGCAGCCAGCCTGCTGGGGGAGTGTTCAGCATGGAAACAGAATACCCTGATGCATGGATAGTGCTAGTGATAGCAGAGTCGGGGTCTGTTTACTCTGAGCTACTTCGCGTTACTCGGTATTCGAAACGTCTGCGGGCCGTTTAGTGAGAGATGACGCGCACCTGTTGTACCTCGACCTGTAGCTCACCATCGCCGAGTCGAGTCGTCAGGAGTTGTCCGGGTGCAGTTTGCGTCACCGATCTCAGCACCTGACCTTGCGTATCTTGAGTGATGCTGTAGCCACGAGCTAGCGTGGCCAAGGGACTGATGGCATCCAGACGGGTCAATAGCAGGCCGTGGCGGTGACGCAATTGCTCCAGTCGTTGTTGAACACAGCGTTGCAACAACTGCTGTTGTTGCCCCAAGCGCTGTCTTGCCTCCCGCAAACGAACGTTCGGTGATTGCTGATGTAGCCGATGGTCGACGCGCTCCAACTGCCGTCCAGCATCGACGAGTCGCTGCCGCAGAGCGAGCCTCAGTCGGCCCTGCAGTTCATCCAGTCGTTGTTGCTGCTGTTGCAGTCGGCGCTCCGGATGCTGATGTTGCAGGCGCTGCTGCAGCATGTGCAGGCGATGAGTGCCGAGAGTGAATGCTTGTTGGTTCGCCCGAGTCAAACGCTGACTGAGGGCCTGAAGGCGTTGCAGCTGTTCGCTCTGATCCGGGCTGACCAACTCGGCCGCCGCCGAAGGCGTGGCCGCCCGCAGGTCGGCGGCAAAATCACTCAAGGTGACATCACTCTCGTGGCCCACCGCACTGACAATGGGTAGCAGACTATTGGCAATGGCTCGCACCAGACGTTCGTCATTGAAACACCACAAGTCCTCACTGGCTCCGCCGCCCCGGCCGATGATGAGTACATCACACTCATCCCGCTGGTTAGCGCGCTGCAAAGCCGCTATCAGCTGATCGGCTGCTTGCGCACCTTGGACCTGGGCCGGATAGAGGATGACGGGAATTCCCGGCGCCCGGCGCTTGAGCACCGTCAGCATGTCGTGGATGGCCGCCCCGGTGGGCGAGGTAATGAGGCCAATCTGCTGCGGCTGACGAGGCAGGGGACGTTTGCGTTCGGCGGCAAACAGCCCTTCAGCCTGCAAGCGCTGTTTGAGTTGCTCCAATTGGAGCTGTAGTTGGCCATCGCCGGCCGGTCGCATGCTCTCGATGATGAGCTGGTACTCGCCTCTGGGCTCATAGAGGGATAGCCGGGCCTGAACCAGAACCTGTTGACCATCCTGTGGCCGGAAGGCGACCCGGCGATTGTTGCCGCGAAACATGGCGGCTTTGACCTGGGCTGATGGATCCTTTAATGAGAAGTACCAATGGCCGGAGCTGTGCAGTACCAGATTGGATATTTCACCCACTAACCACACCAATCCCATCTCCTGTTCGAGCAGGATGCGGACGGCGCTATTCAGACGGGAAACGGTGAAAATCGTTTGCTTGGCTTCTGGCACTGGGTTTTCCTCACAGGAACATCGACCGCCATTTTACCGAACCGCCAAGTCATTGGCGAAACTGGTTTTCGTAAAAAAACAACAAAAAGAGCTTTACCAACGGGGATCAACTGCCTAGAATCTCGCTGCAATATTTTACCCACCCCTCAACCTCCCTAACGGTGAGATATTGCCATGTTGCGTATAGCCAAAGAAGCCCTGACCTTCGACGATGTTTTGTTGGTTCCGGCCCACTCTCAAGTGTTACCCCATACCGCTGATCTGCGTACTCGCCTGACCAAGGATATTGTTCTGAATATTCCTATGGTCTCTGCTGCAATGGACACTGTGACCGGTGCCCGTCTGGCAATTGCCCTGGCGCAGGAAGGTGGTCTTGGTTTTATCCACAAGAACATGTCTATCGAGCTGCAAGCCGAAAAGGTGCGCCGCGTGAAGAAGTTCGAAAGTGGTATTGTTGCCAGCCCTGTTACCGTGCATCCCGAGATGACTATTGCCGAGATCAAGGAGTTGACTCACTCCTGTGGTTTCGCCGGTTTCCCGGTGGTGACCCATGCCGGTGAACTTGAAGGCATCATCACGGGTCGTGATGTGCGTTTTGTCACCGACCTGTCCATGAAAGTCCATGAAGTGATGACCCCGAAAGCTCGTCTGGTCACGGTGCGCGAAAACGCCTCCCGTGAAGAGGTACAGAGCCTGATGCAAAAACATCGCATCGAGAAGGTCCTGATCACCGACGAGTTGTTCCACTTGCGTGGCATGATCACCGTCAAAGACTTCCAGAAGGCCGAACGCAAGCCCAATGCCTGCAAGGATGCCCTGGGGCGTCTGCGAGTTGGTGCGGCTGTAGGTGCGGGCGCCGGTAACGAAGAGCGTGTTGCCGCGCTGGTGGAAGCCGGTGTGGACGTGCTGCTCATCGACTCCTCCCACGGTCACTCCCAAGGCGTTCTGGATCGTATCCGTGCGACCCGTCTGGCTTATCCGGATCTGCAAATCATCGGTGGTAACGTGGCTACAGCTGCTGGTGCGCTGGCGCTGGCCGATGCTGGTTGCAGTGCGGTCAAGGTCGGTATCGGTCCTGGCTCCATCTGTACCACCCGGATCGTGACTGGGTGCGGTGTACCGCAAATTACCGCGGTTGCCGATGCGGTGGAAGCTCTCAAGGGCACCGGCATCCCGGTCATCGCCGATGGTGGTATCCGTTTCTCAGGCGACATCGCCAAGTCAATTGCCGCTGGTGCGCATCTGGTGATGGTCGGCTCCATGTTTGCCGGTACCGAAGAGTCACCGGGCGAGATCGAGCTGTTCCAGGGCCGCTCCTTCAAGTCCTACCGCGGTATGGGTTCGCTGGGCGCCATGTCCAAGGGCTCCTCCGATCGCTACTTCCAGTCCGATAACGCCGCTGACAAGCTGGTTCCGGAAGGGATCGAGGGTCGAGTACCCTATAAGGGACTGGTCAAGGAGATCATCCATCAACAGATGGGTGGTCTGCGCTCTGCCATGGGCCTGACCGGTAGCGCCACCATCGAGGATCTGCGGACCAAGGCCGAGTTTGTTCGTATTACCGGTGCTGGTATCAAGGAATCCCACGTCCACGACGTGACCATTACCAAGGAAGCCCCCAACTACCGCATGGGTTGATGGGCAGACAGGGCGCTTGGCGCCCTGTCTTCTTTATGTTTCGTGGCGCTGCTGTCAGCGTCGCCATTACAGTGTCAGATCAGGAAGACCATGAGCAAAAACATTCACGATCACCGTATTCTGATCCTGGACTTCGGTTCCCAGGTTACTCAACTGATTGCCCGTCGCGTGCGTGAAATCGGCGTCTACTGCGAATTGTGGGCGTGGGACGTCACCGAAGAGCAGATCCGCGAATTTAACCCGAACGGCATCATTCTCTCTGGCGGTCCGGAGTCCGTGACTGAAGCAGGCAGCCCGCGTGCGCCGCAATATGTGTTTGAAGCCGGCGTACCCGTCATGGGGATCTGCTACGGCATGCAGACCATGGCCGAGCAGCTCGGTGGCAAGGTGGAAGGATCGACGACTCACCGCGAATTTGGCTATGCCCAGATCGAGGTGAAGAGCCCCTGTGCCCTGTTTGACAAAATTGAAGATGCACTGAGCGACACTGGCACCCCCTTGCTGGATGTCTGGATGAGTCACGGTGACAAGGTCACGGCCATTCCCGAAGGCTTTGTCACCACAGCGGCCACGCCTAGCTGCCCGCATGCCGCCATGGCCGACGAGAGCCGCCGCTTCTACGGCGTACAGTTCCACCCTGAGGTGACCCACACCCGTCAGGGCGCACGCATGCTGGAGAACTTCGTCAAGCACATCTGTGGTTGTGAGGCGCTCTGGACTCCGAGCACCATCATTGATGATGCCATCGCCCGTATTCGCGAGCAGGTGGGCAGTGATGAGGTGATCCTCGGTCTTTCCGGTGGTGTCGACTCCTCCGTGGTGGCCATGCTGCTGCACCGCGCCATTGGCAAGCAACTGACCTGCGTCTTTGTGGACAACGGCTTGCTGCGCCTGAATGAAGGCGAGCAGGTGATGGAGATGTTCGGCGATCATTTCGGTCTGAATATCGTCCACGTTAAGGCCGAAGATCGTTTCCTCTCCGCTCTGGCGGGCGAGGCTGATCCGGAAGCCAAGCGCAAGATCATAGGCCGTGTCTTCGTCGAGGTCTTCGATGATGAGTCCAAGAAGCTGACCAACGTCAAGTGGCTGGCCCAAGGCACCATCTACCCGGATGTTATCGAATCTGCCGCCTCCAAGACCGGCAAGGCTCATGTCATCAAGTCCCACCATAACGTTGGCGGTCTGCCGGATGATATGAAGATGGGTCTGGTGGAGCCGCTGCGCGAGCTGTTCAAAGATGAAGTGCGCCGCGTCGGTCTGGAGCTGGGCCTGCCTTATGACATGCTCTACCGTCACCCCTTCCCGGGCCCGGGTCTGGGTGTGCGCGTGCTGGGCGAAGTCAAAAAAGAGTACTGCGATCTGCTGCGCCGCGCCGATGCCATCTTTATCGAAGAGCTGCGCAAGGCCGATCTGTACCACAAGGTGAGCCAGGCCTTCGTGGTCTTCCTGCCGGTACGCTCCGTGGGCGTAATGGGCGATGGCCGCAAGTACGACTGGGTTGTCTCCCTGCGTGCCGTGGAAACCATCGACTTTATGACAGCCCACTGGGCGCACCTGCCCTACGAGCTGCTGGGTCATGTATCCAACCGGATCATCAATGAAATCAACGGCATCAGCCGCGTGGTCTACGATGTCTCCGGCAAACCACCCGCAACCATCGAGTGGGAATAATCCCGCGCTGATCGCACAGAGTTAGATAAAAAGCCCATGGAAACATGGGCTTTTTTATTCTGGCTGCACTGGCATTGCAGAAGTTCATCGATCAGAAGACGGCGCAACAGCTTGCTCCAGCGAGGATTCGCCAGGCGGTAGCCAACTAACCGCACAACCCAGTACAGCAAAGGCGGCCAAGGCCGCCTTTGGTTTTCTTGTCTACAAATACAGGAATTTAGGTTTTAACGTGGGGATGTTTCTACGCCACAATGCAAGACTGTTCAACTACCTCAAATGCAATACGGAGTTCTTGGGGCCGGTACCTCTACCGAGAACAGGGCGGGAGCATACTTTGTTGGTTATTTAACCAAAGAATAGTTGTGCCCGATAATTATTATCCCTGCTTGCTTTTTTAGCTTGTTTCTCTGGCTCGGCGCGCTGCAATCACTCTGTTTTACGATGTTCAGAGCAAACCGTCCAAATAGCGCCATATTCTTGATCGCATCCTCCATCGCTATCATTGATGTATCCTCGTTGAACACAACATCAAGAATGTGATGCTGGCTGTTCTCGATCCGCCAATGCTGACGAATATAGTGCCCTAGCAACTTGTGCTTGGGGGATAACGAGCTGACATAGTAGGAGGTATCTACCGTTCCTTTTCCGCTGGCGCTGCGGTGACACTCAACGGCACCCTTGAGTTCAAGAATGTCCAGCATTTCTTTGACGGTTTCGATCTCCCCCTTCTTGCTAGGGGTTGCTCTCTGACTTAACACCAGACCATTTTCTGTATCGTAGGCCGTGACCAACTGAAGAGCATCCTTGGTATTTCCCCTAAATGAGCCGCGTAACACCTTGCCATCAAAGGCAATTATGGGTTTTCCCTGATGGGTGCGCTGTTCATTGACCCAGCACAGCCATGCTTCAAGCAGGGAATCGATGACAATGCAACGCAGAATGCGGGCAGTGGTGTGACGGCGCGGGATACCATTGGCAAAAGGGCGATACTGGCGCAGCCAATCGGCCTTTGAATTTCCATAGGTTTCTATGTCCCGCAGCCCTCGGCACCACTCATTATGGCGCTGATGACAAGAAACATGAATCAACAAGGTCATAGAGCGTGCCTCCTGCATGGAGACGCGATTAGATCACAGACGATCAGTCTGTTCAAATTTCATTAACAAAGTGCGATCCCGCTCTGCTACCGAGAACTGTTAGGAAGAGCGGACATTGATGACCAAGTTTAAGTATCATCCTCGGAGCGAATTAGAAGGGAACTGATCAGGCGGTCAGTAAAATGTGATTTTTTCATAAAAATTTCCCCAGTTCAGATTACGAGAAAATTCTACTTATAAAACAACCTGCTTTATGGCCTGAAAGAAGCGCCTAATGTACCAGGGGGGCCATCTTTTGACACGACAAAATATTTTAACTTATCGTGGATTATACGATAATATACCTATTTGGGGTGATACGAGCAGTGAGTGTAAATGCTGTAGTTGAAGTGAGTAAGAGTGCTTAAGATTAAGTTGAGAAAAAAATGAAACTACTTGATAAAAAGTATTACAACCTCGAACCTAACTTTGAGTACCTTAAGGACTCATTTATTTTAGGGCTAGCATGGAAAAAAACAGATGGTTTTGTAAGAACTCACAATTGGTATGCAGATCTTTTAGCGCTAGACAAGTGTGCGTTTGATATTAGTGATGAAGTCACTAATTGGTCAAGTGAGATTGAAAATGGCATCCTTAACAAAGATGATCTTGAATTGATACCTGCTCCCAAAGGAGCAACCTGGTACTTTAATAAAGGGAAGTGGACTACTAATAAAGTTGATAGAAAGCTAAGGCCTTTGGCTAATATATCAATTAAGGATCAGTCTTTTGCTACAGCCGTAACAATGTGTCTTGCTGATGCGATAGAAACGAGACAGAAAGACTGCTCATTGGGTAATCTTGGCTATGCCGGGCATGTAAAAAACAAGGTTGTTAGTTACGGGAATAGGCTTATCTGTGATTGGGACAATGAAAGGGCAAGATTTCGTTGGGGAGGAAGTGAGTATTATAGGAAGTTCTCCGCCGATTATCGAAGCTTTCTACAAAGGCCTATCTATATGGGCAGGGAAACCATAAGTAAGATTAGTGAAATTGATGATGTTTATATTGTCAGCTTGGACCTAAAAAATTTTTTTAGCTCTATAAAAATAGATCTTTTATTAGAAAAAATAAAAAAGATATCCTCTAATCACTATGGTTTAAAATTCATAAATGATAATAAATTTTGGAGTTTGGCGAGTCAGGTTTTAAATTGGAAGTGGACGGAAGACTCTTTATCATTACTTGAGCTTTTGGATTTAAAAGAAGAAAATGTTGGACTTCCTCAAGGTTTATCGTCTGCTGGAGCTCTGGCGAATGCATATCTCATTGAGTTTGATGAATCTTTAATTTCTAAGCTTCGTAATAAGATAGAAGATAGCAAAATTGTACTGCATGATTATTGTCGATATGTCGATGATATTAGATTGGTAATTTCTGGAGAGGCACTAACAAATGAAACTATTAAAGAGTCCATTCACGGATTGGTTCAGAGTGTTCTCGATGAAACATTGGATCAAGATGAGTCAGATAATGAGCCATACTTAAAAATTAACGATGAAAAAACTTATATTTTTGAGCTTTCTGATGTTGATAACGGAAGTGGCCTCACAAATCAAATTAATGAAATTCAGCATGAAGTAGGAGTTTCGAGCATCCCAGAGCGTAACGGACTAGATAATAATATACCGGCACTTCAACAATTATTACTGGCCGAACAAGATAATTTTTCAGATGATATTGATGATTTATTTCCTGGGTTTAATAATGACAAGTCGATTAAAGTAGAATCTTTACGTAGATTTTCTGCTCATAGGCTGGAAACAAGTTTGGCTAAAAAAAGCAAGCTAATTTCTCCTGAAGAGAGAAAGCAATTCGATAATGAATCTGCACTTATTGCAAAAAAACTATTAAAAGCTTGGCTAAAAGATCCATCGATTATGGTCATCTTTCGCAAAGCGATCACAATAAATCCTAATTTAGATGCTTATAGTACCATTCTTGAAATTGTTTATTCAAGAATACGATCTAATCGTGACAGTCGTGATAAATATATCATGTTATATCTTCTTTCTGATATATTCCGCAGCGTCGTTGACATCTATCGAAATCTACGCCCAGAAAACGTTGCTGATTATCAAAAATTGATGAGTGAAGTTACATCATTTGCCCAAAAACTACTTTCTTGTAAATCTGTTATTCCAAACTATGCATATCAGCAAGCACTACTTTATCTCGCAGTGATCAATAGGCCGTTTATATCTAGTAATAAATCTTCTCCTGATCTTGCAAAGCTTCAAAGCGTCTTAATTAAACAGCAGTTAGAACCTTTGAATAGTAGCGATGGATACCTATTTGAGTTATCTGCTCAGATTAGTAATGACTACCAAGCAAATGCCGCTTTTCTACTTTCTCATGCAAATACGAACAAAGTAGTAGATTCAATCATAAAGAAATTTGCTTTCCGTGGAGGTAAATTCTGGAATACAATTTGGAAAGAAATTATTCGGATGCAAAATAAAGACAGGATTAACGAATTTAGGTGGGCTATATCAAAATATGAGTCAAAACCAAATAGTTCGGAGCATTATCTTTCATCAGTGATTAGTTTCAAGGAAAACCCATTTAAATACGAACATGCGCTTCTCAAGCTAGGCATGGCATTAGTTGATATTTTTAATGATACAGAGAGTCACGCATGGCCACCTGATGGTAAGCAGTATTCCCCACATGAAATAAAAGTAAAATTAGACGGTAACTCAACCTCATGGAGTGAATTATGGCGTCCAAATGTTAGTATTTCATGCTCGATAGATAAAAAAGGTGAAATAGCTAAAGACCCACGCTATGAAAGCCCTAAGTGGTTGGTAAATTATCCACACACCCAAAAAGAGGAACAAAAAATTTATTGGGTTTGCAGTGTGCTAAGAAGTGCTGCTTTAGGTAATGTAGATTATACCCAGCGAAATGATTTAAAGCTCGATAGAGAAAAATATGATGGTATCCATTCTCAGTTTTACAAGCGACGTATGGGTATGTTACACACGCCAGAGTCAATTGTTGGTTCGTATGGAACTATAACTGATTGGTTTGCAAGTTTTCTTCAGCATGGATTGCAATGGCCCGGCTTTTCTTCTTCGTACATAAACCAAGAAGATATATTGTCAATTACTAGCCTTGGTGAGTTTAAAGACTGTTTGTCGAAAAGGCTAGGTTACTTAAACACGCAGATATGCAATTCATCGAATGTTCCGACCTTACCGACTGTTGTTAATAGGCCTGAATTAGCATCTAACCATTTTAGAATTGTTACGGTTCAGCAATTATTTCCTAAGGATAAGAATTTTCACCCTTCTGATGTGACACTGGATAATCCCGATGTGCGCTGGAGGCATAGAGAGCATCTTGCGGAAATTTGTAAGATAACGGAGCAGACTTTAAATGCAAAACTTAAAACTGAGTCTAGGGATCATGCAAGCACTGCTGATTTGATTGTCTTTTCTGAATTGGCCGTTCACCCAGAAGATGAAGATATAGTAAGAGCACTTGCATTTAGAACCAAAGCCATCATTTTTTCCGGCTTTGTCTTCTGTGAACAAGATGGTCGAATAGTTAACAAAGCTCGCTGGATTATTCCAGACTCTTCCGAGTTTGGTGCTCAATGGCGTGTTCGTGATCAGGGGAAGTATCATATGACCAGTGATGAAGTGACTCTTGGCGTTCAAGGATATAGACCATCCCAACATATCATTTCAATTGAGGGTCACCCCGAAGGGCCATTTAAATTAACTGGTGCGATTTGCTACGATGCAACAGATATAAAGCTTGCTGCAGATCTGAGAGATTTGACTGACATGTTTGTCATTGCCGCGTACAACAAAGATGTAGACACATTTGATAATATGGCTTCAGCTCTGCAATGGCATATGTATCAGCATGTTGTTATTACGAATACGGGAGAGTATGGAGGTTCAACTATGCAAGCCCCATATAAAGAGAAACATCACAAATTGATTTCTCATGCTCATGGAACTGGCCAAATAGCAATTAGCACTGCTGATATAGATTTGGCAGCATTTAGGCGAAAGCTGGAAATATATAAAAAGACCAAAACTCAGCCTGCCGGATTTAATCGAAAACATTGAGGGTTATTATGGATACATTAGTTAATTTAGCTACGATTGCTTCCCCGTTAGTGAGTGCTGGGGTAGCTATTTGGGCGATTTTAGTTGCAAAAAAAACCATAAGTGAAAGCAAAGAAATTGCTAAGAAAACCATTGCAGATACGGCCTACCAAGCATATTTGCAATTAGCCATGGACAACCCACAGTTTTCGAAAGGCTACCGTGCAGATTGTAGGCAGGAGCGAGACCCAATGTATGACCAATATGTTTGGTACGTGGCCAGAATGATATTCTGCTTTGAGAAAATCATTGAGGTTGAAGGAAACTTGAAAGATAGCTCTTGGGCAAATACGTTGGAAAAACATTTGAAGTTTCATGCAGAACATTTTAAGAAAACTAAAGTTGTCGAAGAGACGCTCTATATTGCCCCAATTCTGGATCTCATAAAATGTGCGGCTAAGTGAGAATTGTACAGATCTAGTAATCACCTGACACGGCATGGTTTCGTTTTATTCTGAGAAACGGTGATGACTGAAAACTGGTTAGCTATCCTATCATCTTGATCTGATAGCGGGTATTTCTGCCGCCACCCGGTAATTTCTCAATACAGCCTTTCTCCAACAAGTCGGCCAGATGGCGTGTGGCGGTGGCTTTACTGACCTTGGCTACCTTCTGATAGTGGCTGGCGCTAATGCCTTGTAAAAAGCCGTTCTCGCCACCGTCTAGCAGCCGATTTAGCACCTTGATCTGCTCGGCACTCAGGGGATCACTGGCGTGTTGTTGCCAGAACCGGCTCTTGGCCAGGGTGCGGGTGATCGCCTGCTGGGCCTGTTCCAATGTCGCATTCAATGTATCCAGAAACCAGACCAACCAGGTGGTGATACACAGGCCACCTTTCTGGGTCTGCTCCAGAACGCGATAGTAATTGGCACGTTGTTCCAGGATCGCCACCGACATGGCATATAGACGGATACTCTGGCTATCAGCCTGGGAGAGTGCCAGATCGGTGAGGGCGCGGGTGATGCGACCATTGCCATCATCAAATGGGTGCAAGGTGACAAACCAGAGGTGGCAGATGGCGGCGCGCAGCAGTGGATCTTGGCTGGGGTCGTTCAGGCTGGTATTAAACCAGTCGATAAAGGCGGCCAGTGCCTGCTCAAGCCCCTGGCGTGGTGGGGCCTCGAAATGCACGGTCGGGCGATCCAGTCGTCCGGATACCACCTGCATCGGCTCTTCACCGCGCAGCTGGCCCACGCGCACTCGCTGTACTGTCCAGTCAGCGGCGGGAAACAACCACTGATGCCACTGTAGCAGGCGCTCCAGCGTCAGCGGCTGATGTCGATTGTCGATGGCATCGAGCATCATCGCGGCCAGGCCTTCGGAACGATCCGAGATGGGGTAGGGCTGCTCTTCGGATACGCCAAGCCGGCGGGCCAGAGATGAGCGCACCGATTGGGCATTGAGCCGTTCATCTTCAATGGCCGAGGAGGCGAGGATATTCGCCAGCAGGGTATCGAGCGCCTGGTCTTGTTGTGCCAGTGTAGAGCCGTAAGCAGAATGGGTGCCCAGCAGCAGGCCCAGATTGCGTTGCGCCGCCCGTAGCCGTGACTGTAGCGGTTCATCCTGCCAGCAAAAGTGCGGCCAGCCTTGCTGTTGCCAGATCCAGTTAGCGGTCATCTGCCTGCCCATTCCTTTTCGGTTACACGATCACGCCAGATGAGCCGAATCAAACGCATATTCGGCTCACGCAATGAGCCGATAGTAACGGTGATTCGGCTCACGACACAACTGGCATAGCGGAATTAATCACTGTGATTGCCTATTTCTGTATTAGCCAAGCGATTCAATCGGCTGTAGCTATGGCGCATACCTCGGCGTGTATAATTCCATTATCTTGTGTATTAACTCCAATAGTTAAGTTTAAGGCCCCATATGTGGGATTTAATTGTCAGCAAAACAGTGATGGTGGCTAGCTTTCCAGCCAGCTGTAATTGGCTTAAAAATGATCTCCCTGAGCCATGATGAGGAGGGAATCTTTGGTATTCCCGCATGGATGTTGAGCCGATAATGGTGCTGATTCGGCTCACCGCACATCAGGCGTCACGACAGGTATTACGAATACTCCGGACATGATTCGCCTCGATGGTGTGGGTTTGAATGTCCCGGGTAACAAAATAGGCGATCCGCATCACGATTCTCTATAATGCTGGTCCTTTAGTGGCCGCGGGGTATTGCCCGCTAGCCTGCCTGGCCGCTGGTCTGCCTATCTAATTAGTGGCCGCCCCAATTGAGAAACTGTTATGCATACTCTCGAGTTGTTGCGCTCAGGTGCGTTGAGCGGTGCTCGTCGCTTGACGTTGAGTGAAAATCTCACCTCCTTTCCCCTGGAGATCCTGAGCCTGAAGGATTCACTGGAGGTGCTGGATCTGAGCGGCAATCAGCTCTCCGAATTGCCTGATGTGCTGGCCGAGTGTCGCAAGCTGCGCATCATTTTCTGCTCCGAGAATAACTTCACCCGCTTGCCTGAAGTGTTGGGGTCTTGCCCGGCACTGACCATGATCGGTTTTAAGGCCAACCGCATCCGCGAGGTGCCGGCTGCAGCGTTGCCGGCCAATTTGCGCTGGCTGGTGCTGACCGATAACCAGATAGAAACGCTGCCCGATGAGTTGGGCCAGTGTCATCAGCTGCAAAAATTGATGCTCTCTGGTAACCGGCTCGAGGGCTTGCCAGCGAGCTTGGCCAATTGTCAGCGCCTTGAGCTGGTGCGCTTGGCGGCTAATCGGCTGACCGTACTGCCAGCCTGGCTGCTGGCGCTGCCGCGCCTGAGCTGGCTGGCATTTGCTGGCAACCCTTGCTGCGAACCGCCCCGGCGAACCGAGGCGGTAACGAGCGTTCCGTGGGCCGAGCTAAACCTCGGGGAGCAGCTCGGAGAGGGCGCCTCGGGCCGGATCATCTCGGCCAACTGGCAGCAGGCGAGCGCTCTTCAGCCGGTGGCGGTGAAATGTTTCAAGGGTGATATGACCAGCGATGGCTTGCCGCAAAGCGAGATGGCGGCGGCGCTGGCGGCGGGGCTTCACCCGGGCTTAATCGAGCTGGTTGGTGAAATTGGCGATCATCCTGCAGGTATCCCGGCGTTGGTGATGGCCCTGATTGCCCCGGAGTTTTCCGTTTTATCCGGGCCACCGAGTCTCGACTCTTGTACCCGTGATATCTACGATCCCGGATTTGCCCTGTCGCTCCCGGCAATGCTGGGCATCGCTGAACAGGTGGCCTCGGTGGCGGCACATCTGCACAGTCGTGGCATCCTGCATGGCGATCTCTACGGCCACAATATCCTGCACGATGGCCAAGGTAGAGCCTTGCTGGGTGATTTCGGGGCTGCCTCGTTCTATCTGGCGGGCAGTTCCGGAGCGGCGCTCGAGCGTCTGGAGGTTCGCGCCTTCGGCTGTCTGCTCGAAGAGCTGATGGCTCACTGCCAACTGCCAGTTTCCCTACGCCACGAGCTGACGGTGCTGATGCATGACTGCTTGCAGGAAGTGGTGACGGCTAGACCGGATTTTGCCAGCGTGCATGCCCGATTACTGCGGATGGCCCGTTCAGCATGGGCTGCAGCTTCAACCCCTGTTGGAGAGATAGTAGAGACGGATTCCGTTCTCACTGGTTGATAGCAACCTTATGGGCTGCGATTTGAATTAACGCGCCATCCCGATTGGCTCGTAGCCCGGCAGGTTCGCGCTGTCGCACCTGAGCTGTGGCAAGAGGGCGTGGAGCCCCATGCGTTTGACGCGTTAACCAGCCGTGCCTGGTCCTGGGTCATCCAGACCAGCAAGAGGCAATTGTGTCGGTGACAACGAGGAGGGATCTGCGACTGGCCGCCGTTTCCGACGCGATCGGTCGCGGCACAGGCGCATCACCTCCTGTTGCTCGGCGCTCGTCATCTTTTGCCAGTTAAAGCGCTCCTGCCGCGAGCGAAAACAACCAAGACAGTAGCCTCGCTCATCCATCTGGCAGACCCCGATGCAGGGGTTGCCTAGCTCGAACAGCTCTAGCTGGCTGGCCATGTCGTGGGTTAGCGGATCACGACAGCGGTGCCGCTGATGCTGACCATCAGCATGCCACCGTTGGGACCGACCACTTCATAATCCAGATCGATACCAACCACGGCATTGGCACCAAGTGCCGCAGCCCGTTCAGATAGCTCTGCCATGGCGATTTCGCGTGCCTTGGCCAGCTCTTTTTCATAGGCGCCAGAGCGTCCACCAATGATGTCGCGGATCCCGGCAAACAGATCCTTGAAGATATTGGCACCCAGAATGGCTTCACCGACGACAATGCCGCGGTAGTCGATAATCTGCTTACCTTCAAGAGTCGGTGTGGTAGAGAGTATCATGATGGCTCCTTGATCTGAGGGAATGAGATGTGAGGCCAGCATAGCAGCCTGGCCGGACGGCGGGAATGCTGCCGACAACGGGAATGATGGGTAGAAAAAAGGCGCAGGGGATACCTGCGCCGAAACGGAGTAAAGGACTTAGTCTTACCATCAATCCAGCAGTTTGCGATGCAAACGCTGAATGATCTCCTCAGCCTGATCCTCGCGAACCAGAAAGCAGAGATTGTGGGCGCTGGCACCGTAGCAGATCATGCGGATGTTGACGTCATCGACGGCAGCAAACACACGGCTTCCGGCGCCGCTGATCTCGCTCATCTGATTTCCGATGAGGGCGACCAACGCCAAATTATGTTCCACCTTGACCTTACACAGGGCGCCCAACTCGGCGAGGACGTCTTCGCCGAGCACGGATTTGCCACTAGATTGGCTACCGGTGTGATCCAGGGTCAGCGCGACGCTGACTTCAGAGGTAGTGATGAGGTCCACTGAAATGCGATGGCGGGCCAGGATCGAGAATACTTCGGCCAGAAAGCCGCACGCGCCGAGCATATTCGGGCTCTGCAGGGTCAACAGCACCTGGTTGCGACGCAGTGCCACGGCACGGAATAGGGGGGTGGATTCGGTACTGGAGCGCACCCAGGTGCCGCCGGCTGCCGGATCTTTACTCGAACCGACAAATACTGGAATGTTGCGGCGTACCGCGGGTTGCAAGGTGGAGGGGTGCAAGACCTTGGCACCAAAAGTGGCCATCTCGGCCGCCTCCGCAAAGCTGATTTCAGGGATGGGGCGCGCGCTTTTCACCATCCGCGGATCCGTGGTGTAGATACCCGGAACATCGGTCCAGATCTCCAGTTCGCTGACATTCAAGGCTTCCGCCAGCAGGGCGGCGCTGTAATCGCTGCCACCACGCCCCAGGGTCGTGGTCTGGCCTTCGGCGTTAGCACCGATGAAGCCCTGGGTGATGACGAAATGATCGGCTAGCAGCGGCGCCATTTCCTGTTGTGCCAGAGCTCGCAGCGCTTCAATGGCCGGGGTGGCTTTGCCGAACCGGCTGTCGGTACGCATCACTTTGCGTACGTCAAACCAGACTGCAGAATGGCCTTGCTGGTTCATCAGTTCGGTGAACAGGCGCGTGGACATCAGCTCACCCTGCGCCACCATGCGATCGACCAGGGCGGCATCGGTTGCGACTGTGGCTTGAGCCGACAGATCGCGAACCTCGTCCAGCATGTCACGGATCGTTTGCGTCAGCGCTGCGGGTTGGCCCAAGGCATCCAGGATATGGAATTGAATATCGGTGAGTCGTTGCAGGCGATCCTCGCGTTCCGCGACATCCAAGGTGCCCTGGGAGAGATCGACCAACAGATTGGTCACGCCAGCGCTGGCGCTCAGGACAACGACGCGGGTCTTGGGATTATTGACGACGACTTGAGCACAACGGCTCATGGCGTCGGCATTGGCAACACTGGTACCGCCAAACTTGGCTACGCAAAGCTGGTTCACGACTGAACTCCTGAATAAAACCGTTAAAAATTCCGTTTAACTTTTAAACCAGGTGTGACCAGAAAGACGCGGCTGTACGGCGGGAAAGAAAATTCCTGCCAGAAGCACTTCACCCTAAGGGTGACAGCCCGAGGGATTCAGCCCTCGCAGCCGACTCATCAGCGATTCAGTCACTGACTGGTCTCGGCGTTGCACCCCCTGGGCGGTTATCGATGGAGACTGACCTCCTCCTACCGCTGACCTGGGCAACGCGCCTCTTCTGGTCCCCGCTGGCGCGGGGTGTCTGACAGAAATAACCGGTCTGGCTATCAACTGTCAATCTTCAACTCACATCTGTTACCAAAAAATGATGTAACCGCATCCAGAAAGCCATTTCAAATCGTGATCTGGATTGTATTTTTATGTTAATCAGATGAAAACATGACTGATTTATGTGACCGGTTCCACGATTCATTCGGTACTGCGCTGCTATATTACGCCGCGTGGAAACCAGAAATCTCCATTGCCAAAACGGGGCCGGTAAATTTGTCGGCCCCGTCTTTTTTTATATGGTTTTCAACAAGATTTTCGAACGACGCTGATAGTTATACAGCTTCTGCTTCGCCACGGGCAGGTCTGTCACCTCGACCGGTTCGAAACCGCGCTCACGGAACCAGTGAATGGAGCGCGTGGTCAGCACAAACAGTTTCTGGATGTTTTGCCGCCGAGCGTGTTCTTCAATCTTGGCCACCATGCGATCCCCGCGGTTTGAGCTGCGGTACTCCGGATGGATCGCCACACAGGCCATTTCCGCCATAGCTTCTTCCGGGAACGGGTAGAGCGCAGCACAACCAATCACCAAGCCATCCCGCTCTATGATGCAGAAGTGGTCAATTTCCATTTCCAGCTGCTCCCGCGAGCGACGAACCAGAATGCCTTCCTCTTCCAGGGGGCGGATTAGATCCAGAATGCCGCCAATATCATCAATGGTTGCGCTGCGAGCCTGTTCGGCACTCTGCCGTACGATCTGGGTGCCTACGCCATCCCGAGTAAACAACTCCTGCAACAAGGCGCCATCTTCCTTGTAACTGACCAAGTGGCAGCGTGGTACGCCGGCCCGGCAAGATGCGATCGCGGCATGGAAGTAACGCGCCGTTCCCGAGCTGTCATCACCTTGTTGTTCCAGCGCGACCAGATATTCTTCAGCCTGCTCGGGGAACAATTCGGAAACCACCTGACCGGACTGACCGATGACCCCTTGTGACGAGCAAAAGGCGATTAACTTGTCGGCCTTGAGGTGAATGGCGACCTGAGCGGCAATCTCTTCGGCGTTGACGCTGAAGCTTTCTCCGGTCACCGAGAAACCCACCGGTGAAATCAGCACGATGGCATTTTGTTCCAGTTGGCGACGGATGCCTTCACTGTCGATCCGGCGTACCCGGCCACTATGGCAGTAATCGATACCATCATCGACGCCAATCGGCTGGGCGGTGACAAAGTTGCCGCTGACCACATTCAGGCGGGCACCCTGCATCGGTGTGTTGATGAGTCCCATGGAGAGACGAGATGTGATCTCCAGCTGCAAGCCACCGCAGACCTGCTTGATGATGCGGAAACTGTCGCTATCGGTGACGCGGATACGTTTGTGAAAGCGAGAGCGAATACCGGCATTTGCCAAGGAGCCATCGATTTGCGGGCGCGCACCAAACACCAGCACCAGGCGAATGCCCAGGCTTTGTAGCAATGCGATATCGGCCACTATGTCATTGAAGTTATCATCGGCAATGGTTTCACCGCCGATCATGATGACAAAGGTGGAACCTCTATGATGATTGACATAGGGGGTCGAGTGGCGAAACGCATTAACCAGCACCGCATCTCTTTCGCGAACCATCTGTGTATCCCTTTATCCCTGCGCTAAAATTTGGCGTTATCATCGGGAAAAAACGCCGACTCTGCAAGTATAAATAATCATTAAAAGTGATTTTTTATGTGACTGCGAGCTTCAGCCTGAATGTTCGAACATCGTGCGGCTGACGAGCGGGATCCGCGGCAATGGACGAGGAGGAGCCCGATGGCCGGATATGATCCGCTTCACCGCAATCAGCTTTTCACAAGCGTATGATAATCCGATATAAATATGATGTTGTGATTTCAGCCGCCACGACTTGGTTCTGTTACCAAGACAGGGCAAACTAAGTTCAGTATTGAATTCAGCACCGACGCAAAGGACTACAGGATGTTAAGCAAACACGTCAGCTTTATTGTCGATCAGAAGGGGCAACGTCGCGCGGCCGTGGTTCCTATTGAAATATTCGATGAGTTGATGGCGTTGCAGCGAGCATTGGCAACGAGTACGCCGGGGGAGCGCGAGCGCTATTATTTTAGTGTGAAAGGTGCTGAAGCCTGTGGTTATCCGGTCGGCGCGCGGCAAAAGCCGGGGTTCGTGGTGATGTCCGGTTCGCGGGTCAATAACGAACAGGCGGATTCCTTGCGTGAGCCCGTGATTGAGCTCAAGCGGACACTGCTGGACAAGGGGGTTTTGATTGCCGAAGGGGAGGGCTATCGCTTCACCCAGGATCAGCTGTTCAACAGCCCGAGCCTGGCTGCCAGCTTGATCGCCGGCAATAATCGCAGTGGACTGGATGCCTGGAGTAACCAGGAGGGGTTCACCCTCAAGCAGTCGGGGTTTGGGAAAAAGGAGCCATAGGCTCGAGCCTGTTCCTGTTGATTGCTCCTTAGTGTGCCTCTGATGGTCTCCCATGAGGGAGGAATGACTCGCCTGGTGCGGTCTGTACTCCCCTCTTCGTATATCCCCAACTGATGGAGCCCTCTCTTGCCCCACGTCGTCGCTCATCAGACCTTGGATGGTTTTATTCTGACGCGGCAGGCGCTGGATCAGCCGTCGATATCCTCTCCTGAACAGGACGAACACTGTGCGATCGTGCTCTGGTTGGCGACTGCGCAGGGGCCAGTTCGGGTCGTTTATGCACAAGAGCCGGTGCAATTTTTCATACCACTCGCCCGACAGGAAGAGGCGTTGCAGTTATTTCGGCAGCACGGGATCCGGGGCCGTTTGCGACACACCGGGTTACAGACGTTTGCTGGTGATGCCGTACTCGCCTGCTGTTTTCCTACCTTGGCTCGTTTCTATCGCGCCCTTGAGCTTCTACAGGTACAGCGTATTCCGGTTTTTGAAGGCGATGTGCGACATGCCGAACGAGTACTGATGGAGCGTTTTATCACTGGCGGGATCCGGGTGAGCGGTGATGTCACCCGCCACCCGGGCTATCTACAGATGCAAGCCCGAATGCTGGAGCCTTGCGATATGCAGCCAACATTTACCCTGCTGTCGCTGGATGTGGAATGTGCCATGTCCGGCCAGCTCTACTGCGTTGGTTTGCAAGGGATCCGGCGTGATGGCTCGCTGCTTGAGCAAGTGATCATGGTGGGGGAGCCCGAACCCCATCAGGAGACGTTTACTATCCAGTGGGTGGCGGACGAACGGCAGCTGTTATTGGCATTGGCGCCCTTCTTTCTGCACTTCGATCCGGACATCATCATCGGCTGGAACGTGGTCAACTTTGATTTTCAGCTACTGCTTCGCCGCGCCGAATTACACCACCTGACCCTGCGTTGGGGACGAGCCGGTGAGCCGGTCCGCTGGCGACCGGCGCGGGATGAGCGCCAACAGGGGCAAGTCATCTTTCCCGGTCGCGTGGTGCTGGATGGGGTTGCCACCTTGAAATCGGCAACTTGGCAATTTGATAGTTTCAGCCTGGAGTCTGTGGCCCAGAGCCTGCTCGGTCGCGGTAAGGCGATCGATGAGGTTGAGGATAGAGGTGAGCGGATCAGCCAATTATATCAACAGGATAAACTGGCTCTGGCCCGTTACAACCTCGAAGATTGTCGCTTGGTCACCGATATCTTTGCCCTTTGCCATTTGCTGGACTTTGCTCGCTTGCGCAGTCAGCTCACCGGGCTGGAGCTGGATCGCTACGGTGGCTCGGTGGCGGCATTTTCCCATCTCTACATCCCTCACTTGCATCGTCGCGGCTTTGTGGCGCCGAGCCTGGGAACTATCGAAGGCGCACCCTCACCGGGCGGTTATGTGATGGACTCGCGTCCCGGGCTTTATCGACACGTATTGGTGCTGGATTACAAAAGCCTCTATCCCAGTATTATCCGCAGCTTTGGTATTGATCCGTTGGGGTTGATCCTCGGGTTACGAGAGCAGCAAGTATCACAGCAGGAGGATCTGCATTTGGCGCCGATCCCGGGATTTCTGGGGGCTTGTTTCTCGCGCCAGGATCCGATCCTTCCCGGGCTTATTGCTTCCCTGTGGCAAGAGCGGGATAAGGCCAAGTTGCAGCAGGATGATGCCCTGTCGCGCGCTATCAAGATCTTGATGAACTCCTTTTACGGGGTATTGGGCTCCAGTGGTTGCCGCTTCTTTGATCCCCGTTTGGCATCCAGTATCACCTTGCGTGGACAGTGGATCATGCTGGAAACCCGGCGCTTGATTGAGACTGCTGGTTTCCAGGTGATCTATGGCGATACCGACTCCACCTTTGTCTGGTTGGATCGCGAGGTAACGCCGGAACAGGCTGACTCTATCGGGCGGCAATTGGCTCGTCAGGTCACCGAGTATTGGCAGCACCATCTGCAGCAGAACTGGGGACTCGATTCCTGCCTGGAGCTGCAATATGAGCGTCATTATCGGCGTTTTCTTATGCCGACGATCCGCGGTGCCGAGGTGGGCAGCAAGAAGCGGTATGCCGGTCTGGAAGGTGAAGGGGAGCACGAGCAGATCATCTTCAAGGGGCTGGAGACGGTCCGTACCGACTGGACCGAGCTGGCCAAACAGTTTCAGCGCGGGTTATACCAGCGTATTTTCCACGATGAGGATCCGGCGCCTTTCATTGCCGAGATGATTCGGAAAACCCGGGCTGGCGAGGTGGATGACTGGTTGGTCTATCGCAAGCGGTTGCGACGCAAATTGAGCGACTACCAAAAAACTCAACCCCCCCATGTCCGGGCGGCTCGATTGGCCGATGAGGCGCGCCGGAGCGCAGGATTGTCCCCTCGCTATCAGCAGCGTGGCACCATTGCCTACCTCATCACCACCCAAGGGGCTGAGCCGGTAGAACATCAAACCGCACCACTGGATTATGAACACTATATCCAGAAGCAACTCAGGCCCGTGGCCGATGCCATACTACCCTTCATTGGTCGTCAGTTTGATGAGTGGGCCGAGGGGCAGTTGCCGCTGTTTTAACGCGAATCACCGAGCGGACTAACCACCCGCCAATTTGACGGTAAAACCCGCCTTGATGAGCTCTGCCTGGATCAAATCCCGCTTCTCACCTTGAATTTCAATGATCCCTTCTTTGATGGCGCCTCCGGTGCCGCATTTTTTCTTCAGCAGACTGGCTAGCTCCTTTTGTCGTTCAGTGGGAATGCCGTGAATGGTGATCACCCCTGCACCTTTACGGCCTTTATTTTCGCGGCGCAATCTGACGATGCCGTCATCGGGGAAGGGGGATGCAGATGCGGCCTTGGTGGTCGGCTCGGGAACAAAACCGCTAGCCGTGGAGTAAACAAGACGGGAATTGGTATCGGACATGATGAGGCTCCTTATCACTGGTCGGGAGTATAGCCAGAGCCGAGGCTAAAAAACTGCTTTATTTTGTGGGTATTCGCTCTATAATTGGATTCAGTGATAACCATTATCAATAAGATCGCGGAGCACGGCATATGCATTTGAGTGATATCCTGCCGGGCCAATCGGCTCGGATTGTGAGCCTGGGAGCATTGGATGCTCCGGTTCGCCGCAAACTGATGGCTATGGGCTTACTGCCCTGTAGTGAGGTGCGTTTTATTCGGAATGCGCCCTTGGGTGATCCACTACAAATTTCCACAGGGGGTATCACGCTCTCGGTTCAGCGTACATTGGCCATGCAGATCGAGGTAGAGAGCCTATGAAATGGAATTTGATGACGGTTGGCAATCCCAACAGCGGCAAGACCTCGTTGTTCAATGCCTTGACCGGGGCCAATCAGCAGGTCGGCAACTGGAGTGGTGTTACCGTGGACAAGAAGCGCGGTTACTTCAGCCAGGGTGATGACGAGTATCAGTTGATGGACTTGCCGGGCATCTATGCGTTGGAGAGCCGGGACAGCTCGATCGATGAGCAGATCGCATTCCGTTACGCCATGACCCATAAGCCGGATCTGGTGATTAACGTCATCGATGCCACGGCCCTGGAGCGCTCCTTACTGCTGACCCTGCAACTGCGTGAGTTGGGGCTGCCGGTGCTGGTGGTACTGAACAAATACGATGTGGTACAAAAACGGCGGCAATCGATTGATGCCCAAGCCCTGAGCGGGGTGCTGGGCTGTCCGGTGGTGGCGTTATCCGCCTACAACCGTAAAGAGATCCAGCACCTCAAAGCTCAATTGCCGTTGCTGATGGCGCAAGTTGATCCACAGCCTCTGGTTCTGGATTACGGCGAGGTCATTGAGGCTGCTGTCGCTCAGTTACAACCGCAGATCCATCATGGTCACCTGGCTGCTCGTGGCTGTGCCATTCGTTTGCTGGAAGGCGATGAAGTTCTGGATGAAGTCTTGCAATTGACGGCGCGACCGGATGTTGCGGCGCTAATCCGCGCGACGCAAAGTCAGGTGGATATGGATCTGGCCGTGGCGGATATTCGCTATGGCTTTATTCATGAGCAGGCTCGTCCTTGCCAGATCCAGCATGGAAAACTCGGCATCAAGGGTTCTGAACGTCTGGATAATATTCTGCTCAACCGCTGGATTGGCATTCCGTTTTTCCTCGGCGTCATGTACCTGATGTTCCTGTTCGCCATCAATGTGGGCAGTGCCTTCATCGACTTTTTCGATGTCTTGGCCGGTGCTTTGTTTGTCGATGGACCTCGGCACTGGCTGGGTCTGGTTGATACCCCGGAGTGGTTGATATCCGTGGTTTCCGACGGGATCGGTAGTGGCATACAGACGGTCGCCACCTTTATTCCGGTCGTCGGTTTTCTGTATTTGTTTCTGGCGGTGCTTGAAGCGTCAGGTTACTTGGCCCGAGCCGCATTTGTCGTCGATCGGGTGATGCGCAAACTGGGGCTGCCGGGTAAAGCTTTCGTGCCGATGCTGATGGGATTTGGCTGCTCGGTTCCGGCTTTCATGTCCGCCCGGACGCTGAGTGCGGAGCGTGAACGCCTGATGACCACCGCTATGGCGCCCTTCATGTCCTGTGGGGCTCGCCTGCCGGTCTATGCCTTGTTTGCAGTCGCCTTTTTTCCGCAATCGGGGCAGAACGTGGTGTTCTTGCTGTATCTGATTGGTATCGCAATTGCGGTGGTGACCGGTTTGGTGCTGCGCAAGACCCTACTGCCTGGACACAGTGAATCCATGCTGATGGAAATGCCGGATTATGAAGTCCCGCGGCCAACCTATGTGCTGATCAAGACCTGGCACAAACTGCGTAGCTTTGTGCTGGGGGCCGGTAAGACCATTGTCATCATGGTGGCGGTGTTGAACCTGTTCAACTCCTTGGGCTCCGATGGCAGTTTCGGTAACCAGAATACAGACAAGTCCTTGCTGAGCCAGGCTGCTGCATTTCTGACGCCTGTGTTGTCGCCGCTGGGGGTGCGTGAGGATAACTGGCAAGCAACGGTCGGTATTGCTACCGGTATTTTTGCCAAAGAGGCGGTGGTGGGGACGCTCAACAGTCTCTATCAGTCCCCGGCAGACGAAGAGGGTGCTGAGTTCAGTCTGACTGACGCCTTTAACGAGGCAGTAGCAACCATTCCAGATAATCTGGCAGCCATCAATCCATGGGATCCTGCTGGTCTGGAGCTGGGCGATCTGCAGGACCAAACTGCCATGGCGGAATCCCAGGAGGTTGATCTGTCGACCTTCGCCAACATGCAGACCCATTTTGATGGTCAGGTTGGCGCCTTTGCTTACTTGCTGTTCATCCTGCTGTATATGCCATGTGCGGCGGCAATGGGGGCACTGATCCGGGAGTCGGGTCGTAACTGGGCCATCTTCACGGCTATGTGGTGTAACTTGATGGCGTTTATGCTCTCCTCTCTCTATTACCAACTGGCGACCTTTGCCGCCCATCCGGCCCAGAGTCTGGCCTGGGTCGCGTTCTATGCCATGGTCGCGGTGCTGACCTGGTGGGGCATGCATCGCAAGGGCAACATACTGGCGCGTAAGGTGGTGCTGGTATGATCGTTCGTGATGTGGGAACCCTGCTGGCCGATCGTCAGCGTATGAGCCTGGGGGAGCTGGCGCGGCACTTCCATACGGCGGAAGACACCATGGATGCCATGTTGGGTGTCTGGATGCGCAAGGGGCGAGTTCGCAAGGTGACGCAGAGTGGTTGTAGTGGCCGCTGCTGCGGGGCCCGCGAGGAGACCCAATACGAATGGTTACCGGAAGGACAGATAGGGCTAATCCAGCGCTGCTGATCGCTGTTTAGCTGCCTCAACTGCACACATCGCCCGCGACTGCGGGCGATTTTTTTGCGTCGCCCAACCATAACTGTTTTGTGGTGTGTCGGGTTAGCCGATAGGGTTTGGTAGGCAGTGCCAAGCCGTTTGGGCATAATAGCCGCCAGTTCGGGAGGGGGCATGCAATCACAAACCACAAAATCACAAATCACGCCATCACAAGCCATACAACAGCAAGAGGATGAACGCTGGATGCGTCACGCCATAGCACTGGCGGACCAGGCGGAGAAGGCTGGTGAAGTTCCGGTGGGAGCCGTATTGGTGCGAGCGGGCCTGATGGTGGCAGAAGGCTGGAATTTATCGCTGTGTGAGCATGACCCAACGGCTCATGCCGAGATCCGGGTTTTGCGTCAGGCGGGCCAGCAACTGAGTAACTATCGGCTGCTGGATACGACTTTGTACGTGACCTTGGAGCCTTGCATCATGTGCACGGGAGCCTTGATCCATGCCCGGATCGGACGCCTGGTGTATGGGGCTTCTGATTTGAAAACCGGAGCCGTACAGTCGGTATTCCCGCTGTTGGGCGATGCGCGCCACAATCACCAGATCCCGGTTACCGCAGGGGTTTTGGCGCAGGAGTGCAGTCAGCAACTCAGTGCGTTTTTTGCCCGTCGCCGTCAGGAAAAACGTGCCGCTCGCGAGGCGCAGCGGCAGGCATCAGGGGATGAGAAAGCCACTAGCTCCCGGTAAGTGCTGCCAATAAACAGGATGGCTTTCGCCACCCTGCCGTGCGGGATGTGCGGAAGATGAGCTTTAGCTATGGCTTAGCTTGTGGTTTGCAGATCCAGCTCCCAGCCCAGAGCTTCCATATACCGCTGTTCCCGTATCAGGTTTTGCACCAGCAGCCGGTTAGCCTCGGCCCAGCTGGCAGGCAGGAACAAACGACATAAGTTGCCTTCGGCTTCAAGGCGAAGCGTGGGCAGCAGGTTATCCAACCGTCGATGGTGCAGTGCCACGGCCAGACGCAGAATGCGAATGGCGCGCCAGATCGATTCATCGACAAAGTTGGGGATGGAGTAAAATTCCTGCTTCTTGATGGCCTTGCGGTGAAACCGGACCAAGGTTGCCAGCAGTTGCTGCTCTTCCTGATCGAACCCCGGTAGATCCGAGTTTTCCAGTATGTAGGCGGAATGACGCTGGATGGCGGTATAGTTGATGGCAAGGCCCGTCTCGTGCAGCATGGCCGCCCAGCAGAGCAGGGGGCGATAGAGTTCGGCGTCCAGCTGCCAGCGGGTTGCAACCTGATCAAACAGTTGTAAGGCGGTGGCCTCGACCCGAGCGGCTTGCTGTTTGTCGATATGGTAGAGATCGGCAATGCCGAAGGCCGTTCGGGCGCGAATATCCTGATGCTGTTGCCGCTGTTCGAATTCATACAGCAAACCTTCGCGTAAGGCGCCGTCCGAGTAGTCCATGCGCTCGATGCCCAAGCCTTGGAACAGGGCAATCAGAATGGCAACACCTGCGGCAATCAGCGGGCGACGATCCTCGGTCAAACCGGGAAGATCGAGTTGTTCAATCCGCTTTTGAGCAATCATGCGCGACTTGAGTTGCTCGAGCTGCGACAGGGTGATGACGCCATCGTCATCATGGGCGACCAGCAGTTCCCGTACCGCCTTAATGCTGCCCGAGCTGCCCAGGCAGCTTTCCCATCCCAACGTCTGGTATTGAGTCAGGATTGGCTCCAACTGGTGTAACCCTTCCAAGATGGCGGCATTGAAATTCTTGTCGCTGAGTTTACCGTTGGTGAAGAATTGTTTGTTGAAGGTGACGCAGCCCATCTTGCGGCTGGTCAGAGCGAGCGGCGTGAAACGCTCACCGATGATCAGCTCGGTACTACCGCCCCCGATATCGATGACCAGCACCCGGCCATCCAGATGCTGGGTGTGCGCGACCCCCTGATAGATCAGCCGAGCCTCTTCCTGACCGGAGATAATATTGATCGGGTGATGGAGCAGCGCGCGGGCTCGATCCAGAAACACTTGGGCGTTGCTGGCGGCTCTGAGGGTATAGGTACCCGTGATGCGCACCGCATCCGGTTTGAAGCCGCTCAACCGTTCGGCGAACAGGCCGAGGCAATTCAATCCCCGTTGCATGGCCTCTTCACTCAGGCATTTATTTTCATCCATGCCTTCGGCGAGGCGGACCCGCTCTTTGAGGCGATCCACGATCTGCATGCGACCGTCGAGAACGCGTGCCACCACCAAGTGGAAGCTATTAGAACCTAAATCAATGGCCGCCAGCAGATTACTCGGCATTTAGTTGTTGCTCCCACTGTTTGAGGTAGTCATAGATGGCGATTTGCGAGCGAACCTTCTTGCGATTGCCCCGCGGGACATAGCGGTTGCTTTGGTCGGCATCAATGTAACGAGCCTTGGTGGTATCGCTGAACTGCAGTTCCAGAATGTCCAGGATCCGCTGGCGCAGCTTCTCATCATAGATGGGAACACCGACTTCAATACGAAAATCCAGGTTCCGGGTCATCCAGTCCGCCGAAGAGATATAGACCCTGGGTTGACCATTGTTATGGAACACCATGACCCGCGGATGTTCAAGGTAGCGATCGACGATGCTGATGACCTCGATGTTATCGCTGATGCCAGGTAATCCGGGGACCAGCGAGCACATGCCGCGGATGATCATGCGGATCTTGACCCCGGCCTGGCTGGCGGCATAGAGCCGGCTGACCATGCCCTTATCGACCAGATTATTGATCTTCAGGGTGATGCGTGCCGGTAGCCCGCTTTTAGCGTTGTTGATTTCGCTGTCAATCAGGCTGTAAAGGTTACGGCGGGAGTTGATGGGCGAGACCAGCAAGTGATTGAATTTGAAACGCTGGAACGGATGTTCGATAAACTCGAAGACGCTGTAAACTTCGGCCGCGATTTCCTGATTGCAAGTGAACAAGGAGAAGTCCGTGTAGATCTTGGCGGTCTTCTCGTTGAAATTACCGGTGCCAATATGGGCGTAGCGGACCGTCTGGCCATTCTCCTTACGGCTGATAAGGCACAGTTTGGAGTGGATCTTCAGGCTCGGTACCCCGAACATGACCTTGACCCCAGCCTCCGTCAGGCGATTGGCCCACTGGATGTTGGCGGCCTCGTCAAAACGTGCTTGCAGCTCGACTACTACGGTGACGCGTTTGCCGTTGTTGGCGGCATCGATGAGGGAGTCGATGACCCGGCTCTGACTGGCGACCCGATAGATGTTGATCTTGATCGAGGTGACGGCCGGATCGTAGGAGGCCTGGCGTAGCAACTCGGTGAAGTATTGAAACTTGTGGTAAGGGTAATACAGGAGTATGTCCTGCTCGGCGATGGCCTGAAACAGGGTCAGATGTTGGTCAAACTCATGGCTGTTGAGAGCCGAGAGCTTGGGGTTTTCCAGATAATCACGGCCTACATTGGGGAACCCGATGAAATCCTTGAAGTTGTGATACCGCCCGCCAGGCATGATGGAGTCGTAGAAACTCATCTTCAGTTTGGCGGTGAGGAAGGTGACCATGCTCTGTGGCGTTTCCCGGTCATAGGCGAAGCGGACCGGCATGGCCTTGAGGCGCTGTTTTAACCCTTCACTCATATTGTCCAGCACGCTGCGGTTGAGTTGAGCGGAGAGGTCGTATTCGGCATCCCGGGTCATTTTGACCGAGTAGGCGGCGATTTCGTCATAATCAAAAAAGCCACGGAAAATATCATCCAGACAAAAACGGATGACGTTATCCAGAATGATCAGAGCCTTCCGGCGCTTGTTGGATTCATCGGGGGGCATGGGCACGAAACGGGGCAGATAATCGGTCGGCACTTCGATGAGGGCGTATTGCACCAAGCGCCCCTCTTTTTTCATCTTCACCGCCAGATAGGTGTACTGATCCTTCAAGAAGGCGATGGGATCACTATCTTCCGTCAGCAGGATCGGGCTGATGTGGCGCAGCACCTTGTCCTTGAAATATTTTTTGATCCACGCCTGATGGCCTGGAGAAACCTGACTTTCATTGATGAGGAAAATATTGTGTCGCGCCAGGGAGAGCATCAGTTCCCGATAGGTGGTGTCGAAGGTTTCGCCCAGCCACTTGACCTTATCCTGAATGGCATGCAGCAGATCCTCGGCTTCCGGATCCCCACCATGCTCCTTATGGATCAGCACGCGGCGCTTGACGTCGGCCACTCGGACTTTGAAGAACTCATCCTGATTGTTGGAGAAAATCCCCAGGAAGCGCACTCGTTCGATCAGCGGCACGCTCTTGTCCATGGCTTCTTGCAGAACCCGCTCATTAAAGGAGAGCCAGCTCAGCTCTTTTTCAATCCAGAGATTGTCACTACTCATTGCTACCCTCGGAATCATGTTACTGGAGTCACGGCCACCCGTTGCGAATTAGCTTAAACGGCCTTGGGTGATAGTGGCTTGCTCGTGACACCCTTATATGTCAATAACATGACATATTTATGGCATCAGTGCCAAACCTCGGCGTATGGAAATGGCCAGCTCATAGCACCAGAATGTGAGAGCAGGGGGCGGATGATGAAACTGCAGCCAGCAATGACGATCGGCTGTCATAAACCGGCGTCATACTTCCGGTACCTGCAAACGGATGTTTAGTTCGCGCTGTAACAAAACTGTCATGGAATGGACATACAATCCGCCCATGCCTAGAACCAGTCGAGGTTTTTTGATGTCAACCCAAACCGTCAATGTGACGATGTCCGGCAGTCGCAAACGGCGAATCAAGGACAAACTAGCCAGTGTCAGTGTTACCGCCGGGGGTATCCTGGTATTGGTGGCATTGCTGCTGATTTTCTTTTATCTGCTGTACGTGGTGAAACCGATCTTCGATTCGGCCACTATCACTCGCAAAGCCGAAATTACCCTGCCGGTGCAGGGGCAAACCGCCTTGCTGGGGATTGATGACCAGAACCAGATTGGCTACCGCTTCAGTCGAGAAGGGCAACTGGATTTTTTTGCGCTGGATAGCGGTTCGGGTTTTCCGGTTGGTCAACTCATCAAGCATGATGCGGTGGCTGGTCAGGTGACGAGCGTAACGACCACTTCGCTGGGTAAGCGTCAGGTGGTTTACGGCTTTGCTGATGGCTCCGCCCAGGTGGTTCAGCCTGATTTTGTGGTCACTTATCCCAACGACAAGCGGGTCACGGAAGCTGTGCTCAAGTACCCACTGGGGAGTGAGCCGATTGTACTCGACGAGCGTGGGCGCGCCATTACCCATCTGGCTTATGAGGCGACCAGTGCACTGGCGGTGTTTGCCGCGACCACAGCCGATGGCGAGACATTGCTGACGGCTCGCGTCGGGGAAGAGAATTTCCTTTCCGGCGAGGTGGAGTGGACGACCAAGCGTTATGCCTTGCCGCCGCTACCTGGTACCGTCGAGCAGGTCTTGCTGACGCCGGATCTGCGTTATCTGCTAGCCCGCTCCGGCAATCTGCTGTCGATTTTCGATATTCGCGATCTGGACAATATTCGTCTGAGTTCGGCGATCCAAATCAATGCCCAGGGCGGCAATGTGACCCAGGTTGCCCTGCTCAGCGGCGCATCCTCACTGTTGGTCGCCAACGACAATGGGATCATCTCCCAGTGGTTTGAAGTCCTGAGAGACGGCTCGCGACAATTTACCCATATTCGGGAGTTCCAGGCCTCCGGACCAGTCCGTGAATTGGCGGTGGAGCATAGTCGCAAGGGCTTCATCGCGCTCTCGGCGGAAAACCATGTCGATCTGTTCCATGCCACCGGTGAAACCCGTCTGTTGTCGGAAGTGATTGGCCAAGGCAGCATTGATAGTCTGGTGCTGTCGCCCCGCAATAACAGCCTGCTGGTGGAATTTGGCAATCAGTTCCAATTTTTCCATGTCCAGAACGAACACCCGGAAGTTACCTGGTCAGCCCTGTGGCAACAGGTCTGGTATGAAGGCTATCCAGAGCCACAGTATGTCTGGCAGTCCACATCAGCCTCGGATGACTTTGAAGCTAAGTTAAGTCTGGTGCCATTGGCTTTCGGCACGCTCAAGGCGGCCGCCTACGCCATGTTGTTTGCTGTGCCGATTGCTCTGGCTGGTGCCATCTTCGCCGGTTATTTCATGTCGCCAGGCATGCGCAAGGTGGTCAAACCGACCGTAGAAATCATGGCGGCATTGCCGACGGTGATCCTCGGTTTCCTGGCGGGCTTATGGCTGGCCCCCATGATCGAACAACATCTGCCCGGCATTTTCTTATTGCTGGTGGCGTTGCCGCTCTCGATGCTGCTGGCGGCATTGGCTTGGCATCACCTGCCACGCCGGATCAAGGAAAGCGTGCCGGAAGGCTGGCAGGCGTTGATGTTGGTCCCGGTTCTGGTCCTGATTGGTTACTTGTGTCTGACGATCAGCCCGATACTGGAAGGCTGGTTCATGGGCGGGAATGCCCGCGGCTTTATCACCAATACCTTGGGCATGCGGTTTGACCAACGGAATTCGCTGGTTATCGGTATCGCCATGGGTTTTGCGGTGATCCCGACCATCTTCTCGATTGCTGAAGACGCTGTGTTCTCGGTACCCAAGCACCTGACACAGGGCTCGTTGGCCCTCGGTGCCACCCCTTGGCAGACCCTGAGCCGGGTGGTCATTCTGACCGCCAGCCCGGGGATCTTCTCGGCGGTGATGATGGGGTTAGGCCGCGCCGTGGGTGAGACCATGATCGTACTGATGGCAACCGGCAATACCCCCATCATGGATATGAGCATATTCCAGGGCTTGCGGACGCTGGCTGCCAATATTGCGGTCGAGATGCCGGAGTCGGAAGTGGGCAGTTCACATTACCGGGTCCTGTTCCTGGCAGCGTTTGTACTGTTTGTCTTTACCTTCATCTTCAACAGCGTGGCCGAGTTTGTCCGTCAACGTCTGCGTGACAAATACAGCTCGATGTAATGGGCCCTCAAGGAATCAAACGACAATGAACAAGTGGTTTAAATCGGGCACTCCCTGGATCTGGATGACAGGTGGCGCCGTCAGTTTGAGTCTGATTGCCGTAGTGGGGCTGTTGCTCCTCATCGGTTGGCGTGGTCTGGTCTACTTCTGGCCACATACCATTTACCAGTGGGAAATTGACAATAATGGTCAAACAGAGCAGTTGATCGGCGAGTTGCACGATAGCGAGCTGGTGCCGACGGCTCGTCTGCGGGCCACGGGGTTGAAACTGGAAGGCGAAGAGCGCGAAGTGCTGGAGCGCTATCTGGTGAAGACCGGCAACCGGGAGTTCGTGCCGCTGGACTTCCGCTGGGTTCTGGAAACCAATATCCGTTCCCGCAGTACGCCCAAAGAACTGGCTGTGCTGGAGCGGACCACCAACGGTAACTTCTACGGTTATATCGAGCAGGTGCTGGAATCTGGTAAAGCCGTGGATGGTGATCTGCATCAGCAATTGCAACGCCGCATCGAACGGGTTGCCGAGATCAACGACCAGGTTCGCTCGTTACAGCATGCCGATATTGGTGCTATCAACTACCAGCTGGAAAAACTGCGTCTCAAGGAGCGTCGTCTGGAGTTGGACCATGCTCTGACGGCTGCGGCACAAGCGGATATCGAAGCCGAGCGCAAGGCATTGAATGACCACTATGCCCAGTTGGAGAAACAGCTGTTTACCCTGCGGGATCAGACCTTGCGGGATAGTCTGGTCGTCAAGGACATGCGTGGGCAAGCGGTGACCATTCCTCTGTCGAACGTGCTGGATGTCAATTGGCCCAACGACATGAGTCTGTTGAGCAAGATTGGATTTTGGTTCCACCAAATCGGTAAGTTTGTATCGGATGACCCCCGTGAAGCCAATACCGAAGGCGGTGTATTCCCGGCGATCTTCGGCACCGTGTTCATGGTGCTGCTGATGACAGTCATTGTCACGCCATTAGGCGTGGTGGCGGCGGTTTACCTGCACGAATATGCCGGTAAGAATGCACTGACCAAGTTTATCCGCATCGCGGTGATCAATCTGGCGGGTGTGCCCTCGATCGTGTACGGGGTATTTGGTCTGGGCTTCTTCGTCTATGTGCTGGGTGGTTCCATCGACAAGCTGTTCTATCCCGAGGCCCTGCCGAATCCGACCTTTGGTTCACCAGGGGTTATCTGGTCGGCGATTACTCTGGCGATCCTGACGCTGCCGGTGGTCATCGTCTCGACCGAAGAGGGCTTATCGCGGATCCCGAGCGCGGTGCGACATGGCTCGTTGGCTCTTGGGGCCACCAAAGCGGAAACCTTGTGGCGCATCGTGTTGCCCATGGCGAGCCCGGCTATCATGACCGGTCTGATCCTGGCGATTGCCCGGGCCGCAGGTGAAGTGGCGCCGCTGATGCTGGTCGGTGCCGTGAAGCTGGCACCCACCTTGCCGATGGATGGTAACTTCCCCTATTTGCATGTGGAGCGTAAGTTCATGCACCTGGGTTTCCATATCTTCGATGTTGGCTTCCAGAGCCCGAACGTCGAGGCGGCACGGCCGCTGGTGTATGCCACTTCGTTCCTGCTGGTGACCGTGATCGTCGGGTTGAACCTGACCGCCATCAGCATTCGTAACCATTTGCGTGAAAAGTATCGCGCGCTGGATAACTAAGCCCAGCTTTTTTTCCGAATTCGAGGTAAACGATGATTAACGTTACTCCCACAATGAGCCAGAGCGAAAGCATTGACTTGGTGAACCTGCCGACGGAAAAAACGGCGCTGGAGATCAAGAATCTGGATCTGTTTTATGGCAGCAAGCAGGCACTGTTTGATGTCAGCATGAAGATCCCCAAAGGGCAGGTGACCGCCTTTATCGGTCCGTCTGGTTGCGGTAAGTCCACCCTGTTGCGCTGCATCAACCGCATGAACGACCTGGTGGAAATCTGCCATATCAAGGGCGCCATCACCCTGCATGGCCAGAATATCTATGACAAGAGCGTCGATGTGGCGGCACTGCGCCGTCGGGTCGGCATGGTGTTCCAGCGCCCGAATCCGTTCCCCAAGTCCATTTACGAAAATGTCGTCTATGGTCTGCGTCTGCAGGGGATCAGTGATCGGCGCCTGCTGGATGAGGCGGTCGAGCGCTCCTTGCGTGGCGCCGCGCTGTGGGAAGAGGTCAAGGATCGTCTGCACGAGAATGCGTTCGGTCTCTCCGGTGGTCAGCAGCAGCGTCTGGTCATCGCCCGGGCGATTGCCATCGAGCCGGAAGTACTGTTGCTGGATGAACCGACTTCGGCGCTGGATCCGATCTCCACCCTGACCATCGAGGAGCTGATCAACGAGCTCAAGAGCAAATATACGGTGGTCATCGTTACCCACAACATGCAACAGGCGGCGCGGGTTTCGGATCAGACCGCTTTCATGTATATGGGTGAACTCATCGAGTACTCGGATACCAATACCATCTTCACCAAACCGAAGATGAAGAAGACCGAAGACTACATTACTGGCCGCTACGGCTAATTGAACTGCTTCCGAGGATATGACCATGGATAACATGAATCTGAACAAGCACATCTCCGGTCAGTTCAATACTGAACTGGAAGCGGTGCGCAACAACGTGCTGGCAATGGGTGGACTGGTGGAACAACAGCTCTCCGATGCGCTGGTGGCCATTCACGACCAGGATCTGGAATTGGCCCGGCGTATTGTGGAAACCGATCTGCAAGTCAACAGCATGGAGATCAGCATCGATGAGGAGTGCACCCGCATTATCGCCAAGCGTCAGCCCACGGCATCGGATCTGCGGTTGATCCTGATGATCTCCAAGTCGGTCACCGATCTGGAACGAATGGGGGATGTCGCCGACAAGTTGGCGCGGATGGTGATCAACAACAATAACAACCGCTCCCAGCCGCCGTTGGTGTCGCTGGAGAGCATGGGACGTCAGGCCATCAAGATGTTGCATGATGCACTGGATGCCTTTGCCCGCATGGATGTCGAAGCCGCCATCCAGCTCTACCACGATGATGACAAGATTGATCGGCAATACGAATCCATCATTCGCGAGTTGATGACTTATATGATGGAAGATCCACGCACCATTCCCCAGGTACTGGAAGTGTTGTGGGCCGCCCGCTCTCTGGAACGGATTGGTGACCGTTGCCAGCACATCAGCGACTACATCATTTACTGCGTCAAGGGTAAGGATGTCCGCCACACCAAGATTTCGGATCTGGATTCGATCTGATGTCGTGCAGCTGGCTCTGCAGAGCCACTGCTGTTGCGCAATAGACAAGGCCACCGCGAGGTGGCCTTGATGTTTATAGTGCCTGCGATTATCCCGGCTTCGGTCGTGGTTAAGGGCTTGATATCACCCACTCGACACTCAGGTGCGGGGCGCAATGCTCGGTGGCTTGTCGGACCTTCTGGCATAACCGCGTCACTTGCTGGCTATCCCAAGAGGTGTTGCGTGGATTGGCATGCAACTGGATCCGCAACCTTCGCCCTTGCTTGATAAGTCGGGGTTCGATATAAGCTCGCTCCCGCTCATCCAGACTGGCAAGGATCTGGCGCTCAATCTCGCCCTGCCAGTGCTGGTCCGCAGGAAGTTGCAACAACTCCCACAGCCCCTGGCGGCTGACTTTTAACGCGACCGGTAGAGTGATGAGCACCATCAGCAGGCTCAGGATCGGGTCAATATAAGCAGCCAGCCAGGACCAGGCACTCTGTTGCAAGAGACCGGAGATGACAAATGCCAGCGTGACGCCGAGACTTATCAGCGCATCGAAGCGGAAGTAGTGCTGCTCTGTTGCCAGAATGGGCGAGCGTAATCGCCGCGCCATACCGCCTAGCCACCAGGACAAGCCACCGCATAACAGCATGCCGAACACGCCATAGGCAATCAGGGGTAACTCCTGGGTGCTATGCCCACCTTGCCAGATGCTGTGTACCGACTTGGCGGCGGTGAGCAGGCAGATCAGCGTCAGTACCAGCCCTTTGAGCGTGACCAATAGGGGTTCGCATGCCGCCAGACCATTGGGCCTTTGGCGTGAGTCAGGCTCGCCGAGGCGGCTTACCAGGGTTGATTCAAAGGCTATCATCAGCGCACACAGCAACGAGAACAGGGCATCAAGCCAGATTGCCAGCGAATTGGCATGCAGGGCCACAAAAACACCGATCAGGGCAAAGCTGCCATCAGTGAACGCTAGGGCACGGAGAATATGGGATTCGCGAAGAGAAGATGTCATGTCGCCCCCTTAACCGAGTTGGTTAACGGGACCTTTGACATGCAACGAAGAAGAAGACCAACCGACAGGAACCGGAACAATGAAGCGGGTAAAGAGGGGAGCCGATATAGGTTCCTGCGTATCGTACAGGGTGAAGTAGGGCAGACGCTCTGTTTGCATAAGGCCTCCGAAAGGCATGGTTGGGATGGTCATGAAAAGCCTGCGCGGTTGTCGGCAAGACAGCGGCGGTAGGCGCTGTTAGTATGACAACCGACAATTTGATGAACAAGGGGCAAAGTACCCCAGGAGCCAATAGTGAACGTTATTTTTGACCTCGGAAATGTGTTGGTGCGATGGGATCCGGTCGCCATTGTTCGCTCCGTGATCGATGGCCCGGGGGCAGTGCGTCTGGCTCAGCATCTGTTTGTTCACCCGGACTGGCTGGAGGTGGATCGGGGTACACTGACTCTGGAGCAAGCCGCCGTACAAGCGATCGAGCGCACCGAGGTCGATGAGCCGATCATTCATGGGATTTACGCGGCTGTTGCCCCCTCGTTGCAGACTCTCCCTGCGAGCGTTGCTGTTCTGGATGACTTGAAAAAACAAGGACATACCCTATATGCGTTGTCCAACATGGGCCAGGTCAGTGCCGCCTACCTGCAGCAGCACGCCAGTTTCTGGTCCTCGTTCAAGGATGTGGTGATTTCATCCCGCGTTGGACTCATCAAGCCGGAGCCTGCGATTTTTGAGGCCATGCTGGTGCAATTTGGGCTGGTTGCTGCGGATTGTCTGTTTATTGATGACTCAAAAGAAAACGTTGATGCAGCACTGGCTCTGGGGCTGGATGCCTTTGTGTTTCAGGATGCCCAGCAGTGCCGCAGTGAGTTGCAAGCTCGTGGTTTGCTCGGTGTTTAATGCCTCAAAGTTGTTGTTTTTTTTAGTAAACGCTTTCAATAGTTGGCCTTTGAATCGCAGAGTCTGATCCTGGTCAAGGAAGATCCAGTTCCTTGATACTGCGGGTTTGCTCACAAAAGCCGTCTAATGGTAACTTGTGCACACTTGTCTTCGACGGGGCTTTTGAGCCCGGACAACGATGGCTATCACGTTGAGATCCTTTCTCTGCACAGGGGCAGGATGATGGCGCACGCAGGGAGCATGCCGCAGACCTTGGCACACTTTCTGATAGAGATAGTGATTGGATGTCTCGAACTGTTTGAGACAAACGTTTTTGGTGGCCATCGCTGAACACCCTAGCTTGGTGTTCACCCTGACCTTGAACAGCGTTGGTGAGGCCGTCGCCACACCTGCAGCAAAGCGAGGAGAGAATGGATACAAGTAATAACCAGACTGTACTGGTACTCAACTGCGGTAGTTCTTCCCTGAAGTTCGCTATCATCAACCCGGAAAGTGGACAACAGTACCTGTCTGGTCTGGCGGAAGCCTTGACCTTGCCCGAGGCGCAGATCAGCTGGCGTTTTGGCGATGACGGTGAAAAGCAGAAGGCTGCCCTGGCAGCGGGTGCGGATCACACGGCGGCGTTGACCTTCTTGGAAGAGCAAGTCCTCCATGGGCGTCACGATCTGCTGGACTCCCTGATTGCTGTTGGTCACCGGGTGGTGAATGGCGGCGAATTCTATTCTGAACCCGTGCTGGTCGATGACGAAGTCGAGAAGGTTATCGAGAAGTGCATTCCCCTGGCGCCGTTGCATAACCCGGCTCATTTGTTGGGGATCCGTGCGGCTCGTCGTTTATTTGCCGCACTGCCTCATGTCCTGGTCTTCGATACTGCTTTCCATCAAACCATGGCCCCGGCAGCGTTCCGCTACGCTCTGCCGGATGAGCTGTATCATCAGCATGGCGTGCGCCGTTATGGCATGCATGGGACCAGTCACTACTATGTGGCCCTCAAGGCCGCTGAGCAGTTAGGCCAACCCCTGGAAGAAACCAATGTCATTACCGCCCATCTGGGTAATGGTGCCTCGGTCTGCGCAGTGAAGAATGGTAAGAGTATCGACACCAGTATGGGCATGACCCCGCTGGAAGGTCTGATGATGGGAACCCGCTGCGGTAACGTGGATCCGTCCATCGTCTTCTTCATGGTCGATGAGCTGGGGTACACCCTGGAGCAGGTCAAGGATGTTCTGAACAAGAAATCCGGTCTGCTGGGTATTTCCGGCAAGACCAGCGATTTTCGTGGCATTACCCAGGGCGTGGAAGAGGGCGATGAGAAGGCCATTCTGGCATTCGATATGTTCTGCTATCGCTTGGCCAAGTTCATTGCCTCCTACTACGTCTCTTTGGGGCGCGTCGATGCCCTGGTGTTTACCGGCGGTATCGGTGAGAACTCTATGATGATGCGCAGTCGTGTGCTGGAGCTGCTGGCCCCCTTTGGTTACATCGAAGATGCCAAGGGCAATGAAGCGGCACGATTTGGCAATGGCGGTCTGATTACCCAAGCGGGTTCAGCCAAAGCGTTTGTCATTCCGACCAACGAAGAGTTGGTCATCGCTCAGGGAGCGGCTCGATTCGCTTGAATCTTGCTCCGTTGACGATCAAGCCTGCCCATCCGGCAGGCTTTTTTCTGTCTGCCCCGTCAGTTTTGAGGGTATGATGAGTCTGCCAAATCGTTGGCAACGGGATTTATAGACATAAGAAATAAGGAGTCATGATGGCGATCTTGGTGACCGGAGGGACCGGTTATATTGGCAGTCATACCGTGGTCGAGTTGTTACTGGCTGGCCAGCAGGTGGTAGTCGTCGATAATTTTTGCAATTCCCACCCGGTGGTTCTTGACCGAATCGAGCAAATTGCCGGCCAACGTCCTGCTTTCTATGAGCTGGATGTGCGCGATGGCGCGGCACTGGATCGGGTCTTTGCCGAACATAGCATTGATGCTGTTATTCACTTCGCCGGCTTGAAGGCCGTGGGCGAGTCTTGCCGTATTCCGCTGACCTATTATCAAAACAACATTGCCGCCACCTTGACCTTGTGTGAAGCCATGGCTCGGGCGGGGGTGTTTAATCTGGTCTTCAGCTCGTCGGCTACCGTGTATGGTGATCCTCACTCGGTTCCCATCCGGGAGGATTTCCCATTATCCGCCACCAATCCTTATGGTCGCTCTAAGTTGATCGGTGAGGAAATATTGCGCGATGTGGCCAAGGCCGATCCGCGCTGGGGCATCGTCTTGCTGCGTTACTTCAACCCGGTCGGAGCCCATCCTTCCGGGCTGATTGGTGAAGACCCGAACGGTATTCCTAACAACTTGCTGCCTTTCATCACTCAGGTCGCCGTCGGCCGTTTGCCGCAACTCTCGATCTTCGGCAATGATTATCCGACACCGGATGGGACCGGGGTGCGAGATTACATTCATGTCGTGGATCTGGCGTTGGGTCATCTCAAAGCGCTGGCGCGGATTGCCGAGGCGAGAGGTGTCTTTACCTATAACCTTGGTACCGGGATTGGCTATTCGGTTCTGGATATGGTCAAAGCTTTCGAGCGTGTCTCCGGGCAGACTATTCCTTATCAGATAGTAGCGCGCCGCGCCGGTGACATTGCCGAGTGTTGGGCCGCCCCGGCACTGGCGCTCTCCGAATTGGGCTGGCAAGCACAACGGGATCTGGATCAAATGATGAAAGATAGCTGGCACTGGCAATCGAGTAACCCATCCGGGTATCAGAGCAACTAAACTTCAGCAGGGCTACGACGAGAAGTAGCCCTGCTGTATTGGCAATATCATCAGTACAATCGTGGTGTGATCTGTTAATTCGAGTGAAGGCAATATCGGCCGTCAGGATTGGCAGATTCTTAACGTTAGCCCCCATGGCGGGGTGCAGGGCGCAGGTAAATAACGTACTATGCACATCTTGTTCTGTCTGGTTCTGGGGTCCGCTTTATTGAGCGGTAAATCACTCGCACTATGATGCCCTTTTTTCTCGCTTTCTTTGTTCTGTGTTTTGCTCTGACCGGGGTCGCTCGTCGCTATGCATTATGGCGTCATGCGTTAGCGATCCCCGAGTTCCGACATCATCATTTGGAGCCGGTTCCCCGTGGTGGTGGCATTGCTCTGGTCATCACTATGATTACCTTGAATCTGGTGATGTATCGCTATGATCTGATTGATATTGCGGCGGCCCGCAGTTTGAGTTTTTCTGGGCTATTTCTACTGCTGGCTTGTATCGCCAATGATCTTCGCCCCTTGACCTTGCGGGTGAGGTTGTTGTTGCAAGTGGTGGCGGTTTCACTGGCACTCACCTGGTATGACCGGGATTTAATCGTCATTGTGTTCGATAGCTATCTCTATCTATCCGGCTGGTGGTTCCCGCTATTGGGATTACTACTGCTGGGTTTTATCAATCTGAATAATGTGATGAATGAGGTTGATGGCCTGGTGGCCAGCCAGTCTTTCATCATGATTTTTGCGGCGGCCTCGTTGCTGGCGATTTCTGGCGAGTTACAGTGGACTATCCCGCTGATCCTGCTGTGTGCGCCTGTTTTAGGATTCCTGGCTTGGAACTGGCCGCCGGCACGGATCATGATGGGTGATGCGGGCAGTAGTTTTCTTGGCTTGTTTATCAGTCTGCTCGGGTTACACCTGGCCGGGGATACCTCGATCAATCTGTGGGTGTGGTTAATTTTGATGGCGGCATTTATCACCGATGTGGTGACCACTTTTCTGGTTCGTGCGCGTTTTGCGTTGAGCCTGATGCCATCCAGCCATAAAAATCATGCCTACCAGATCCTGGCGCGGAAATGGGATAGCCATTTCTACGTTACGGTATTGTTGTGTGCCATCTGCTGGTTGTGGTTATTCCCCTTGGCTTACTTGGCAATGGAGTTTGAAGGTTGGGGGCTAGTGTTGTTAGCTCTCGCCATCTTGCCGATTGCTGCCGCTTGCCTGTATCTCAAAGCCGGGCGTGATGATATGGACACGGAACCTGCGTTATAGGCAGTGTCTATTCCACAAGAAGGCCCGCAATGCGGGCCTTCTTGTTTTACTGTGAAACGACACTCTTTGGTTTAGCGAGTGACCGTTTTGACGCCATCCGGGCTACCGACTAGCGCAACATCGGCACCCCGATGGGCAAACAGGCCGACCGTCACGACGCCCACGATATTGTTGATCTGGGATTCGAGTTGCTTGGCGTTGGTAATGTGCAAACCGTGCACATCGAGGATCTGGTTGCCATTGTCCGTCACCACCCCAGCTCGATACACGGGGTTGCCGCCCAGCTTCTTCAGCTCACGCGCCACATATTCCCGTGACATGGGGATGACTTCGACCGGGAGCGGAAAACGCCCCATGGTCTCGACGACCTTGCCGCTATCGACGATGCAGACAAATTGGCGGGCGACTGCAGCAACAATTTTTTCCCGGGTCAGGGCGGCGCCACCGCCCTTGATCATCTCCATCTGCGGATTGATTTCATCGGCGCCATCAACATAAAGGTCGAAGCTGTCGACTTCGTTCAAATCCATCACTGTGATGCCGAGAGCCTTGAGGCGTTCGGTGGAGGCTTCGGAGCTGGATACCGCGGCCTTGATCTGATCCTTGATACTGGCCAGGGCATCGATAAAGCAGTTGACGGTGGAGCCTGTGCCAACACCGATAATGGTGTCTGGTTGCACATAGCTCAGCGCGGCCCAACCTACGGCCTTTTTCATTTCATCTTGAGTCACTTTTCTCTCCTGCTGTACTCGCTCGGGCGGATTATAGCGGAGATGGCGCTAAAGCAGCAGCCTGGATTCTACAATGGCCAATGCCAGCGACGGCTGGGAGTGATAATTTCGGGGAGCGGCACATCCCAGGTTTCTACCGGTACCTGATCGATCTGCTGGCAGTCATGGGCGATGCCAATGGGGTAGGGACCCAAGCGATGATGATGCCAACCCGCCAGTGTCCGATCATAAAAGCCGCCGCCCATCCCGAGACGATTGCCATGGGCATCAAAAGCAACCAGCGGTGTAAAGATGATGTCGATGGCAGATTTGACGATGATGGTCTGACAATTCAGCTCCGGTTCGGCAATTCCGAAACGGTTGCTGGACATAGGGGTATCAGCCTGGAAATCGACGAACAGCAGATGGCCTTTACTAAACGGATGGAGTACCGGCAAACAGACGGCAATGCCCCGGCTCCAGCACCATTCGATCACTGGGCGGGTATCGAGTTCGCCATCGCTGGCCAGATAGAGTGCGACCCGTTTGGCATGACAAATCAACGGATGTTGTGCGAATTGAGAAACGAGCTGGTTGGCTGATGCTAGCTGATAATCCGGTGCCAGATCGCGACGCATGGTGCGTAGCTGCTGGCGGATGAGTTGACGCTGTGACATGAAGAAGAACCCCGGTGGTGCCGTTGCAGTTCGTGGCCCTTGAACCCTGAGGTCCAAGGCGGAAATCTGGATCCAACCGCAGGCTTCTCGGTACGAGCCGAGCATGCTCAATAGTCGGAAAGCGACTTCCTAAGGGAAAAATATCGGCTCAGGGACTTTGATCCGCTGACGAACACCCCAGGGAGATTTACTTTAATCTTAGCCTATCGTTGCAGCAGTCTGCCTTGTTCTTTCAGGGCCTCTTCGATGGTGGCCTGAAGCATTCTGATGCGCTGATCCATAGTCTCAGAGTATTGGCGGTTCTTGTTTTTTTCAAGTGCCAATTCGTGACAAAAATTGAGTGCCGCCATGACCGCCAATTGCTCATTGTTACTACTGCGCGAACGCTGACGCATTTGAGTCAGCGTTTCGTTGAGTTCCGCTGCGGCGGAGTGCAGATGGGCACCCTGTCCTGCTTGGCAAGAGAGTTTATAGACACGCCCCATGATGTTGATTTCAACAGCTTCAATCCCGGTGGTCATGTGTTCCTCATCTAGCTTGCGGTATGAACTGGCCTGTCTCGATAAGGGGCGACTATATAGTGCAGATCTGCAAGTTTCAAGGCTTGGCTGGCCGTCTCATGGAGGCAGTGATAGGATCGTCTCCTTTACACTCATCCGTTGATGTTTTCTTGTACGAAAAGAGGCCAGACCTATGACTCATGATGTTTTACAACAATACGGTGTGGCTGCCGAGCTGCTCGATGCTCAGGATGTGATGGCGACGCCAGCGGAACTGCATGGTGTGCTGTGTGGCATGTTGTGTGGTGGTGCGCCGATCCGTCGTGATGCCTGGCTGCAAGAATTTAACGAATTGGTGAATGATGGTGTCGCGTTACCGGTGGCGGTGAACACCTGGCTCGAGGCGCTCTTTGCTGCCACCCTGGAGAGCTTGACGCTACAGGCTGGCTTGCAGTTACTGTTGCCGGAAGAGGATGAAAATCTGGAGGATCGCTTGCTGGCGATGAGCGATTGGGCCCAGGCCTTCCTGGCGGGTTTTGCCGTGATCCAGCGCGATCTGAGCCAGGCTTCGGATGAGTTGCAGGAAATGCTCAGTGATATCAGTGACATTACTCAGCTGGAACAGGAAATGGACGATGAGCCCGAGACCGAAGAGTCTTACATCGTCATTTATGAGCACCTGAAGCTGGGTGCCATGATGGCGTTTGAAGAATTTGGTCAACGACCGGCTGAATTGGTTTCCAAGACTCTGCATTAAGGTGGTGTGGCCCGAAATTTCCAACATTTTTGCCGTTCGGTTCAGTGTTTATTCGGGTCTCATCAACAGCTTGGCCTCAGCTTGCTGCAGGGCGGCGAACAGGCTCTAATGGGGTTTCACTCTTCCTTTGGCATTGGCGATGCAAGAATTTGATGTTGCGATCCTGGGCGGTGGCATGGTGGGTTCGACGCTGGCATTGGCGCTCTCCCTCCTGCGTGATCGGCAGGGGCATCCACCGCGGATACTGCTGATTGAATCCCGACGCCCGCACTCCATCGATCATCCGGGATTTGATGCCCGCGCTATCGCGCTCTCCTACGGCAGCCAACAGGCGATCGCTGAACTGGGATTGCAGGCCGAGTTCTTGTCAGACTCGGCGGCCATTCGTTCTATCCATGTCAGTGATCGCGGCCATTGGGGACGTGTCGAGCTGACGGCTCGTGAATATGGGCTCCCGCAGTTGGGCGGCGTGGTCGAGTTGCATGCCGTGGGTCAACGTTTGTTGCGACGCCTGGAGGCGAGTCCCGAGATTGGTTATCGAGCGCCAGCACACGTCCAGGCTCTCGAGTTTCACGACGACTCTGTGGTGATCCAGCAAACTGATGGCCAGAGAGCCCGGTGCCGTTTGCTGGTGCTGGCCGACGGTGGCGAGTCCTCCTGGCGTAGCAAGTTAGGTTTGAGTTGGCGGCAAGAATCATTCGAGCAAACGGCGCTGATTAGTACGATCTTGACCCAGGGGACACCAGCTGAGCGAGCCTGGGAGCGATTTACCGAATCGGGGCCATTGGCCCTATTGCCGCTGGGTACTAACCGACTCTCGGTAGTCTGGTCGCTGCGCCATGCGGAGGCCGAACAGGCCTGCGCATGGGGTCATAATCAGTTTCTCGAACGCTTGCAACACGCCTTTGGCTATCGGGCGGGCCGCTTCATGCAGGCGGGTTCCCGTGAGTTGTATCCACTGTTGCTGCGACAGACCCAAGATATCGGGCATCACCGCCTGCTGGTGTTGGGCAATGCGGCTCAGCAACTTCATCCGGTGGCCGGGCAAGGCTTCAATCTCGGTTTGCGCGATATCATGACGCTCTATCGGCAGCTACAACCGATATGGCATTCTCACCTTGATGTGGGTTCGGCATCCGTATTGCGATGTTACCGCGCCGCTCGGCGCCCGGACGTAGACGCTACCATCTGGATGACCAGTACTCTGGCCCGGTTATTTGCCTCCACCCATGTGCCGCTGGTCTCCGGTCGGACCTTGGGGTTGTTGGCGATGAGTCGTTGCGCCTCGTTCAAACAACATCTAGCCAGACAAGCCTTGGGATTAATCGAATGAAAACCGTAGATATTGCCATCATCGGGGGCGGCATGGTCGGATTGACCATTGCTGTGGGTCTGAAAGATTGTGGCTTGCGGATTGCGCTGCTGGAGCAGCATGAGCCCGGATCTCTGGTCTCTGAGGCGGCGCTACGGGTCAGCGCCTTGAACCTGGCCGCTACCAACTTTTTGAGTCGACTCGGGGCTTGGGACTCGTTAGCCCGTCGGCAAGCTTACACCTGTATGGAAGTCTGGGAGCGAGATGGTCACGCGCGTTTGCATTTTGACGCGACGTCGGTGATGCAACCGGCACTAGGACATATTGTTGAAAATCGGGCTGTGGTCGCCGCTTTATGGCGGCAACTGGCGGGCAGTGAGGTCCTGCAGCTGTGCCCTTGCTCGATTGCCTCGCTTTCCCCTTCGGCGGCCGGGACCTTGATCTTGCCTGAGCAGGGTGAGCCGTTGCTAGCTAGCGTGCTCATCGGTGCCGACGGTGCTTATTCCCGTTTACGGCAGCAGTTCAATTTTCCACTCACGCAATGGGATTACGCCCATACCGCACTGGTCGCGACCATACGTACTGCCGAGCCCCATGGCAACTGCGCGCGCCAGTTGTTTAGCTCCGAAGGCCCTCTAGCCTTGCTGCCACTGTGGGAACCCAATCTTTGCTCCATCGTCTGGTCGGTTTCTCCGGAGCGTGCCCGTCAACTGAGCGAGTTCCCGGAAGCCGAGTTTAATAAGGCGCTGCGGATAGCTGCCGATGGGGTGTTGGGGGCGTGCGAGTTGGTTGGTAAGCGAGGCACTGTGCCACTCAAGGCGCGCTATGCGCGGGATGTCATCCGTGACGGTTGTATTCTGGTTGGCGATGCCGCTCATACCATACATCCTCTGGCGGGGCAGGGGGTCAATTTGGGGTTGATGGATGCCGCCGCGCTGGTTGAGGCAATTCGGCGCCAGGTGGATGCGCAGCGCTGGAATGGCGAACTTGGTTTTCTGGCTGCCTATAGTCGCTGGCGCAAGACCGAGGCGGCGCAGATGCTGATGGCGATGGAGGCGATCAAGCGGCTGTTTGTTCCGTCTGATCCGCTGAGTCGTGGTGCTCGCGCTCTGGGAATGGGAGTGCTGGACCGATTCTCGCCGCTCAAGAGCCTGCTGATCCGTCGAGCGTTGGGGTTGAGTGGGGAGCTGCCAACGCTGGCGAGCCCCCTGGTCGAGCCCCGATTTTAACGGGCTGAGTCGAGCGTATTAACGCGCGGATATTGATAAAAGGGGGCTAGCTTGCTCAGCAAGTCGCATTCCCCAATCGGCGCCGCCAGTATATGTCCCTGCAATTGATCACAGCCCAGCTCCTGCAACCATAGAGATTGCAGGCTATTGTCCACTCCCTCGCCAACCACGCGTTTGCCCAGCGAATGGGCCATCTGGATGATGTTACCAACCAGCTGCTTATCCATTTCACAATCGAGCATCCGCAAGGTAAAGCTGCGATCCAGTTTGATGGTGTGGAAAGGCAGGCGGCTGAGATAAGTCAGGGCGGAATAGCCAGTACCGAAGTCATCCAGTGTCAGGCGATAACCTGCCTGTTGTAAGGCGGTCATCACCTGCTGGGCTTGCTGATAATTGACCCGCAATGCCTGTTCATTCAATTCCAGAGAGATGCGGGATGGGATGATGTGGTAGGTCAGGGTCAAGCGCTCTAGGGTGTTTTTTAGCTCCGGATCCAGCAATTGCTGCCCGGTCAGATTGATCGCCATCTGCAAGCCGGTCATGCCGGCGACATCCAGCTGATGCAGCTGATGCAGCGCCTGCTCCAGAACCCAGTTACCAAATTGCAGCCCCAAGCGACTGTTCTCCAAAATGGGAATAAATTCCAGCGGTGGAATGTTGCCCTCGAGAGGCAGTTGCCAGCGACTCAAGGCTTCCAATCCAATGATTTTTTGTTGTTTACAATCCTGGATCGGCTGGTATTGCAGGTAGATCTCACCACTCCGCAAGGCCTGACTCAGACGTTGTTCAATAAAGTGATTACGCACTGATTTTTCTTGAAGTTGCGGAGTGAAGACTTGATAGCGTTGGTCCGCTTGCAGTTTCACTTCGTTGAGAGCCATCTCGGCCTGACGCAGTAATTCATTGGCCGGGATCTCGCTGCTATCAATCATCACCACACCGGCGGAGAACTGCAGTGCAAAATTACGCTCCGTCAGCAGCAAGGAGGATTCTAGACGCGACTGCAATTTGGCGATGATGATGTGAACCTGGGTCTCATCTTGCAAATTACTGATCAGCAAGGCAAACATGTCTCCACTCAAATGGCAGAGCAGATCCGCCTCGCGAACCGACAGACTGAGTTCCTGAGCCACCCGCTGCAGTAGACGTTCCCCCTCCTGATGGCCAACTGAATGGCTTAGCTGCTTGAAGCCATTGATCTCGAGCAGGATCAAGGCCAGTTGCGCCGGGTAACGCTGCAATGCGGCCAACTGGCGGCCCACCTCGAACATAAAACAATCCCGATTGGGTAAACCGGTCAGAGGATCATACAAGCTGTGCTGCTGTAACAAGGTGGCTTGTTGTGCCAGAGTCGCAGAGTTGTCATCCAGTTGTTGCTGTAATGCCCGGACTTGCCGAGTCATCACCGACAATTCGTCATAAGCCAGATAGCGAGTTGGTGACAGTGGCTCACTCGAGGTATCTCCGGTGGCTAGAGCTAATAACTGCTGCAGGCGTCGGATCCGCGTCGACTGCCATCCGTACCAACCCAGCGCCGCCATGATGGCCATCCCTAACGGAAACCAGTGCCAGAGACGGGTGACTGTGTTAGATACCGGCACCTTAGCCATCAACAATAGATAGAGCGGGCCCTGGCTGGATGCATCGGTCAGCGGCGTCACCCAGATCTGGTGGGCCAACAGCGCATCGGCAAGCAGCTTACTCCATTGCCCTATAGTCAATGTGGGCGGTAGTGGTTGTGACATGAGTCGCTGCACAGCTTTGGGTAATAACGGGTTTGTGGCGCTGGATAACAGTTGGTTATATGCCTGATATGACAGTGTTTGCCATGGGGTGTCCGCTGGGGTGGTAGCAGGCAGGGCTCCCAGGAAGAAACCGGTTATGCCGCTGGCCTGCTGCAAGCGTTGCAACAGCGGGTCGAGTCGACTGATAGCGATCAAACGTCCCGGAGCCCCGAGGCGAGTGTGGGCTACCGATTGGATCAGCAGGCATTGCTGGGCACATTCAATCTGATTAGCGGGCTCTGTTTGCGCCCGCACCCATAGATCCTGCAGTACGGTATCGGCAAGCGGGGCATGGAATGAGAGAGGGGCAGAAGCCGATTCCGGATACCAATGCAAAAAAACAAAATCGTCTGAGGCATCCGACGGGCCTGTGGGCAATCGCTGGGTCATGGCCTGCTGACGTTCAGCGATCAGGGTCTGCAGCAGCTGTTGGATCCAGCGATCGGCGTTATCTTCCTGCGCCGATGCGACATCCTGTGTCGTAGCTGTCTGTTCCAGCCACATGGAGCCAGCTGCAGCCAGCACGATCAGCACGACAGCCACAAGACCTTGTTGGCGTAGAGAGAGGAATCTGGATTTTAGTGGCATTACGGCTTTCTCTTTATCGGATGATCATGCTGCAGGATCGCGATTGCTCATGGCTTATGGGCTCGATATTTCGATCCTCATTGGCTTAAACATAGAGCACTCGGGGTCATGAAACCATCTCTTCGTAGAACATGCGAGCCCTAGAAGCTCAGAACCGTGTGGTTGGCGAGACAGGATCTGAGAATTGCCGCCTGACTCAAGAAACGGATGCAAAGCTTTTCATCTTTGTCAGAGGCGCTGTCTACACTGCAAAGAGTGATGCCAAGGCGGTATGCGATCCGGTGCTCTTTGCCGTATCGCGGTTGCCTGGCCTGTCATTCATCTATGAGATTTCATCGTTGTTCATGCGTAGAGGGTGCTGATATGAGTCATATTCCGAGTGAACTGCGTTATACCTCCACCCATGAATGGGTGCGCCTGGAGGAGAACAACGAAGCCGTGGTTGGTATTACTTACCATGCCCAGGCCATGTTGGGGGATATGGTATTTGTCGAGTTGCCAGAATTGGGATCGGTGTTGCTGGAGGGGGATGATGTGGCCGTTGCTGAATCGGTGAAGGCGGCTACGGATGTGTATACCCCGGTCAGTGGCACAGTCATCGGCGTCAATGACGAGTTGGAAGCCTCGCCAGAGCAGATCAACCAGGACCCTTACGGTGCGGGCTGGCTATTCCGGGTGAGGCTGGAGGAGGCTGAAGAGCTCGATGGTTTGATGGATGCGGAGTCTTATCAACAGATGCTGGAAAATGAGTTGGATTAACGGCTGAGAAGCCGTTTTCATTGCCAAGCAAATGCCAGTTCATGCGTATATCTCGGTGAATTGTGAATTAAATCTCAATGTAAAACGTTTGCGTTGCATTTTCAGTGTGTTAATTTAGCGGCATTCAACGAGGGCGAGTCTCTTCTTGAACATGCGATCTTTGGATCGCGATTCCGTAGCACTTGTTTAGCCCGGGCATGCCCGGGCTTTTTTTATGCGGTTTTGAGCGGTTGGATTCAGCCCTGGTAGTTGCCGACATGGGGACGACGACTGGGACCGATGAGCTGGATATCGACGGGATTAAAGGCTTTGATCGCTTCGAAGCAAAAATCACCCAGCGCGTGATGCAGTGAGGCGGGCGCATGGTTGGTGATCAGGATGACGCTCTTGGACAGGTTACGGCGGCGGCGGAGCAAATGGCCGAGAAAGCTGGATTGGCTCTCCAGTAATTTGGCGCGATTTGAGCCGATCTCATCGATGATCAGCAGGTCGACCTCCTCCAGCGCACGGCGGTAGCGGTTGCGCTCTTCCTGATCTTCAATCACGCCGAAAAACAGGCGATCGACGATCGATGCCCATTGTTGGAAGATGACCGATTTTTGATGCTGGGCGATCAGCTCATGGGCTATGGCGCCGGCCAGTGTCGATTTTCCTGTCCCATAACCGCCGTAGATCAAGACACAACTGCCACCATGCTGTTCCCAGTGCTCAAAGCCACTGATGAAGGAGCGGGCGGTCTGGATGGCGTATTCCAGGGTTGGATCGGTATGATCCATGCGCGCGAATAGCCACTCGGGGTTGAGATCCGCCTGCGCAATCAGTCGTTCAATCCGGTGGCGTTGTGCCTCCTGCTGGAGCTGGCGAACCTCCCGGTTGGCGGCGGCTTCATATTGCTGACGCAAGGTTTCATAATCCAGCTCTGCATGGGCTTCAGGATTTCGGCGCAGGCGCTGGATCCGCTGCAGCAGGGTGTTCATCTGCTGCTGTAATTGCGGATCATGCTCCCGATGTACCGAATGCAAAGGCTCTGCCCGGCTCTCCTGACTCAGATGGGTTGGCTCATTCTTTTTCATCGCTCTCTCCTTGCTCGTGCGCTCGCAGACGGCGCGCGTCGGCAATCATCTGTAGGGCTCGTGGACTGGGGCCGTTGTCTGGAGTCGCCGCCACTTGCTGGTAACCCGTGCCTACCATGGGTGTCAGACTGGTTTTTGTATAGCGCCTTGCCTTCAATGCCTTGATAAATTTCAACATCCATTGATGGTCAGTGGCAAAAGTTTCCGGACGGCCCAGCCAATAGGCCATAAATTCGCCCAACTCCTCCTCGTTGAAGCGACTCTCCAGCAATCCGCACAGTTTTGCCAGATCGTGAAATGCCTCGCCAGGACGCCAACTCGGGTGCATCGGATGCGCAGCTTGCGGGATTGGCGGGTTGTTAAAAGCCTGAGTCAGGCAGGGTAATACACACTCGGCACCATGGTAATGACTTTCTTGCGGCGGGTGATCCACGCGAATGAGCCCCACCTCCTGAAGTTCGTCCAGTAGTCGGGTGAGCTGGCTGGCGTTGACCTGATAGCTAAAGCCGCCGGGTTGCTGAGGGTCTTCGACTGCCAGCGCCCGGCCCAGTTGCGGATAGCTGAGCAGGAGTGGGGCTCCGGACTCGGCCAACCGCCGCAGGTGCAGATAATAGAGGGTTCGGGCCGGATGGCTCAACCTGGGACTATTGAGTTGAAGGTACTCGGTTGGTGTCATGATCAGCAGTAGCAGGGACAGTGGCGCTATTATCGATTAATCCGCCATCAGCGCCAATCATTTGCGTGGTTTTAGCGTGCTGTGGCGAGCAAAGCGGTCGGGGCTGCCGGTGTTGCAGGGCGATGACTATCGGGATTGAACCGTTTACCAACACATTCATCGGGCAGCCGTCTAAAAACGAGCAATTCTCATCAACCCGGAACTTTTGTTCTGCCAGCAACTTGTCTACCCTCAATAGCAATAGAGTCAGAAAATCGAGACAGGTTGAAAATGTCGTACCCGGATGGGCAGCGTAAAATATTAGTCATTGAAGATGAGCCGGTGTTCCGGGCAACTTTATTGGCTTTTTTGCGACAGCAAAATCATCTGGTTTATGTTGCCGAAAATGGCTTGGATGGACTAGCTGCCGTTGCGGTTTACCACCCGGATCTGGTGTTGTGTGACCTGAACATGCCGGGGATGGATGGTCATCAGGTGATCCAGTGTATTGCCACCCGCTATCCACAAACTCCGGTCATGGTGATTTCAGGGCAAGCCAATCTGGATGATGTGACCCGAGCTTTGCGCGCTGGGGCCAAGGATTATCTCATTAAGCCGATCCGTAATTGGCCAGCACTGTCTCAAGCGATTGAGGACTGCCTGGAGTCCGTCACCGAGGCCCAGCACTATGGTGAGCTGGCAGCCCATCTCTCCCGGTTGCATCGGGATGACGTGGCGGCCACTGAGTTGCTCAGCGCCATGGCGCCGCCCCATGAACAGACGTTGCGACGCTGGCAAACCCGCTATCACAGCAGCAGTCCGCTGCTGCTCCCCGAGTTTTTAGAGCTCAATGGCCAGCTAATGTTGGTGGTGATGGAGCTGTCATTTATGGGGGCTGATGCCGCATTCATCGGTGCCATGATTAAGTTCTTGCTGCATGGCCCTTATCGCCAATATCAGCAAGGAGAGAGCCGCCTACTGGATTCACCGGGCGGCGTGTTGGAATATCTGAATTGGAATCTGTTTGAGTCTGGCTTGCGGGGCAATGTGAATATGGCGGTGATCCTGGTCTCGGAGCAGGATGAGCAGGTGCGGTTTGCCAATGCCGGCTTGACGTCACCTTCCTGGCTGCAACGAGCCAATGGTATGCCGCTGGGCATGCTGCGACAAACCGATTATCCGACCTTTCAACGGGTGATGAACAAGCCCTGTGTCTTGCAATTTCGCGCCGATAGCGGTGATGAACTCTCCGTGGAGTTGCAGCACGCCGGTTGCTAACGGGCACCAATTTAAGGTGTCGAAGGCTTGAACAGTAGCCTGAACGTATCTGGGTCAGGAGAGCAGATGGGAAAATTGAGTGTGTGCCAATTGGGACATGATCGTGCGCCACTGCTGTTCGGCCTGAACGCCTGCTTGCTGAAATACTCCGGCCATCAGTTGGCGTTGGCTTTCGGATAGACGACTTTCCAATTCCATTCCGGACTGACTGAGGGTCAGACGTTTAATCCGCCGGTCGTGCTGGTCCTGCGTGGCAAGGATGAGCCCGGATTCCTGCAGCGTCCGTAATGGACCATTCAGTGCCTGTTTACTCACCCCTAAAATCCGCAGCAAGGCATTGACGCTGAGTGCCGGGTTACGTCCTACGAAATAGAGAATGCGGTGGTGCACTCGCTGCAGCCCATGCTCCGCCAGAATGGCATCCGGACCCGTGGTAAAGGCGCGAAAGGCGAAATGAAACAACTCCAGCGCTTCATTGAGCGCGGCCTGGTTATTTTGGTCAATCATATTGACTTGATGCAATCCGGTGGCAAGATAGGTCAACTTTACTGACTTATTTACCTTGATGCGCGAGAAAATGCAACTCGTGCCTCAGCTTCATGCACACTGACAGGAGGTCGGCATGTTTGCCCAACGGATCCAGCACCTAACCTCATCCATCATTCGCGAGATCCTTGCCGCAGCCCAGCAACCGGGAGTGATTTCATTTGCCGGTGGCTTGCCTGCTGCCGCCAGTTTTCCCGAAGCGGATTGGTCCACCTTGCCGAGCTATGTCAAACAATACGGCATGAGTGAGGGCGAGCCCGAGTTACGCGAAGCCATCGCGGCCGAGGCGCGCAGCAAGGGGATCCGGTGTGATGCCAATCAGGTGTTAATTCTCTCCGGTTCCCAGCAAGGGCTGGATCTGGTCTCCAAGCTGTTTATCGATCCGGAGAGCAGCGTTCTGGTTGAATCGCCCACTTATCTGGCGGCATTGCAATCCTTCCGTCTGTTTCAAGCCAAGTGTCAGGGCGTCCCCTTGAAGGGGCCTGGACTGGATCTGGAACTGTTCGAGACTCAGGTGCGGGATCACAAACCGCGCTTTGCTTATCTCATCCCGAGTTTTCAGAATCCGTCCGGTACCTGTTATAGCGTCCAGGCTCGCCAGGACGTTGCGGCCATGCTGGATAAATATGGTCTGCCGTTGATCGAGGATGAACCTTACTGTGAGCTCGATTACGACGGGGTCGCCAAACCGCCGATCAGCTCCTTGGTGCAACGGGCGCCATGGGTCTTCCAGGGCAGTTTTTCCAAGATCTTGATGCCAGGTCTGCGAGTTGGTTATCTGATCGCTCACCCGAGTCTGATTACCCACTTGGTGCGGCTCAAGCAGGCAGCGGATCTGCACACCAATCGCCCGGGACAGTGGCTGGCACTGGAATATATGCGTTCGGCGGAAAAACCAGCCCGTCTGGCGCAGTTACAGGCTTTTTATCGCGAGCGGCGCGACGCGTTTGCCGCCGCTCTGGAGAGCGAGTTCTCGGATCTGGCCGATTGGCAGGTGCCGTCTGGCGGCCTGTTCTTCTGGTTGAAGCTCAAGCAAGTGCGGGATACCCGTCCCTTGCTGCAACCTGCACTGGCGGTGGGTGTCGCGTTCATGCCTGGCGAAGCATTCTTTGCCGAAGATGAACCGCCCCATGGCTATCTGCGGCTAAACTTCAGCCATACTGAGCCTGAGCTGATGGTGGAGGGGTTACGTCGACTGCGCCAGGTATTACTGAGTGCTGTCTGAGTAAGCAATTTCCCGGTAGAACACAGCAAAACGCCACCCCTCTTGGGTGGCGTTTTCGTTATGGTCGTTCGGCCCGCGACAGGTGTCGGATTACTTGAGGCGCAGACTGATCTGCGCGACCCGTTCACCAAAGAGTTTGGCGGTCGCCAGATCGCCGGGGAGCGGGCCTTCATCCGGACTGGAATCGGAAGGGGATTGCGCCATCAGCCCCGCAAACGAGCCTAGCCAGTTAATATCGTTGCGCACCGCCGCCTTGCTGTTGGCTGGCATCATCCCGGTACCGACCCAGATCATGCTGTGTTGCATCGCCAGCGTAATCAGGTAGTGCAGCGTCGAATGCTTATCGCCATTGATACTGGCCGAGTTGGTGAAACCGGCGGCGATCTTGTCTTTCCAGGCCTGACCGAACCAGGGGCGGGAGCTGGCATCGGCAAATTTTTTGAATTGCCAGGAGGGGCCACCCATGTAGGTGGGAGAGCCAAAAATGATGGCGTCGGCTGCTGCGAGCTCTTCAAATCCTCCGTCAGGAATATTCCCCTCACTATCGATAGCCAGCAAACTGGCTTCGACACCGCTAACCTGTCCGGCTCCGGCCAGTACGGCCTCGGCTTGTTTTTGGGTGTGACCATAACCACTGTGATAAACCACGACGAGCTTGCTCATGACGTCTCCTTGTGACGGGTACCGCAAATAGGATGGTTGATCGCTGGAACCATCGGGATGGTGACAACTGTTATTGGGGATCCGGGGTGTAGCCCGCCTCCATCAGGCGTAGGGCCAGTTCCTCCCGGCTGAGCTGGCTTTCTATCTCGACCCGGAACTGTTCCAGATCGATGTGTACTCTGGCGTGTGGATCGGCGTGGCGTATGGTGTCGGATATAGCACCGCTGCAGGCTTCGCAGATCAAATCATTGACGATAAAGGTATGCATGGCTCACCTCCTGCGGGGGTTGACGGCTGCACGGCCACTGAAATTATCAAACTGGTGTGTAGACAAGTGTGTATCGCTCCCCCCGAGATTTCCTGTTTTCGCGCGATAATTTCATCTCGAGCGCGAACAGCCTCCGTTCAACACTTCACCGAGTATCAATGCCCTTGAATGGTCGGGCTGTAACCGGCTTCTTCCAGCAAGGCCAGGATCTGGGAAATTCCGAGCTGGCTATCAATTTTCAGCAGGTGCTGGGCCAGATCGATCTCGAGCCGGGCCTGGCCATCGGCATTGAGCAAGGTGGTTTTGATCACGCTGGCACAGTGGCCACAGGTCATATCGGGGATGAGAAAACTGTGCATGGGGCGGATCTCCTGAGCCAGCAGAACCCTGCTACTGGTGTTGCTTGGCAAGCCATCATGAAGGGGCGTTTGTTGCAAAATTGTTGCTTACTGGAAGTTAGCACTCTGGCTTTGCGATGCCAATCGAAAACCGTGAATTTTTCGAGCTGGAGGCGTCAAGATGAGCGGAGTGTGTCTCGCTTTGTCATCGGCTTGACCTTCACATGATGGTAAGGTTGAAACTTGAATTATCGATATCTGTTTCCTGGTCAGTCGGAGCTTGCACATGTCCATCTTAGAGTCCGAACCATCCCCTCTGGCAGCCCCATCCGCTGCGCGTGCAACCGCGCTGTGGCGGCTGCCGATTGTCGGCATGAACTGCGCGGCTTGCGCAGCACGGTTACAAAAAGTGTTGCGGGCGACACCGCTGGTGAATCATGCCGAGGTTAATTTTGCCTCGGCTCTGGCCGAAGTGGAGGCAAGTCAGGATCTGAGCTTGTCTGCCTTGCTGGCAGTAGTTGAACGCTGCGGGTTTTCCGTGCCCTTGCTGGAGCAGAGCCTCCACATCAGTGGCATCAGTTGTGCCTCCTGCGTGCAACGGATCGAACGGGGCTTGCTCAAGGTGCCGGGTGTTGTGACGGTAAGCGTCAATCTGGCCAGTGGTGAAGCGGGGATCGGCATGTTGGCCGACACAGATCCGGCGCAGTTGCTGGCGGCTGTGCAACGACTGGGATTTGGTGCCGAACTACCCACGCCGACCCAGACGGTTGCGGAGCCGGAGGCGCGGGGCTGGCCCAGTTGGTGGCCGGTGGCGGTCGCGGCTTTGCTGACCGTGCCACTGCTGCTGCCCATGGTGGCCATGCTGTGGGGAGAGCATTGGGCGCTGCCGCCGCTGTGGCAGTGGCTGCTGGCGACACCGGTACAGTTCTGGTTGGGGGCGCGCTTCTATCGCAGTGCCTGGCAGGCTCTGCGTGGTGGCAGCGGCAATATGGACTTGTTGGTTGCCTTGGGGACCTCCGCCGCTTATGGCCTCTCGTGCTGGCAATGGCTGCTCGGGCTGCGCGCCCACTTCATGCTGCATCAGGGGGCCATGCCCGAGCTCTATTTTGAGGCTTCGGCGACCGTCATTACCCTGGTCTTGTTAGGCAAATGGCTGGAGACGCGGGCCAAGCATCAAACCACGGCCGCCATTCGCGCCCTGCAGGCGTTGCGGCCGGAACAGGCTCGGGTCTACCGGCAGGGGGAATGGCGCTGGCTGACCGTAGCTGCCCTGCAGCTAGGTGATCGGGTGATGGTGCAGCCAGGAGAGCGAATTCCGGTGGATGGACGAGTGTTGCTCGGCGAGAGCCTGGTGGACGAATCCCTGCTGACCGGTGAGAGCCTGCCGGTCAGCAAAACAGTCGGTGATACGGTCACTGGCGGCGCCGTGAATGGTGAAGGAGTGCTGGAGCTGGAAACCTTGCGTCTGGGGGCTGAAACCACATTGGCGCGCTTGATCCGGCTGGTAGAACAAGCGCAGATGACCAAGCCGCCGGTGCAACGCCTGGTGGATCGGGTCAGTGCCATCTTTGTGCCGGTGGTGGTCGGGATTGCGCTGCTGACGATTCTGGGCTGGGGTCTACTGGCCGGCGATTGGCCACAAGCGTTGCTTAATGGCGTGGCTGTGCTGGTGATTGCCTGTCCCTGTGCTCTGGGCCTGGCGACGCCGACCGCCATCATGGTGGGGACCGGCGTGGCTGCGCGGCACGGCATCCTCATCAAGGATGCGCAGGCGTTAGAGCAGGCTCAAGCCATCGGCCAGCTGGTTTTTGACAAGACCGGCACCCTGACGCTCGGCCATCCGGACCTGGTTGCCTCGGCGGTCGTCGGGTCTCTGGCGCTGCCGGCTGCGACCTCGGAGCGGGATCGGCCATCCCAGGACGACGAGCCCGAAGCTGGGCGGGCACTGCGGCTGGCGGCGGCTCTGGCGCAGGGCAGCAGTCATCCCCTGGCCAAGGCCTTGCTCCGTGCTGTCCCACCGGATGGCGAGCCTTTGCCGACGTTACTGGCCGGAACCGCATTGCCGGGACGTGGCATGCAAGGCACTGTCTCTTGCGCTGGGCAGTCGTTATCGGTGTGGCTGGGTAGTGAGCGGTTGCTGGCTGAAATGGGGGTGATTCTACCGACCTCTGCCGCTGCGGCGGTAACGGAAGCGGCGCAAGCGGGGCAAAGTCTTTCCTATCTTGGCTACCAGGATGAACAGAACCAACCCCGGGTGCTGGCCTGGTTCGGGTTTGCCGATGCCATCAAGCCCGGCGCTGTGGCGGCGGTGCAGGAGTTGCAGGCGGCCGGCATTCAGGTCGTGATGTTGACCGGGGATCATGCCTTGGCTGCCGCCAAAGTCGCCTCGGCGCTGGGGATCCGGGATTTTCAGGCTAATTTATTGCCCCAGGAAAAGCTGACGGCATTGAGTCGTTATCGCCAGCCGGGGCTCATCCAGGCCATGGTGGGGGATGGCATCAATGATGCGCCCGCCCTGGCGGCGGCGGACGTCGGAATTGCGATGGCCACCGGGAGTGAGGTCGCCATGCAGGCGGCCGGTATTACCCTGATGCGTGGCGATCCGCAACTGGTATGGGCTGCGATCGATCTCTCCCGGCGTACCTACGCCAAGATCCGCCAGAATCTGTTCTGGGCCTTTATCTACAATCTGGTCGGGATCCCCCTGGCTGCGGCCGGGTTGCTGAACCCTGTGCTGGCCGGCGCGGCGATGGCGTTCAGCTCAGTGAGTGTGGTCAGCAATGCCTTGCTGTTGCGCCGCTGGCGGTTGACCCGCTATTCGGAGGCCCGGGTGTCGCCATCCACTTCGCTCCCGACTGCCCCACCCGCAGTGACAGATAAGGAGCCCGGCCATGACCAATAATTCTCTTCGCTTACCATTCCCCCGGAGTGTGGAGCCCGAGGAGCGACGCCGCAAGGGAATGACCATCGGCGAAGTCGCCCGCAGCAGCGGCGTGACCGCCAAGATGATCCGTCACTACGAGTCGCTGGGCCTTATTCCGGCGCCGCTACGCTCGGCGGCGGGTTACCGTTATTACGATGAGACGGCGCTGCACGAGATCCGGTTTATCCGTCAGGCCCGTAGTTTGGGATTTGGTCTGCCGCAGATTGCCGAGCTGCTGATCCTGTGGCGGGATCGCGGCCGAGCCAGTCAGGAGGTCAAGGCACTGGCCGAGGCGCAATTGCAGGCGCTGGAGCAGAAGATTGTCGAGCTGCAGCAGATGCAACAGAGTCTGCGTCGTTTGGTGAGTCAGTGTCACGGCGACGAGCGACCGGATTGCCCGATCCTCGATGAGCTGGCGACGGAAAAATCGGAAAAGTCCGGAAAAAAGGGTTGCCATGACGGCGGGGGATGATCGAAGCTGGGGTCTGTTGTCGCGCTGTTTTTGTGATCCTTTGGAGTCCCCATGAAACTCTACTACACCCCTGGAGCCTGCTCTTTAGCCTCTCACATTATTCTGTGTGAGACCGGTCTGCCTTATACCCTGGAGCGGGTTGATTTGCGCAATAAAACCATCGCCGATGGTCGTGATTTCCTGGCCATTAACCCCTTGGGCTATGTGCCGGTTCTGGAGCTGAATAATGGCGAGATCCTGACTGAAGGCTCGGCAATCCTGTTTTATCTGGCCGATCTGGTTCCGGCAGCAGGCTTGGTACCACCGGCCGGGCAGGTGGCCCGCTATCGTCTGTTGGCCTGGCTGAACTTTATCGGCAGCGAGTTGCATAAAAACTTTTCGCCGCTGTTTGGTAAGCAAACTCCCGAAGAGTACAAAGCCCAGATCAGTGAACGACTAGCCGCCCGCTTCGCCCATGTCGATGGCGTGCTGGCCTACTCGCCCTATCTGGCGGATGGCACCTTCAGCATTGCCGATGCCTATCTGTTGGTGGTCAGTAACTGGGCGGCGATTGTCGGCTTTGATCTCAGCCCCTATCAGCACCTGCTGGCCTTCCGGGAGCGGGTATTGGCGCGCCCTTCGGTACAAAGAGCCATGCAAGAAGAAGGATTGCTCTAATCCTGGCGGTCCGAGAATAAGGCAAAACAACACGGGCGCTTCGGCGCCCGTGTTGTTTTTGAGATCCCGCGTTGTTTTGGCAATCTTGCTGCGACATGGTCAACCGATCCTGTGTTCGGTGACTGGCGATTCTACTGGGTGCCGTTTCTACTGCGTGGCGTTTCTACGGCCTAGAGGTTAGTTCTCGGCACCTGCCGTAGAGGCAGGATGAGCCGCACGATACAGGGCCCACTCCTCGACGACCCGGCCATCGGGCAGGTGACAGTTACTGCTTTGTCCGGCTTCCGAGGTCACCGGCTCACTCTTGCCGCCTTGCTGGGCACAATAGACGGCCGCTGGATTGGCCATACCAATGGCGGGGGGGCGCTCGGTGGTTTTGCCACAGCCGCCGAGCAACAGCAGGCCACTGGCTAAAACGGTCAACGGGAATCGCATTGTTCTCATAAGGGGCTCCTGTGGCTGACTGCCGGGTGAGCATGGCAAGGCAAAGGTCAGATCCCTGCGCACGATGCAGATCATCATGCTAGCGGGATCTGCGCTGTGGCCCAAGTCGGGATTATGGATTCGTTAAGCTACCGTTTACGTTTCATACCTATTGCGGTAGGTTAATAGGCTGTTAATTTGCTCAAATTATCATCTCTTGTGCTGTATTTTTCTGGTTTTTCCGATCGTTGCTCGGCATTATTCCCGATTGCCAGCGGTAGTTTCTGTCCTGACAGGCGGATATTGCCGCATCTTAGTTCCATCGAATCTGGATGATCCCGTATGAAAATGAACAAACTGACAGCTGCGATCCTGATCAGCATGCTGCTTGGCATTCTGGTTGGCCACCTGGTACGTGCCCTGGCGCCGGATGCTGCCACCATTACCAGCTTTACTGCCAACATCACCATTTTGACCGATATCTTCTTGCGTCTGATCAAGATGATTATTGCCCCCTTGGTGTTCAGTACCCTGACGGTGGGAATTGCCAAGATGGGGGATAGCAAGACGGTTGGACGCATTGGTGCGAAAACCATGGGCTGGTTTTTGACCGCGTCGCTGATCTCCCTGAGTCTGGGTCTTATCATGGTCACCCTGCTGCAGCCGGGGGTGGGTCTCGCCTTAAGTGTGCCGGACACCTCCGCCAGCAGCGGTATCTCGGCTGGTGCCATTACCCTGAAAGATTTCGTGACTCACGCTATTCCCAAGAGCGTGGTCGAGGCGATGGCCAATAACGAGATCCTGCAGATTGTCGTCTTCTCGCTGTTCTTTGGCTTGGCTGCCGCCTCGTTGGGCGATAAAGCCAAGCCTGTGGTCAAGCTGATGTCCGCCACCGCCGATATCATGCTCAAGGTCACCGGTTTTGTGATGGCATTTGCGCCGCTGGCCGTCTTCGCGGCCATTGCGGCCATGGTCGCCAAAGAGGGGATGGGTATCCTCTCCACCTATGGCACCTTTATGGCACAGTTCTACCTCTCTATCGGTGTGCTGTGGTTTGTGCTGTTGGGAATGGGGGCTCTGTTCCTGGGGGGACGTGTACTGCGCCTGCTCAAGAGTATTCGTGAACCGGCCCTGTTGGCGTTCTCGACCGCCAGCTCCGAGGCCGCCTATCCCAAGACTCTGGAGCGCCTGGAGCACTTTGGTTGTTCCAAGCGTATCGCCAGTTTCGTGCTGCCCATGGGTTATTCGTTCAATCTGGACGGCTCCATGATGTATTGCACCTTTGCCACCCTGTTTATTGCCCAGGCCTATGGCATCGATCTCTCCTTCGGCCAGCAGATCACCATGTTGCTGCTATTGATGGTGACCTCCAAGGGCATGGCCGGGGTGCCTCGGGCCTCTTTGGTGGTGATTGCTGCCACCCTGTCCCAGTTCCATATTCCTGAAGCGGGCATTTTGCTGTTGCTGGGTATCGACCATTTCCTGGATATGGGCCGTTCGGCGACCAATGTACTGGGCAATGCGATTGCCGCTGCGGTGGTCGCGCGTAGCGAAGGGGCTTTGGGTGAGGAGCTGAGCGAGGAAGAAATTCTCGCTTTATCCAGTCAGCCGGTTGCGACCGAGCCGGTGCTCGAGCAGGCATAATCCACAATCCCTGTTGGTTTGAAGCAAAACCCCGGCCTGCGTGCCGGGGTTTTGTTTTTGCGCTATCCCGATGACGTGTTGCATGAGCAGACTCTCGAAATGGGCGTGGAGTCTGCGATTCGTCCTGACTCCATCGCTCCTCATGTCCAACGGGTCACCGGGAAATAGCCTTTGTGTGGGGTTGGCAGGCCGGGGCCAACTGCCATGCCAGTGCGACAATGGCTGTGTCGGTTGTTGTACTTTTCCGTACAAATAGCGCGTGTTTGTTTTCTTCCTCGCTGCCCAAAGCCAGTCATTCAAATAAAATATCTATATAAAACAATAATTTATTTGTTTTTCTGCAATTGGTACAAGCCGTGCAATTAGATAAGCGTCAACTGTCAACAAGGAGATATCGACATGGCGCTTCGTCAATGTGCAATTTACGGCAAGGGTGGGATCGGCAAGTCCACAACTACCCAGAACCTGGTCGCCGCTCTGGCTGAAATGGGCAAGAAGGTGATGATCGTCGGTTGTGACCCCAAGGCCGACTCTACCCGTCTGATCCTGCACGCCAAGGCCCAGAATACCATCATGGAAATGGCCGCGGAAAAGGGTTCTGTAGAAGATCTGGAACTCGAAGACGTGCTGCAGATCGGTTACGGCGGCGTGCGCTGTGCCGAGTCTGGTGGTCCTGAGCCAGGAGTTGGTTGTGCCGGTCGTGGTGTTATCACCGCCATCAACTTCCTGGAAGAAGAAGGCGCGTATGAAGCCGACCTCGACTTCGTATTCTATGACGTGCTGGGTGACGTGGTGTGTGGCGGTTTCGCCATGCCAATCCGCGAAAACAAGGCACAAGAAATCTACATCGTCTGCTCTGGCGAAATGATGGCGATGTATGCCGCCAACAACATCTCCAAGGGCATCGTGAAGTATGCCAAGTCCGGTAGCGTGCGTCTGGGGGGCCTGATCTGTAACTCCCGTCAAACCGACCGTGAAGATGAACTCATCATCGCCCTGGCCGACAAGCTGGGTACCCAGATGATTCACTTCGTACCCCGTGACAACGTGGTACAACGCGCCGAAATCCGCCGCATGACCGTCATCGAATATGACCCGAATGCCAAGCAAGCCAACGAGTACCGCACTCTGGCCCGCAAGGTGGTGGACAACAAGCTGCTGGTGGTCCCGACCCCGGTCACCATGGACGAACTCGAAGCGCTGCTGATGGAGTTCGGCATCATGGACGAGGAAGACGAAAGCATCATCGGCAAGACCGCAGCAGAAGAAGCGGTAGCCTGAGTCCTGTGATTTCCGCGGCCGGCGCTGGTCGGCCCGGAAATCCTCCGCAAGGGAGAGAAAGCAATGACAGACAGAACGCGTGAACAGAATGAAGCGCTGATCCAGGAAGTGCTGGAGATCTACCCCGAGAAGGCGCGCAAAGATCGTAAAAAGCACCTGACCGCCAATGACCCCTCATTGGAAAAGGCCAGCAAGTGCATCACCTCCAACCGTAAGTCCCTGCCGGGCGTCATGACCGCTCGTGGTTGTTCCTACGCCGGCTCCAAGGGCGTGGTCTTCGGCCCGATCAAGGACATGATCCACCTGTCCCACGGTCCGGTCGGTTGTGGCATGTACTCCAGCGGTGGCCGTCGTAACTACTACACCGGTGTCACCGGGGTGGACAGCTTTGGCGCCATGAACTTCACCTCCGATTTTCAGGAGAAGGACATCGTATTCGGTGGCGACAAGAAGCTGCTGAAGATTGTCGAAGAGATGGAAATGTTGTTCCCGCTGACCAAGGGGATCTCGGTACAGTCCGAGTGCCCGATCGGCCTCATCGGTGATGACATCGAAGCCGTCTCCAAGCAAGCGAGCAAGAAGATCGACAAGCCGGTGGTTCCGGTGCGTTGCGAAGGCTTCCGTGGTGTTTCCCAGTCCCTGGGTCACCATATCGCCAACGACGTGATCCGTGACTGGATCCTGCCGAACCGTGATGGTGAAGCATTCGAAGGCACCCCTTATGACGTCGCCATCATCGGTGACTACAACATCGGTGGTGACGCCTGGTCCTCCCGCATCCTGCTCGAAGAGATTGGTTTGCGTGTGGTGGCTCAGTGGTCCGGTGACGGTACCCTGCCGGAGATGGAAAACACCACCAAGGTGAAGATGAACCTGGTGCACTGCTACCGCTCCATGAACTACATCTCCCGCCATATGGAAGAAAAGTACGGGATCCCATGGATGGAGTACAACTTCTTCGGACCGACCAAGACTTCCGAGTCGCTGCGCAAGATTGCAGCCCAGTTCGATGAAACCATCCAGAAGAATGCCGAAGCGGTCATCGCCAAGTATGAAGCACAGACTGCGGCCGTGATTGCCAAGTACCAGCCACGTCTGCAAGGCAAGAAGGTGATGTTGTATGTGGGCGGTCTGCGTCCTCGCCATGTCATCGGTGCCTATGAAGATCTGGGTATGGAAATCGTCGGTGCCGGTTATGAATTCGGCCACAACGATGACTACGACCGGACTTTGCCGGAGCTCAAAGAAGCCACCTTGCTGTATGACGATGTCACCGGCTACGAGATGGAAGAGTTCGTCAAGGCCATCAAGCCTGATCTGATCGGCTCTGGCGTCAAGGAAAAGTACATCTTCCAGAAGATGGGTATTCCATTCCGTCAGATGCACTCCTGGGATTATTCCGGCCCGTACCACGGCTATGACGGCTTTGCCATCTTCGCCCGCGATATGGACATGACGTTGAATAATCCGTGCTGGTCCCAACAGACCCCACCATGGAAGAAGTCTGCCTAAGGGCAGGATGGCAATCCTTGTAACCCGTTAGTTCACAGATGAGTGGCGCGGGAGGAGATGGATATGAGTCAGAATATTGAGAACATCAAACCCTGTTATCCCCTGTTCGAACAGGAGGAATATCAGAATCTGTTTGCGGCGAAGAAGAGCCGTTTCGAAGAAGCCCATGGCGAGAGCAAGGTTCAGGAAGTCTTTGACTGGACGACCACGGCCGAGTACCAGGAGCTGAACTTCAAGCGTGAAGCGTTGACCATCAACCCGGCCAAAGCCTGCCAGCCTCTGGGCGCCGTGCTGTGCTCCCTAGGGTTTGAGAAGACACTGCCTTATGTGCATGGTTCACAAGGCTGTGTGGCGTACTTCCGTACCTATTTCAATCGTCATTTCAAGGAGCCGGTCGCCTGCGTGTCTGACTCCATGACCGAAGACGCGGCTGTGTTCGGTGGCCATGCCAACATGAACGACGGTCTGCAGAACGCCTATGCGCTCTACAAGCCGGAAATGATCGCGGTATCGACCACCTGTATGGCGGAAGTTATCGGTGACGACTTGCAAGCCTTCACCAACAACGCCAAGAAAGACAACTTCATCCCGAGCGAAGTGCCGGTGCCTTATGCGCACACGCCAAGCTTCGTCGGTAGCCATGTCACCGGTTGGGACAACATGTTCGAAGGCTTCTGCCGCACCCTGGCACCGGAAGCCAAAACCGTGGGCAGCAACGGCAAGCTGAACCTGGTCACCGGTTTTGATACCTATCTGGGCAACTACCGGGTACTCAAGCGCATGATGGCCGAAATGGGCGTCTCCGCGTCCTTGCTCTCCGACCCGTCAGAAGTGCTGGATACCCCGGCCGATGGTGAATATCGCATGTATGCCGGTGGTACCACCCAGGCAGAAATGGTGGATGCACCGAACGCCATCGACACCCTGTTGCTGCAACCCTGGCAGTTGGTGAAGACCAAGAAAGTGGTCACCGAGACCTGGGGTCAGCCTGGCTCTGCCCTGAACGTGCCCATCGGCCTGGAAGCCACCGACGAGTTCCTGATGAAGGTCAGCGAGCTGACCGGCAAGCCCATCCCGGAATCACTGGCTACCGAGCGCGGCCGTCTGGTGGATATGATCACCGACTCCCACACCTGGCTGCACGGCAAGAAGTTTGCCCTGTACGGGGATCCGGACTACGTGATGGGTCTGACCAAGTTCCTGCTGGAGCTGGGTGCCGAGCCGACCGTGATCCTGTGCCACAACGGCTCCAAGAAGTGGGAAAAGACCCTGAAGAAGGTGCTGGACGCCTCTCCATATGGTCAGAACAGCGAGATCTACGTCGGTTGCGATCTGTGGCACCTGCGCTCCTTGATGTTCACCAACAAGCCGGACTTCCTGATTGGCAACTCCTACGGCAAGTTCATCCAGCGCGACACCCTGGCCAAGGGCAAGGCGTTTGAAGTGCCGTTGATTCGCCTGGGCTTCCCGATTTTTGACCGCCACCACCTGCACCGCATGACCACCTGGGGTTATGAGGGCGGCATGTACATCGTCACCACCCTGGTGAACGCGGTACTGGAGCGTCTGGATCAGGAAACCATGGAACTGGGCAAGACTGACTACAACTTCGACCTGGTTCGCTAAGGCGACAACGGGCGGGAGCTTGGCTCCCGCCCGTATTTTTGTGTGCGATTGTCTGGCCGGTTCCTGCTGCAGGAATGGGTCATCAAGGAGAGACCATGCCCAACATCATGTTTCGTCAGCAGGCCGATGGCCTCTACTGTTACATCGCCAAGCGGGATCTGGAAACCAAGATCACCGCCATCGAATTTGAACAAGAGGATTGCTGGGGCGGGCGTATTGACCTGGCTGACGGCCAATCCTTCTATCTGGCACCGCTGGCAGCAATGCCCTCGCTGCCGACCACTCTGCGCCTGACCCGGGCCCAGGGTGAGGATTAACGACACCTATGTTTGTTGCGATGACACCGCTGCTGCGATGATGCCGCGGTTACGATGACAAGGAGCTCCCCATGAGTACGCTGTTGGAAAGTCAGGTTTATTGGCGTCTGCTGGCGCTGGCACAACAGGTTCCCGATCTGGATCAGGTCAAACTGTTTGATTGGGTCTGCTCCTTGCTGAGCGGGCCGCTGAATACGGCCGGGCTCGATGCCTTGACGCTGGAGCAGCTCAAGGAGCGGGCATTACCGGAGCTGGCACAGCGTGATGCCAGCCTGTGGCCGCAACTGCTGGCGACGTTGCACGGGGAATTGCCGGCGCATCTGGATCCGCGCCCGCTGCCACCTGGTGAAGGGGGTGGCCAGTTACGGGTTGCCTTTGCCTCCACCGATGGCGTGCTGGTCAATGGCCACTTCGGCAGTTGCCCGCTGTTCTTCATCTATCAAGTGAGTGATCAGGGTACCCGGCTTATCGACATCCGCCGCTACTCGGCGTGGAAACAGGAGACCGGAACCTCTGGCAGTGAAGGTAACGAGGCTCGGGCCGAGTTGTTGCAAGGCTGCCACCTGCTGTTTTGTGAAGCCATTGGCGGCCCTGCCGCGGCTCGGGTGATCCGCCACGGTATTCATCCGGTGAAGATCAAACGCGATCCCACCATCCGGACCCAGCTGGAGGATCTGACCCAACTGCTGCAAGGTCAACTGCCGCCCTGGCTCGCCAAGGCGCTCGGCCGCAAGGATGACCTGGCCAGCCGTTTCGATCTGGAACTCGAGGAATAAGGCTGAACCCTGCTGGGGGGGGAGCACGTAGCGCCAGCCCGAACTCCGGGCGCACATCCATAAGCGGTGCGGCATCTTACTTCAGCAGATCCGAACCCGTCATGGCAGGGATTTTTCTGGTTTCCCTTGTCTTCCATGCCGGTCGCTCAATCGGCCAGCCTCCAGAGGGAAGCTGGCTGCACCTCGCGGAAATCTCATCACAGGTTTACAAGGCTCGGGACGACTCTTGGCTGGGGGGCGGGTCGTCCCGATGCCTTCCCTCCGGGGAGGGCTTCCCGGTGTGGATGCAGAAGACGTATCCCCGGTGCTGTGGCGACTGACGCTGTGGTGACGGATCTGTGGTGAATAGTACAAGCGTTGGCACTTGTCGCTCATGTCTGAAACGCTACAAAAATAAAACTATAAAAATCATTGTCTTATATTTGGTTTGTCCCTTGCAGTACCTCTTGCAGGCTTATCTCGAGGGTAAGCAATCGGTTCGGTCGTATCCCACAAGGAGTGGTTATGAAGGGAAATGAGATCGCTGCATTGATGGATGAGCCTGGGTGTCAGCACAACGGTAAATCCAAATCGGGCTGTAGCGCGCCCAAGCCGGGGGCCACGGCGGGGGGCTGTGCCTTCGATGGTGCCCAAATCACTTTATTACCCATTGCCGATGTCGCCCATGTGGTGCACGGCCCCATCGGTTGTGTCGGTAGCTCCTGGGATAACCGCGGGACTCACAGCTCCGGGCCGACCCTGTTCCGGTTGGGGTTTACCACCGACTTGAGCGAGCAGGATGTGATCATGGGCCGGGGTGAGCGACGTCTCTACCACGGCATCAAACAGATCGTCGAGCGCTACCAACCGGCGGCAGTCTTTGTTTACAACACCTGTGTTCCGGCGATGGAAGGCGATGATATCGAGGCCATCTGCCGGGTCACCGCCGACAAGCTGGGCGTGCCGGTGATCGCGGTCGATGCCGCCGGCTTCTATGGCAGCAAGAATCTCGGGAACCGGATTGCCGGCGATGTGATGGTGGATCGGGTGATCGGCCACCGGGAGCCGGCGCCCTGGCCGGAGCATTTTGCCATCCCCGCCGCACGGGGCCACAGTATCGCGCTGGTGGGCGAGTTCAATATCGCCGGAGAGTTCTGGAATGTATTGCCGCTGCTGGATGAGCTGGGGGTGCGGGTGCTCTGCACCCTGGCCGGCGATGCGCGCTTTGCCGAGGTGCAGACCATCCATCGCAGTGAACTGAACATGCTGGTCTGCTCCCGGGCGCTGATCAATGTGGCGCGAAAATTAGAAGACCGCTTCGGCACTCCCTGGTTTGAAGGCAGTTTCTACGGCGTGCGCGATATGTCCGACTCCCTGCGAGCCATCGCTCAGGGACTGCAGGATCCGGATCTGCAGGCGCGTACCGAGGCGCTGATCGCCCGCGAAGAGGCGCGGGTCGAAGCGCAGTTGGCAGAGTTCCGGCCTCGGTTGACCGGTAAACGGGTGTTGCTCTACACCGGCGGCGTCAAGTCCTGGTCCGTGGTGTCGGCGTTGCAGGATCTGGGGATGATTGTGGTAGCCACCGGCACCCGCAAATCTACTGAAGAGGACAAGGCGCGGATCCGCGAGCTGATGGGGGAGGATGCCATCATGCTGGATGAGGGCAATCCGCGTCTGCTGCTGGATGTGGCCCACGAGCAGCGCGCCGATCTGATGATTGCGGGGGGCCGCAACATGTATACCGCCTACAAGGCCAAGCTGCCGTTTTTAGATGTGAATCAGGAGCGGGAACATGCCTTTGCCGGTTATGACGGCATGGTGGAGTTGGCGCGGCAGATTTGTCTGACCCTGGAAAGCCCGATCTGGCCCCAGGCCAAGAGTCGTGCGCCATGGCACACGACGGTTCAGGGATAGGAGGTTGTTATGGCGCTGATCATCAAACCGAACAAACCGGTTGCCACCCGCCCGATCAAGAGCGGACAACCGCTGGGGGCCATCCTCGGTAGTCTGGGACTGGATCGCTGCATTCCGCTCATTCATGGCGCGCAAGGCTGCAGTGCCTTTGCCAAGGTGTTCTTTATCCAGCATTTTCATGAGCCGGTGCCCTTGCAGTCCACGGCTATGGATCCCATCACCACCATCATGGGCTCCGACGACAATATTCTGCAGGCACTCGCGACCCTGTGCGAGCGCAGCAATCCACGCATTGTCGTGCTGATGAGCTCGGGGCTGGCCGAGGCCCAGGGCGCCGAGATGACCCGGGCCATCAAGGCGTTCCGCCTGAGTTATCCCAAGCATGACCGGATCGAGGTGGTGCACCTCAACACCCCCGATTTCTATGGCTCCATGGAGAATGGTTTTGCCACCCTGGTCGAAGCCTTGATTGAGCAACTGGTGCCCGAGCAGGCGGTGCGTACCTTGCGCAAGAAGCGGGTGAACCTGCTGCTCAGTCATATGCTGACTCCCGGCGATATCGAGCTCATCCGCAGTTATGTGGAAGCCTTTGGCCTGCAGCCGGTACTGGTACCGGATCTGGCTCACTCCATGGATGGTCATCTGGCCCGTGGTGACTATTTGCCGGTGTCACAAGGCGGCACCGATGTGCTGGCACTGCGCCAGCTGGGGCAGAGTGCCGCCACTCTGGTGATCGGCCCGTCTCTGGCTCGAGCCGGTCAGCTGTTACAAAAACGCACCGGTGTGGAGAGCCATAGTTTTGCCCATCTGATGACGCTGGCCGAGATGGATCGCTTCATTCTCACCCTGCAGCGCCTGGCCGAGCGCCCGGTGCCGGAGTGGATCGAACGCAGTCGCGGCCAGTTGCAGGATGCCATGATCGATACCCACACCTGGGTTAATGGTCGGCGCATGGCGATCGGTGCGGAGGCTGACTTACTGATGGCCTGGGTCAGCTTTGCCCAGAGCGTCGGTCTGCACCCCTGCAGCGTGGTGGCGCCGGTGAATCAGCCGTGGCTTGCCGGGCTGCCGGTGGAGTCGGTCCGCATCGGCGATCTGCAGGATCTGGTCGATGGCATAGACCCGCGTGCGTCAGGGCCGTTAACCGCCCGTGCGGTGGATTTATTGCTCAGCAACTCCCATGGCGCTGATTTGGCGGCCGAGCTGGATATTCCGCTGCTGCGTATCGGCTTTCCCATTTATGACCGCATGGGCGAGTTCCGGCGCACCCGTCAGGGGTATGCCGGTATGCGCGATACCCTGTTCGAGATTGGCAATCTGATGCAGGAGCGCTGTAATGGCCGTGCGGTACACCATTCTCCGCTCAAACAACAATTTACTGCCGAGTTGATGGCCGAGGAGCTGCGCTATGTCTGATCACATCAAGGGGTCTGATCACATGAATGGTTCTGATCACACCAAGGGGGCTAGTCACATCGAGGGGTTTAACCATATCGAACGGCAATTAACCCTGAGTGATCCCCAGACGGCAACCTTGAAAGTGGCGTTTGCCAGTGCCGACCACAAGCGTGTCGATCAGCATTTCGGCTCCTGCGAGGCTCTGCTGGTGTATGGCGTCGAGCCAGAGCGCGCCGAGTTGCTGCAGGTGACCGAATTTCGTATCGAGCAGGGACACAGCCTGGCCAAGCTGGAGAGCCGGATGGAGGTGATCCACGACTGTTTCGCCGTGTTTTGCGTAGCGGTGGGGGAGTCGGTGTTCCGTCAACTGCTGGCGGCGGGTATTCGCGCCATCCGGGTGGACGCGGGAACTCCCATCAGTCAGTTGATCCGCCAATTGCAGTTGCAGTGGCCTGCCGCAGCGCGTCAGGCCGCCCCCGAGCGCAAGAGCCGGAACCGCGATCCCGACCGCATCCAGGCGCTGGAGCATTCCAGCTGGGATGAGGAGTAACCCGTTTTCCAACCACAAGGAGAGTTGTGCCCATGACCACCACCATTACCGGTCTGACCCGCGGCGGCAAGCCGTGGCAGCCGAAGTTTGTGACCGCTGTGAACTACGCCACCTGCATCGGCTGTGGCCGTTGCTATAAAGTTTGTTCACGGGATGTTTTTGATTTAAAAGAAAAAAGTGAAGTACTGGGGGACGACTTCGATGATGAAGATCAGGATGATGTCGCCATGGTGATGACCGTCAGCGATGCGGATGACTGCATCGGCTGCGGCGCCTGCTCCCGGGTCTGTCCGAAGAACTGCCACAGCTACAGCTAGGAATTACTCCTGGCGATACCACATGTCCGGCCCCGGGCATGTGGTAGCCACTGCTTCTGTCCGATGGCGGCTGTTACCGCGGTGGAGGGCTTATTTCTGCAGATCCGGCAGCATGCTGGCCTGCAGATCGAGCAACACCTGATCGGCGGCGGTAATGGTGAAGAGCCCCAAGCGGGGGAATTCCATATCGACAATCACATAGATGCATAACGACATGATGCAGGCGAAGGCGACGCAATGGAGCCAGCTGCGGTGCGGATTTTCCGCCATCTCGTAGCCAATCAGTAACGAGCCCATCAGACTCAGAAATGCCAAGAGCAAAAATATCACCAGCGGCGGATGGTTCTGGGTCACCATCCAGCGGGTGGTGGTGATGTCGATCATCTCGTTCAGGGCCGGTACCAACAGCATCATGGCGTGGGCAGGGGCTTCAGGTGCCCGAGCGGCAAGCAGGGTCTGTTGCCAGATTTGATTCTGCAGCCGGGTGGTTTCATTTAGTCGTTGCTGTACTCCCACCAGGTCTTTGGCATTGTGATACACATGCCCTCGCACCCCGGTATAGTCGTAAAATAATTTCTGTAGCCGGGATTGGCTGGCGGCAGGCAATAGATCGAGGCGCAGATAGGCGGTGCCGATGGCATTGGCCTCCTCGGTGATGAGATGGCGCCTGTCCTCAAAACGGCTGGCGGCACCGGAGAAGGTGAACGCGATCAGCAGGCCCAACAGGGCGAAGACGGCACCTTCTGCCGTGCTGACGCCACGCGCCAAGCCTCCTTCACGGGCCAGGTGATGCAAGCCAATCCGGCGACCGATCTCCAAAAACAGCAGCATGCCGAAAAACAGCCCGAGCGTGGCGCTACTAGCCATCTGGATCAGATCCATGATGCGTTCTCCATGACGAAGTGGGCGGGTGGCACCCGCGGCTTGATGATGCACGCCTTGATGAATCAAGCATAGCAGGCTGTCTGGTCCGCTTACCGGGCGGTTGCAGAGGCCTGGAGCCTCAATGGCAAGCACGGGTTCAGGCGCTGCAGGCCTGGGTCAGCACAGGAGAAGGCGAGGGGATGATCGTGACCAATCAGCTGGCGGGGGAGGAGACCTGTTATCCGCGTGCCAAGTAGTGCTCAATCAGATTCGGCAGGGCGTCATTGAGCTGACTCTCCAGGGCATCGAGATCTTTGCCCAGCGCCGCCAGCAGACGTGCGGCTTTTTCCTTGCTCAGTCCTCGTTCGCCAATCCGATATTCAGTTTCCGGTAACTGCTTGTCGAAACGGGGAATTATCTCCAGCACCACGGTGCGCTGGTGGGTCTGCTCGAAGGCTTTTTGCACCAGCAGGCAGAACTCCTCGATATAGTCTTTGCCATCCGGTCCCAGGCAGCCGGGTTCGATCCGGAATACCAGGGTGAGTTTGCCTCCCGGCAACGAGGTTGTTTCGGCTGGCATAAGAGCTCCGCAAGTGGCTGACCGGTCAGTCTAAGGGTAGAAGAGGTTGCCTTTTTTGCATAAAAATACGGGCAAATCAAGCAGATAAATGGAGAATTGCCGGTCTCGGCTGGAACATATCGGTGAGCGGTGAGCGGTGAGCGGTGAGCGGTGAGCGGTGAGCGGTGAGTAGTGTGTCGGGGAGTGAACGGCCCTCGCACAGGACGAGGGGCCATTCAAGGACGACAGGCCTCAGGCCTTCTTCACAAATTCGGATTTGAGCTGCATGGCGCCGATGCCGTCAATCTTGCAGTCGATGTCATGATCACCATCCACCAGACGGATGTTCTTGACCTTGGTACCGACCTTGATCACCAGGGAGGAGCCTTTGACTTTCAGATCCTTGATCACCGTGATGGTATCGCCATCTTGCAGTTCGTTACCGACCGAGTCGCGGATCACGCGCTTTTCTTCGACCTCTTCGACGGCGTTCTGAGACCATTCATGGGCGCATTCCGGGCAGACATACATGCTACCGTCTTCATAGGTAAATTCTGAACTGCACTGGGGACACTGGGGTAAATTGCTCATGCTGCACCTTTCATCAATGGAATAAATCGGCCGGGCCAAACGACCCATGCTGCGGGGATGGATCAGGACAGCGGACTGTCCAGGGGGCGCTATGATAGCGCTTGTCGCCCTGTTGGTGTACCCACAGCGACAAGAAGGTTTTCTCGGCCATGAAAAAAGCCTCTTTCGAGGCTTTTTATCCCGGATTGCGCGATGCGTCAGAACATCCAGCCGCTAGGATTCGGGTGGGCTTCCTTGGCATCCAGGAATTTCATGCCCTTGACGGCGCGAACGATGAGCCAGACCACCCAGAACAGGATCACCAGCCAGCCGATCAGGATCACGGAGAGCAGGGTGCCGATCAGCAGATAGAGACCGCCAATCCAGAAGGTGCGGATCTGGAATTGGTAATGGCTTTTCAGCCAGTCCGGGGCCTCGTCTTTGTTGATATACGCCATGACGACGCCAACAATACCGGTAATACCAAAGACGATACCGACCAGATATAAAATATAAACCAGCTTGGCAGTGCCTTCGGTGGTGGGTTTGATTGCTACCGAGTTATCCATACGTTGTGCTCCCTGATTAAAATAATGGTTCATGAATTTATCATGATTAATTCATCGGCCATCTAATGATGTGAATATTTTTTCAATATTCTGAACTCGCTCTATTGCGACGTTCATCTTCATCGCGGATCAAGTCGCCAATATGAATACTGGATCCTGCTTAGTCCTATATTGTTCATTCAACGACGATCCGTGTTGAGGCGTTATCCATAACTGCGAATGCAATTACGCCCGGATTGTTTCGCCTGATACAGAGCCGCATCGGCTTGGCGAACCAGTTCGACGGGGGAATAGTCGCTGCTCGGGATCATACTGGCCACACCCAGGCTCACCGTGACAATACCCGGGCTGGTCTGGTGATGGGGGATTGCCAAATCCGTCAGCACGCGTTGGATATGGCGGGCGGTATCCAGGGCGGCCCGGCTATCGGCATTGGGCAGCAGGACGACAAATTCCTCGCCGCCATAGCGGGCGATCAACTCTCCGGCACGACGGCCAGACTGGCATAACGCATGGGCCAGCCGTTGTAGGCAAGCATCACCCGCCAGGTGACCATAGTGGTCGTTGAACCGTTTAAAGTAGTCAATATCGAGCATGATCAAGGCTAACGGCGTTGCAGCGCGATGACCGCGATTCCACTCTTCTTGCAATACGCGATCGAAGTAGCGGCGATTCCCGATGTTGGTCAAGCCATCGGTATTGCTGAGGATCTCCAACTGCCGGTTGGCTTCCGCCAACTCCTGGGTCCGCGCTTCAATCAGCTGCTCCAGCTCGCGCTTGCGCTCCTCCAGCCGGGTCATGGGATAAATTTCGCCGCCATGGGCCAGGCCATAGGGGATGGAGATACCGCTGTGCGCAATCATCCAGGTTTCGCCTTCGAGGCGGAATATCAGCACCAGGCGGGCGGTTTCGCGGGAGAGTATTTCTTCCGGGTCGGGCAGATGAATATGGAAAAACGCGGTAATGACCAGAATATCGTCGGCGAGATCCTGCAGGGATAAATCCAGCATCTCGATGCGCAGGGGTTTTGGCACTTGAGCGAAGTCGAGGCGGGTAATACGTATCCACTCGGCTTTGTCGGTCACGAGAATATCGCTGCTACCGGCATAACCACTGAAGTTATCACTAAATCGCGTGGTTAATCGATCATCCCTCGAGGCATACATGGTGATGTATTCGTCGAATAATGAACGCATCAATCCCTGTCGTTCATGCGCCATACTGCAAATTCCATAGCAAGACTTTCAATTGGATCCTGATTGTCAACATCAGGGGCCGTATCGGCAAAGTAAAAGCATCAGTGAACAGTCGGCGAATAGTCGCGTGCGCAAAGAATATCACGGGTCGCCATCCTGACTGATAGTAGTGAGGGTTAGTGATAAAGCAATGGGTCAGCTGACGAGTGAAAGTATTTATTTGCGAAAGCCAATCCTGTTCAAAAAACACAACACTCACAACCGGGGCGCAATTCAAGCATCGATTCTTCTCCCCGGCTGACGTGGCGATTAGCGATGAACAAACGACAGCAGGGATGCCGCCCCTAAAAATAGACTGGCGAAGCTGCGGTTTAATATCCGCTGTTGCCGTGGCGTCCGTAAAAATAATAACACCTTGACCGCCAAACAGGTATATCCGGCCATGACGATCATATCCACCGCAATCATGGTCAGCATCATGATGCCGTATTGGGGGATTAACGCCTGCGCCGGATCGATAAATTGTGGCAATACCGCCAGCATAAAGACAATGGCCTTGGGATTACTGATATTCACCAGAAATCCTTTCACGATCATGGCCAGTGGATCGACCTGCGGCTGCTGCTGTTCGGTGGTAATGGTGGATGGTTGTTGTTGCCACTGCTTGATGGCCAGGTAGACCAGATATGCCACGCCGAACCATTTAATCAGATTAAAGGCCAGCGCCGAGGCGGTTAATACCGCACCGACGCCAGCGGCGACGATGAGGATCTGCACCGCCAGCGCTAACTGCAGGCCGATGACGTTCCAGTAGCCACGCAAGAAGCCAAACTGCAACCCGCTGGACATGGAGGCGATGGCTCCCGCGCCCGGGGAAAGACTGATCACCCAACAGGCGGTAAAAAACGCTAACCAGATATCAAACGCCATCATCAGGACTCCTTTCACTGTTTGCTCGACCATACCGCAACCGAAGGGACTATGGCTACCAGTAAGAGCTCGCTGGATGGCGTCTGGACTCAAGCGGCAGTGAAATGGCGCGGGTGAGCCGGAGTCCCGGTTACTTGCGCCACTTCGCCCAGGGATCCACTTTGCCTTCGGCGTTGGTGGGAACTTCAGATGCTGCGCGACGGGGCTCGCTACGAGAGCCCGAGCCTGAGCGTGCATTCGAGCCGGAGCGCGCACTGTTGCCACGGTTTGCCTGATGGCTTGCCGCTTTCTGGGCCCGTTTTTCCCGCAAACGTTCGGCATCTTCCAGGCTCAGCTCGGCCGGAGCCCCTGGCTTGTCGGTGGCAGGAACGATCCGATCGCGCGGCGGCAGTTCAAACTGCTCCGCCGAGGCGCGGGGTAGGCTCTTGAACTGGTACATATAGAAGGCTTCTACTTTTTCGCGCGCCCAATCGGTTTTTTTAAGGAATTTAACGCTGGAATCGATACTGGGATTGCTTTTAAAACAATTGATATTTAAATAAGCATATAAAATGGTAAAACCATAATGCTCGACCAATTCTGTGGTCAGTTGTTTTAAACTCAAACCGTGCAGTGGGTTATTGCTATAATCAATTTCTTTGGTCATGATAGATCCGGCGATAACTATATTTTGCGCATTATACCATGACTTGCGGTGAAAAGGCATTGCGGCGACATATGGTGTTTATATTTCTCTGATGGCAGTATTTAATGTTTGTCATTGTTGGGGTTTGATGAAATATAATTTGTTTTTGTAGTGACAATAATATGGGTGGCAGATAACAACAGAGCTCCGAGCGTATAAGCGAGCAAATCCATACCATCGAACGTCGAGCCAATGACAATGCGCGCGATAGGATATTGCGCCAATCCCAGCCATTGCGCCAACTGGAAATACTGGCCTATCTCCACCGCATAAGAAAAAATCAGCACTCCAAGAATCAAGCACTGGTTATTGATCTGAATAACGGTACGCAAAAGGCAGAATAAGAACATCACCACCAGAACATCGCCGATAAATGGACGGATCAGGGTGTCATGAACCCAGAGGGCGATAACCAACTCCACGCCAAATAGCAGAACAGCCAGCAGCGCATAATATTTATTGAAACCAATAGCCATATATTTCTCGTATTTATATACCTGAAGTCTCAATCGCCGGTCCTAACTATGCGCCATCGACCAGGAAGCCAGGCTGACCTGTCGTGAACTCCGCCATGGGGGGCATCACGCCATCCTTGGCGCCCCCGCGCAGTGGCGAGCGATCGGCTATTCGGGACATCTCGTTAGTCTGAATAGGGAGTGCCATCTTTATGGCTGATGGCCCAGGTGCCATCGGCGCGGGCGTTAAACGCCAGGTCATCCTCCGGATAGGTGACGGCATCGCCTGGAGTCCGGTCGCCAACTTCCAGATAGACCACCTCTTCGGCAGAGCGGTTGACTAATTGATGGCCCAGGGGGCTGCCGGCTTTAAAACCCATACAATCCCCCGCCGTCATGACTTGTTCGTTGTCACCCAAGCGCAGAATAGCGGTGCCGGAGAGAATGTAGATGAACTCATCTTGCCGGGAATGGTGGTGACTGAGTGCCGATATGGCACCCGGTGCGAGCTGGGTCAAGTTGACGCCGAAGTTCGTTAATCCGAACTGCTCCCCGAGTTTGCGTTTGCTCCGGCCCGCGACCAGGGCGGCAAAGGGTTCGGGATACAGGGTTTTTACGCTGTTGATGGCGACATCGGCGGCCGGGATGGGTTTAAGCGCGGTCATCATGGACTCCTTACCTTACACATTGTCTTATTCATTCATCGTCATGGTTGGCCGTTAGATGTGGCTGTGTTGCGCTCGGGCCGCCATAGCATCTGGTAGCTGTGTGTGTCTTCGCCATCAATGACGAAGCCGACGCGCTGGTAAAGCCGCAGCGCGGGATTGCTCTTGAACACACTGAGCTGGACTGCAGCCTGCGCTTGACGAGCCTGGTGCTGGATCTGACGCAGGAGCCGGCTTCCCAGACCGCTGCCCTGTACTTCGGGAGTGAGCTGCAACTGGATCAGATCCCAGATGGCCCCCTCCTGGACCAGCTTGAGCAGCCCCACCGGCTGTCCGCCGAGCAGGATCAGCTGGGCACAGTCATAACGCAGACGGATCCGCAGCCAATGGTCCGACTCGGCGCAGGGGAGCCCGGCAGCGTGAAAGTGCGGATCCATGGTGCGTTGGCGCAACGCGAGCAGATAGGGCAGATCGGCGTCGCTGGCTGGACGAAATTGCACGATGGCTGGCTCAGGGGTCATCGTCATCGGGCTCCTCGCTGTGACGGTTGCTTGTCATCCTATCGCAGCGCACAACGCGAGTGTAGCGTTGGCGCTGGAACCTGCGCAGGGGCCAACTCTGCTAGCACACCGCACCGATGCCGCGGCTGGTGATGCCGTCTCGGCGCTATTCCTCCCGCGACTGTGCCACATGGCTGACGGCCTCGACCACGGAGAGCGCCTGCTGCTGGATGTCGGCAATGACCTGATCGGCCTGCTGAACCCTGGCAACCCCCTGCTCGGCCTGCTGCTGGTTGGCCTCCATGCCCGCCACCACGGCTTGAGTTAATTGCTGATTGTGTTTTACCACCTCCACAATCTCCTCGGTTGCCTGGCTGGTACGGGCGGCCAGGCTGCGGACCTCATCGGCAACAACGGCAAATCCACGGCCAAACTCACCGGCGCGTGCAGCTTCGATGGCCGCATTGAGGGCCAGCAGATTGGTCTGGTCGGCGATGCTGCGGATGGTGCCGACTATGTTGCTGATGCGATCCGATTGCTGGTTCAATGCCGTGATAGCGGCCGCGGCCTGCTGCAGTTGTGATGCGATCGTTAACATCATTTGCGCACTCTCATTCACCACCTGGCGGCCGTGCTTTGTACTGTCGCTGGTTTGCAAGGCGGAGGCATACGCTTGGCGGGCCGCTTCACTTTCCAACTGATTTCGGCGGATCTGGGTGGTGACATCCGTGGCAAACTTGACGATTTGATAGAGCTTGCCTGATCCATCGAACACCGGGTTGTAGGTTGCGCGTAACCAGATGACATCGCCAGTACGAGTACGTCGTTCAAACAGGCCACTAATAAACTCGCCTCGATTCAGCTGTGCCCAAAAATCAAGGTATTCGCTGCTGGTCGCCAAACCGGGGGGACAGAAAATTCTATGGTGTTGGCCACGAAGCTCCGCCAGCCGGTAGCCCATCACCTGCTCAAAATTTTCATTGGCCGTCAGCACTTCTCCTTGTGGATTGAAGGCAATGACGGCCATCGAACGATTGATGGCCGTGATCAGCGCATGTTGTTGCTGGGCGTCGTCGACTGCCGCGGTAATATCGGCCGCCAACTTGATGACCTGAGACACACTGCCGTCTGCCGCGCGCACCGGCATATAGCTCGCCTCGAGCCAGACACGACGGCCAGACTTGGTCTGGCGTTGGAACTTATCGGTGAAGCTTTCGCCGCGAGCCAGACGTTGCCAGAACAACTGGTAGTCGCGACTCGCGGCCAATTCTGCCGAGCAAAAGAGGCGATGATGAACGCCCTGTACTTCCTCCAACCGATACTCCATCAGGTGTAGAAACTTGTCGTTGGCATCCATGACGAGTCCCTGGGGAGTGAACACAATCATGGCCATCGCCTCGCGAATGGCGGTCATGCGCGCACTCAGGGCCGCGTTTTCTTGCTGACAGGCGCGCAGCTCGTCTCGTTGCTTACCCCACTGGAACATACACTTCTCCTTTGGATATAGGGCGACAGGAACGGTTGTTTACAAAACCGATGTGCATCGGTTGCTTCGCGCGATAACCGGCCCCTCAATGACGATAATCGTGGGTGACAACAGAGCGTTAAGCCAGTGTCTCCCAGGATAAACACCGTTTTGAAAATCAGAGGGTCAGATACGTGGCGCCCAGAAGAAAGGATCAAGGGGCGCCATTTTTAGCGATGGGGTGCGTGCTGTTGCGCGTCCGATGAGAGGGAAGTGAAGAGGTAACTATTGGTTCACTGTTTGGCCGTCACATAAGGTGTATGCCAAATCGTTTCACAATCGAGGCAAATAACACGAATGAAATAATTGTAATTAAAATGCACGCTATCAACGTAAGAATGAAGCCAAACTTGGCGTGTAAATAGGGGAACAGAATAAACATGGGTAATGTCGGTATTACATACCAGAAGGTGTAATACGCATGGTTGCTGATTTTTGATTCAGATTGCCCTTCAATATAGAGCCAGATTAAGGTCAATAGCGTCACCAGTGGCAAGGAGGCAACCACAGCCCCCACGCGATCACTGCGCTTTGCTAATTCGGATATCAAGACGATCATGCCAGCAGTGATAAGATATTTCGAGATAAGGTAGAGCATGATATTCCTTTGCTGCTAATCCAAACTCTTAATTTCGGTGACTTCAATCATCACACTCTTCTATTCACATAACGTATGTTTAACCGGCTGGCCAGCAGCAGACCATGCCCACGTTGAACCGATGGTTAGGGGACAGGGAATAGAGCTCATACTTTAGTATCTAGGAGTGTCGAAGAAACTATTAGCGTTAGCGTAATAGTAACGAGCGACAGCCTCCATGGTGTGCACAGCGGCTTTCGGATTTCGCTCAGCAGCTTTTCCGTTAGGTGACCAGGTTTCGTTGTTTCCCATGTATGCAGCAAAAAGACCAAGCTGCGGCTGTTTGCTGTTCACCTCAAGACGTCTAAAGCATCGATGGATTAGATCCGACGGCAGCATGTCCCGGACAACCGCCCAAGGCTCCTCAACGGTGCCTGCCTTCGCATCTATTACTCGTGTAGCCAACACAGTGCGCCATTTGTCTTCCGGGCTACTGTCCGACACTATGAGATGGCCAACGGCTACAAATGGGAAGCCCTTTTCCAGCATTGCCGTAGCCTGAGAGAAGCCGTATTGGTTCGGTGACTTTCCCTGCTTTGCATACGTTGCCCTAACGGCTTTCAACTCTACCGTTAGCGTTTGTGAGACGATAAGCTCATCGCCCTCATAGGGAATTATCAGTAGATCTATGTCCCCTGGGAACGTCATCTCTGGGAGAACTTCATCCGAGGGAACGAAACTGCGAATCATCACCCCGCTGTCGCGTCCCATCGAAGTGAAATACTTGGGCATCAAGGATCGAAAGCAGTAACCAAAAAGTCTACGGTTGCAGACTAGCTGTAGGCCTAGAAACATTTCATCGCTTTTCTCGACCATCGATTTTGGAACTTCAAAGACTTGCTCACCGTCCTTAAAGCGGGCGGGGCGCACCTGCATCGGAAGCCTTATTTCTGACATACGACAGCTACTCTAAAAAAGCCGGAATTGGAACCTCAGACGGCTGTTTTAAGCGATTGGCTGCAACCGGTTTTGAATAAGGAACGGCTGCGTATAGCCAGTCCGGTGTTTAAACTTTTGTTGTGCCGTAACGATGAAACCAGCTACGCCAGCCGCTTGGGCAACAACGGAATAGAGCTGCCGAAACAGATTGGCCTGAACGGCATCATTGTTGGTATTCGAACTGAACGCCCGCCAAGATGCTGTTGATAGCGCATTGGTTTGGATGATTCACCTAACCTCAATGACCGAGCTCTAAGGCCATCAGGATTCAATATTGCCTGATATTGCAACCACTCTTGCTACTACCACTCAATTACTTGGCAAACCGCACCATATTATAGTTATGGGGCGCGCGTTTTTATGCGCGTCCCAGTGAGCGAAGCGAGCGGCTTGAACTAATAGTTAGACAGGCTCATATTCACTTGGTGAAGCAGTGATTTTTCCCTACTGGCTAGAAATATTCATACAGGTGCCGCCTGGTGTTATTCCTGCAGCAACTACTTCTGCTGCGCCTGGGTCAATGTAGTCAATTTTGAAACTTGTAGACCCTTGTTCCTGATCATCAGATTGCCAGCCAGCAAAAAAGTAGCCATTATTCAAATATGTAAGACCGAGAAATAACTTTTTCTGTGGGGCTGGGACTTTGGCAATTTCCATGTAGGATTCTTCTTTAGTGTTCATATCCTTAGCTACGAGTACGCGTGAGGATACTTTATTTTTCCCTGATGTTATGAGTTGAAGGGATATGGGTGGCTTGTCATTTTTATCTCTTATTATGATTGATATGTTGGATAAGTCCCTATCTTTCGAGTTTTGCTCGTCAAATAATAGGCTGCAAACAATTGAGTTTTTTGTTGGGGAAAGATTTGTGCTAAATATGCTTTTGGCATCTATCTCGGTTGGTTTGTTTTCAAAGGGTGCTTTCGTGGTGAATCCAGAATTTAATAATAAAATTATTGGTGCTAGTGCGTATAGGTATTTCATAAAACTCCGTATTGGCTAACATCTAATTAATGGGCGCCGCTTGCGGTGTCCCAAGTGAGCGTAGCGAACGAATTAAATTTGTTGTTATGCAAAGCCTAATGTATCGTAACGATAAGCTTACCTTCCGGTATATTCGGTCTTGTATAGGTAGTCCCACAAGCATCTCCATTAATAGGACTAAATCTGTTTCCATCCCAGCAATATGATTTTGATTGCCCAAAATATTTACTTGATGTATGTATAAGGATATATGCCGTTTCCTTCGGTAGATCAAAGCTCCCTTCATATCCAACAGATATATCTAATGCGGCAAGGTTGTCGTTGACAGTAAAGTTGTTGGCAATTTCTCTTTTTATATGGAAAAATTCCTTGTCATAAAATTCAACAATGGGAACAAAGAATCCACCTTGGGAAATCCTCATTCCAGAGTTTGTTTCAAAACTTTTTATTTTTATGGATAGGTTATTTTCTAACTGTGGAAGTGCCAATGATAGAACATATGACTTATCACCATTAAAATTAAAAACCTGGCTGTTTTCATCAATAATATGGTAATGTGATGAATCATATGTAAAAAATGGGACTTCCCCATAAGGGATTTTGTCTACTTTTTCATAGTTGATGCACGACTCTCTCTGACAGTCTGTTGTTTTACTATTTAATGTTTGAATCATCTCCCTGTCTGTTTTTTTGAATGACTCAATATTACTGCATCCGCAAATTAGCATTGCCATATATATTATGAAAAACCATCTCATGGTGAAGCTCCAGATGTTAGATAAATCCCCACTCAAAAGCATAACATTTTAGTTATGGGGCGCGCGGCTTTTATGCGCGTCCCAGTGAGCGAAGCGAACGACTTAAACTATTTGTTAGGTGTCATATGGATATCGTCTTTCTATGCACGAGAGCGATGATGTCATGAATAGTTTTGGTGTTCTCAGCTTCTTTATCCAAGATTGTAATCTTGAAGCGCTTCTCGAGTCCTTCGATAAGAGCAACATCAATCATTGAATCGTTGTCCAAGAGGAATCGCAGGTTACCCGAGAAGTCATCATTGGGAATCATCCGAGTCACATCAACATTAAGTTCCTCCGCAAGGACTTCCCTTACGCCTGAAACTATCTCGCATGAAATGCCGGAGTCTTGAAAAAAAGCTGCGTAGAAGTCGTTATCTGAGAACGACGGTCTATCGCGAAATATGTTTTCAATCTCCCGCTTCATCCGTCGCTTTTCGAAGAATAACCAAGCGACCACAGTCAGGGTTAGGACGGCAATTCCGAGCATAGTATTCATGATACCGCCGAACGTCTGTTTAACCGGCTGGCTGCAACCGGTGTTGGATAAGGAGCGGCTGCGTATAGCCAGTCCGGTGTTTAAACTTTTGTTGTGCCGTTGCGATGAAGCTAGCGACACCAACCGCTTGGGCAACAACGAAATATCGCTGATGAGACAGATTGGCCTGAACAGCGTCACGAAGAATAGAACGCCGAAATATCCGAACCTGACCAGCCTGATAAAACAAAGAACTGCCACTGATGCAAGCATGGTTCTCGGATTTATTTGGAACAAAGAAGAGCAGGGCACTGATGCTGATGTTTAACCTGGACTGCTAACACCACAGAAGAAAACAGCGCCATTGCTGGTATCCAAACTGCACTCTAATTGCCCGCCAAGATGCTGCTGCCAACGCATTGGTATGGTTGATTCACTCAACCCCAACGACCGAGCTCGAAGACCAGCAGGATTCAATATTGCCAGCTATTGAAACCGCTCTTGCCACTACAACTCGATTACTTGGAAAACCGCACAACATTTTAGTTATGGGGCGCGCGGCTTTATGCGCGTCCCAGTGAGCGAAGCGAACGACTTAAACTATTTGTTAGGTGTTTTTTTCACCAAGCCGACTTCGCAAATTTTGAACATGCTCCACATCGGTTTCTTTAGTTAATTTCATTCTGAGTCTTTCAATTCTGCCGATGCAAAATTGAAGTCTATTTTCAGACAGAATTTCAGTTGTCATCGAGTTATAGTAATTGATGAATTTTCTAGGTGTATATACACCACCTGGGATGTTCGTTTTAAACTCAGCATCACCCGTAAAGACGACTGCAGAATGAACGAAACCAGGAGGTAAGAAATCGAGCAGAGATTCGATGGCTTTTAAGTGTTTATAGTTTTGGCGTATTGGATTCTGAAACCGAAATTTCTTTCTAAACAACACCTGCGTCCATTGTTTGTCATGCTCATTTGCATATAACCAACCAGAGTAATGCTTTGTTTCGATAACAAAGACGCCATATCTAGAGATAATTATATGGTCTATTTGAGTTGTCGAACCATCAGGAAGTTTGACTGTAATGTTATTTAAAATGTGAAATGCGTTGCCGTTAATTGCTAGTTCGCCTTTGATTTCCTTGATAAATAATGCTTCGCCAGTGTTTTGCTGAAGAAATGATTTATATCTACCTGCGTTATAGCCAAAAGTTATGGCGGCAATAATGATGGTTATCTCGAGGAACACTTTAAATACCTAACGTCTGTTTAACCGGCTGGCCGCAACCGGTGTTGAATAAAGAGCGGCTGCTTATAGCCAGTCCGGTGTTTAAACTTTTGTTGTGCCGTAACGATGAAACCAGCTACGCCAGCCGCTTGGGCAGCAACGAAATAGAGCTGATGAAACAGATTGGCCTGAACAGCGTCACGAAGAATAGAGCGCTTTAATATCCGAACGATCTCAACCTGAAAAAACAAAGAACCGCCGCTGATGCAGGCATGGTTCACGGATTTATTTGGAACAAAGAAGAGCAAGGCGCTGGTGCCGATGTTTAACCTGGGCCTGCTAACACCCAAGAAGAAAGCAGTGCCATTGTTGGTATTCAAACTGAACCCTAATCGGCCACCAAGATGCTGCTGACAGCGCATTGG
>NZ_JBVAYG010000016.1:0-109371 GCF_055413365.1 Pseudaeromonas sp. HNCC25DJ182 | reverse complement strand
AATTAGACCGAGAAGTCAACAAAAGCCCCGATAGCAATATCGGGGCTTTTTTGTATTTATTTTTAAGGGCCCTGATGCCTCTATCATAAAGACCATTTTGGGGACTGAGCATTGCTTCCGCCATTAAAAATGAAAGCCCTAAGCCCCCTTGATCCGAGTATGAAGCTTGTCATAATAGGCCCTCCCTGAATGAAGGATGCTGGGAGCTTAATCCCACACTCCAGCTCGACTAATGCAAACAAGGATGCAGATGCATGTTAAAAGTGAATGAATATTTTGAAGGGCAGGTAAAATCGATTGGTTTTACCAACACCGCAGGTAAGGCAACGGTTGGTGTTATGGTTCCGGGTGAATATACCTTTAATACCGGTGCACCCGAGTTGATGGTAGTTATCCGCGGCGCCTTGACAGTTCTGCTGCCTGAGCAGGATCAATGGGTTACATTTGGTGCTGGTGAGCAGTTTGATGTGCCAGGTAATAGTGCATTCCAACTGCAAGTGAATGAAGAAACTGCTTATTTGTGTGAGTTCAAATAATAGTGCTAATTTAAAATAAAAAAGCGGCACTGGGTGCCGCTTTTTTTATGTTCACAGGATTCCAAATTATGAATCGTTTATTTGATCAGCCCGGCCTCGATGAAGTAACGTTTTGCTCCCGGATGTAATGGTGCGGAGAGACCTTGGCTGACCATTTGTTGTTTATTTAATTGTGAAAATGCCGGGTGAAGTCGCTTGAACTGCTCAAAATTATCAAACACAGCCTTCACCAATTGATAGGCAATATCGTCCGGCAACTGGCTATTTGTGACCAGAGTTGCTGAGACACCAAACGACGGAATATCTTGATCTGCGCCGCGATAGAGTTGGCCTGGAATAATGGTTTTACTGTATTCAGGATGAGCCGATAATAACTTATCAACACCAGTACCCGATATTTCGACCAAGTTAATATTGCAACTACTACTTGCCTCTTTAATGGTGCCACTTGGATGACCGACCACGTAGACAAAGGCATCGATCTTGTTATCACACAGCGCTTGGGCTCTTTCGGCGCCTTTGAGCTCGGAAATTTCGGAGAAGGTTTCGAGGTCCCAGCCTTGGCTATGAATCAATATATCCATGGTGCTGCGATCGCCTGAGCCAGGGTTGCCAATGTCGACGCGCTTGCCGGGTAAATCATCTAATTGCTGAATATTGGCATCCTGTCTGGCGACTATTGTTAAGGGTTCAACATAGAGGCCAAATAAGCTGCGTAGCTCACTATCAGCTCCAGTCGGAGTAAATTCTCCTTGCCCTTTAAGGGCTGCCATCTGGGCGTCAGACTGTACAACGGCTAAATTCACTTTGTGAGCACGAAGTGCCTGCAGGTTATAGATAGAGCCACTGGTTGCTTGAACTGAACATCGAAGTTTCAATGGGCCTGATGTTTTATTGATGAGCCGACATACAGCCCCGCCTGCCGGATAATAGACGCCCGTTACGCTTCCGGTAGCAATAATAAGCGAGGAGGCTTGTGGTGCGGCGAGGGCTACTGCGGGCAGCGCGCTGGCGACAATGGCTGCGGATAGTACACGGCAGAAAAATCTACGCATGGTCATGGCATTCCTTAAGCTGAGACTGCTTCGACTTACTGAGTGATTTAGGCAAGCGCAATCAGCCAAACCTTAACGGGGTTATCGGGCTAATGCAATGTAATGATAGATGACGCACGAATAACCCGCTGATTGAGCAAGAGTAGAGGTTGCGGCATGCCGCAACCTCTGACATGGCTGTTTAGTCGCGGATTCGTGCCAGAATGACCTGACGCATCCGGCGGATGGCTTCGGTCAGCAGCTCTCTGGAGCAGCCAAAATTGAGGCGAATAAAATTGCCATCGCCGAACTGGGCTCCAGGTGAGAGACCGACGCCACCCGCTTCAAAGCTGGCAATCGGATTTTCCAACTTGAGACCGGAGACATCGATCCAGGCCAGATAGGTGGCTTCGATATGAGCAATTTTCACCCCGGGCAAGGAGCCTAGCTCGCGCATCAGCAGATCGCGATTATCCCGCAGGTATTCCAGCTGAGCGGCCAGCCATTCTTCCCCTTCGGCATAGGCGGCTTCTGCAGCGATAAAGCCGAGGAGATTGTTGTCGGCCATCAAGCCGCGCATCGACTGTTGCAACTTGTGACGCAGGGTCGGATTGGGAATGATGGCAAATGAGCAGCAGAGACCGGCAATGTTGAAGGTCTTACTCGGTGCCATCAGCACAGCACTGCGCTGAGCTGCGGCGGCGGAGAGGCTGGCAAAGGGAATATGGCGAGCGTCTTTATCCAGAAGCAGGTCGCAATGGATTTCGTCGGAACAAACGGTCACCTGGTGTCGTTCGGCAATGTCTGCGATGCGCTCCAGCTCGGCTCGGGTAAAGACAGTTCCGCCAGGGTTATGGGGGTTGCATAGCAACAGCAGGTCAGCATCAACGGCCAACTGCTCGAGTCGTTCAAAATCGGGCAACCAACGATCGGCCACCAGTTGCATCGGCAGATGACTGATGCGACGTTCGTTATAGCCTGGGGCATTCAGGAACGGATAATAAACCGGGGTCGGGCTGATGATGCTGCGCTCTGGCCGGCACCAGGCTTTGCAGGCGAAATTCAGTCCGGGAACGACACCTGGCATGAACAACAACCAGTCGGCTTCAACCTGCCAACCGTACAGGGAATGCATGCGTTCCAGGATCAGTTTTATCAAGCGCGGGGAGGGGCGACTGTAACCAAATACGCCATGATCAATCCGCTGATGCAAGGCTTCAAGAATAGCGGGGGCAGCTTGGAAGTCGGTATCTGCAACCCATAGTGGTAGAATGTCTTTATCGCCATATTTATCCCACTTCAGGCTTTGTGTGCCGCGGCGATCAATCACTCCATCGAAATCAAACATGTCACTCTCACTGGCAGGGGAAAGTGACACTGTAAAAAGAATTCTGAACGACGGCAACCCATGGTGTGGTGAATTCCATGCGAGGAAAGGCGTCAGGGCTATTATCGGAGATTATATGTCGCGCATCAGTAACCGCTGGGGCCTGCATTTCAACCGGACACTGCTGGTCTTTATGGCGGTGACCTTCTTGTCGGGAACTGGCGCCGCCCTTTTCGTGCCGACCATGAGTTTGTTCTTGACCGAGCAAGTCGGCGCTAGTCCATTTGCGGTTGGCTGCTTTTATACCTGCAATGCGCTGGCCGGGATCCTGCTTAGCCACTCGCTAGCTCGCTATTCGGATCGTCAGGGTGGCAGGAAAAAACTGATCCAGTTTTGTCTCTCGTTCGGGATCCTGGCGTGTCTGGTGTTCGCATTGAGCCGTAATTTCTGGGTGCTGGTGAGCTTGGGGATTGTGTTGCTGAGTATTGGCGCCACCGCATCACCGCAATTATTCGCACTGGCTCGTGAGCATAGTGATGCGCGTGGTGAACGAAGCGTCATGTTTACTTCGCTGATGCGAGCCCAGTTCTCCCTGGCCTGGGTGCTGGGTCCGCCGTTGGCCTTTGCGGTTTCGATCCACGCGGGTTTTACCTGGTTGTTCTTACTCGGGGCCGGAGTCTATCTGTGCAGTGTGGTGCTGGTATGGTGGGGGTTACCGAATAGCCCATTACCGCTGGCTGGCTCCCGTGTTGAGCTGGCGGGATTTCGTCATAGTCGGGATGTCCGCTGGTTATTTTTCGCCTCGACCCTGCTGTGGATGTGCAACAGCATGTATCTCATCAATATGCCGCTCTATGTCTCCCGGGAATTGCATCTATCGCAAGGACTTGCCGGTTGGATGATGGGGACTGCTGCCGCACTGGAGATCCCGATCATGCTGGTAGCCGGCTATCTTAGTGCCCGCTGGGGTAAGAAACCTATGTTGTTCGTGGCGGCACTGGCCGGTTGCTGTTTTTACGTCGGGATGTCCAGTTTCAGCTCACCGCAGGCACTGTTAGCGCTGCAAGTGGCCAATGCGTTATTCATCGGCATATTGGCGGGGCTGGGGATGATTTACTTCCAGGATCTGATGCCGGGCCAGTTGGGTCAGGCGACAACCCTGTTCACCAACAGTATTCGCTCCGGGGCTATCCTTGCAGGCTTATTGGCCGGTTTGATTGCGGAGTATTGGAGTTATTTTGGCGTGTTTGTCCTGGCCATCGCGGTGACGGCGTTGGCTATGGTTCTACTCTGGCGTGTGCGTGCTGTCCGATAATTCGACCTGGGGGAGTTCAATGCTGGCTCGGGTCGCCAATTCCGGCTGCTGCAGCTTGTGGCTGCTGCGTAGACACTCCAGTAGTCGCGATGCGCTTGGGCCGAGGCGTTCCGGGTTCGGAACTACCAGGTGGGTGAAGAACTTGCGTGCACTGCTTTCCCGCAACTGGATCCGATGCAGCCGGTTCTGTTGCAGCAAGGGTTCAACTAAATGGATAGGCAGCCAGGCAAAGCCGAGCCCGGACAGCAAAATGCCAATTGCCTCATGAAAATTGTTCACCGTCCATCGCTGTTCAGCCTTGAGCCAGCCGGTCAATTCCTGCGGATTTTTGCCGGTATCCTTGATGACGATCTGTAACTCCTGGCTCAGATCCGCCTGTGCTAGGCCGGTGGTAATTCTGGCCAGTGGATGCAGGGGATGACAGACGGGTAACAGGGTGATTTCGGCCAGGGGTTCGCCGAGGAAACCCTTAGGCACATGGCCTGTGATCACCAAATCGGCTTGTTGCTCTAAAATGGCGTCCTGAGAGCCGGTGAGGACGGTATCCATCAGCTGCAATTGTGTGCCGCGTGACTTGGGATAATAGAGTTGCAGAGCCCTATTGATCAGCGGGCGGGGGTGGACCAGTTCGACGGCGAGCCGGATCTCGGCTTCCCAACCTTGATGAATGTTGAACGCCAGCAACTCCAGCTCTTCCATTTGCTGGGTCAGCTGTTTTGCCCGGCGCAGGAATACCTCACCCTCTTCGGTCAAAAAGGCTTTGCGGCCACGTACTTCCAGCAATGCGACACCCAGGGTCTGTTGCAATTTAGCAACCGCATGGTTCAGCGATGACTGACTTTTATTCAGCTTCTCGGCGGCCTGTGCATAACCGCCAAATTCGACGACGGCCTGAAAAATTCGCCATTGCTCAAGTGTGCTCTTGGGTCGAAACATAATGCGTGGGATTCCATATCAAACGGAACAGCGGTGTTCCATTACTAGTCTAGAGAACTCTAGGCGCTGCAGATAATAAGTTACCCGTTTCGCGGCGGTTGTGCATCCACACTCTGACCATGCACGCTTCGGCCATCGTTACTCATCAGATAAAGGTAGACGGGCATCAGAGTCGCGGGCGCGGGCAAACAGCCTGGATCCTCATCCGGACGGGCTTTGGCACGCATGGCGGTACGTGTGGCACCAGGATTGATCGCATTGACTCGGATATGAGTCGTGGCCAATTCATCGGCCAACACCTGCATCAATCCTTCGGTTGCAAACTTGGATACGGAATAGGCGCCCCAGTTTGCTCTGCCACGCCGGCCAACACCGGATGAAGTAAAGAGTATGGCGGCGGCGGGGCTGCGGCGCAGCAGAGGTAGCAGCGCCTGGATCAGCAGTAGGGCTGCGGTCACATTGACCTGCTGCACTTGTTGCCACTCCTGAGGATCGGCTTGCTCGAGAGGACCTAATGTGCCCAGTATACCGGCGTTCAGCAGCAGGCCATCCAATCGATGAAAGGTGCTGGTTAACTGCTCTGCCAGTTGATGATACTCCTGTGGGCCTGCGGTGAGAAAATCCAATGCATAGGCCACTGGCAAGAGCCCGGTCTCATGCTCAATCATAGAGGCGAGCCGATCGAGCTTATTCTGACTCCTGCCCAGCAATACCAGTTGAGCGCCATGGCGCGCATAGGTCCACGCCGCTTCTTTACCAATACCGTCACTGGCGCCGGTCACCAGAATGACTTTATTGCGTAACAACTCAGGATCTGCTTGATAGTTCAACATGTTAGCAACGACTCCTCCTGATTTTGACGCTCAAGTGTAAACAGTTTGCCGTATCGGTCGCCAGAGATTCCCGTGAATTTGACTGGAAAATTCATGGGATATGGCAACGAATTTTGCCAAGTGGCAAAAAGTTCGTAGAATGGGCCGGTTTCCCGTCATCCTGGAGTCAAATTTGGACTATTTCTACGCTTTTCTGCTGTTTACGGCCAAGAGCTTGATCCTGATTGTGGCGATTGGCGCCCTGTTGGCGTTTGTCCTGACCATGGCGGCGCGGCAAAAAGCGCGCAAGGGACAGCTCGAGTTACAGGATTTATCTGAAGAGTATCAGCAAACCCGCGAACATCTGCAGTTAGCCTTGTTGAATGACGAGCAGGCCAAAGCGCACAACAAGCAGCGTAAAAAAGAGCTCAAGGCGGCGAAGAAACAAGCCGTTGAGGTGAAACCGAGATTATTCGTCATCGATTTCAAGGGTGGAATGGAAGCCAAGGAGGTTGCTAATCTGCGTGAGGAAGTGACTGCCGTTCTGGCGCTGGCCGAAGGTCAGGATCAGGTTCTGGTCCGCGTCGAGTCGGGTGGGGGCGTGGTACATGGCTATGGACTCTGTGCTTCCCAGTTACAACGTCTGCGGGATCACGGCCTGCATCTGACCGTGGCGATCGACAAGGTAGCGGCCAGCGGCGGCTATATGATGGCCTGTGTGGCACAACATATTATTGCGGCTCCATTTGCTATCGTGGGCTCGATTGGTGTGGTGGCGCAATTACCCAATTTCCACCGTCTGTTGCAAAAGCATGATATCGATTATGAGCAACATACCGCGGGACAATACAAACGGACGCTGACCCTGTTTGGTGAAAATGATGAACAGGGGCGGCAAAAGTTTCGTGAAGAGCTGGAATCTGTTCATCAACAATTCCGCCAGTTTGTGGCTAAAAATCGCCCCCGCATCGAACTGGATCGAGTGGCAACCGGCGAACATTGGTTAGCCACTGAAGCGTTGAAGTTGAATCTGGTGGATGAGCTGCGTACCAGCGATGATTACCTGGTCGAGCATTATGAGAAAAAACAAGTGGTTAAAGTGCACTACAAGATCCATAAAGGGCTTGGCGAGCGTTTTGGCCAGCAGACGGCAAGCCTGCTGGAGCAGGCGGTGCTGGGGGTGCTGCAGCGTCTGCGCCTTCCGTTTTAGTCGTTAGGGTGCCGGTTCAGGATGGGGAGATGGCGAGCTTGAAATTCTCTCATCAAGCCGCACATAAAATTAACGCATCCCGGTTTGTCGAATAAAAAAGGTTGCGTCCGAGCGATTCGCCTTCCATTTTAATAAATAACCGATGCCGCCAACTGAGCGGCATCATACTGTTTTTCAGCCAGCGTCATTAAGGACAGAGTAAGCGTCTATGGGCAAATCACTGGTGATTGTTGAGTCCCCGGCCAAGGCCAAGACTATCAACAAATATCTGGGTAAGGACTTCATTGTGAAGTCGAGTATCGGTCATGTGCGTGATCTGCCAACCAGCGGCTCTGCAAGTACGACGGAAAAAGAAGAGAAAAAACCGGTCGTTCGCAAAAGTAGCAAAGGCATGACAGATGCCGAGAAAGCTGAGCGCGACTACCAGTCTCTGGTTTCCCGCATGGGGATAGATCCGGAACATGGATGGGCCGCCCGCTACCAGGTGTTGCCGGGCAAAGAGAAGGTGGTGAATGAGCTCAAGAGTCTTGCCGAAAAAGCCGACACCATCTATCTGGCAACCGACTTGGACCGCGAAGGGGAAGCCATTGCCTGGCACCTGCGGGAACTGATCGGTGGCGATGAGACTCGCTTCAAGCGGGTGGTGTTCAACGAAATTACCAAGAGCGCGATTCAAGAAGCCTTCTCCCAACCCGGTATTCTCAATCAGGATCGCGTCAATGCCCAGCAGGCGCGTCGCTTCCTCGATCGGGTCGTCGGCTATATGGTATCGCCGCTGTTATGGAAAAAACTGGCGCGCGGTTTGTCGGCTGGACGAGTGCAGTCGGTCGCGGTGCGTCTGATCGTCGAAAAAGAGCGCGAGATCAAGGCCTTTGTCCCGGAAGAGTACTGGGACGTACATGCCGATCTGCGGACTCAAGCTAAGAATGCGCTGCGCATGCAGGTGGTGAGCTGCGATGGCGCCGCTTATAACCCTGCGGTCGAGGCGGATGCCAAGCGTGCCTGTGATGTGCTGCAATCAGCCCGCTACCATGTGGTCGGGCGCGAGGATAAGCCGACCAGCAGCAAGCCGTCGGCACCTTTTATCACCTCGACGTTGCAACAGGCGGCCAGTACCCGTTTGGGGTATGGGGTTAAGAAAACCATGATGATGGCCCAGCGTCTGTACGAAGCGGGTTACATCACCTACATGCGAACTGACTCCACCAACCTGAGTCAGGAAGCGGTCGAATCGGTTCGTGACTACATCCTGCAGGAGTTTGGTGCCGATTATTTGCCTGAGGCACCGTTAGTGTATGGCTCGAAGGCCAATGCCCAGGAAGCGCACGAAGCCATTCGTCCTTCCAGCGTGCGCTTGCGGGCCGAGAAGATCGAGGACATGGAAGCGGATGCGGTTCGCCTGTATGACCTGATCTGGCGTCAGTTTGTCGCTTGTCAGATGACCCCGGCACAATACGACTCCAGCACATTGACCGTGGCCGCCGCGAACTATGAACTGCGTGCCAAGGGACGTATCCTGCGTTTTGCCGGTTGGACCAAGGCTCTGCCGGCGATGGGACGCAAGGGGGATGATATCGAGTTACCAGCCGTTGCCGCCGGTGATGAACTGGCACTGATCGCCCTGGATCCCAAGCAACACTTCACCAAGCCGCCAGCCCGTTTTACCGAAGCGGCACTGGTCAAGGAGCTGGAAAAACGTGGTATTGGTCGGCCCTCCACCTATGCGGCCATCATCTCCACCATTCAGGAGCGTGGCTATGTGAAGGTGGAAAATCGCCGCTTCTATGCCGAGAAAATGGGTGAAATCGTCACCGAGCGTCTGGTGGAAAGCTTCAGTAATCTGATGAGTTACGACTTCACCGCACAGATGGAAAACTCGCTGGATGAGATTGCCGAAGGTGAGCTGGAATGGAAGGTGCAGTTGGATAACTTCTACCGCAACTTCAAGGCGACTCTGGATAAAGCGGAATCCGATGCGGCTGAGGGTGGCATGCGCAGCAATCAGATGATTCTGACGGATATCGACTGTCCGGACTGCGCCCGAAAAATGGGGATCCGCACTGCGACCACCGGGGTGTTTTTGGGTTGTTCTGGTTACGCCTTGCCGCCCAAAGAGCGTTGCAAGAAGACCATCAACCTGGTGCCGGGTGATGAGTTTATTGCCGCTGACTCGGATGAGGGCGAGGTCAATGCGTTACGTGCCATGCGCCGCTGCCCTGTCTGTGGCACGGCGATGGACTCCTATCTGATTGATGAAACCCGTAAGTTGCACGTCTGTGGTAATAATCCGGATTGCGATGGCTATGTGATTGAACAGGGACAGTTCCGCCTTAAAGGCTATGAAGGCCCGGTGATCGATTGTGAACGCTGTGGCTCGCAAATGCAGCTCAAGACTGGACGCTTTGGCAAGTTCATGGCCTGCAGCAACGAGAGTTGCAAGAATACCCGCAAGATCCTGCGCAACGGTGATATAGCTCCACCCAAGGAGGATCCAGTTCCCTTGCCCGAGCTCAAGTGCACACAATCCGATGCGCATTTTGTGCTGCGTGATGGCGCTGCCGGCTTGTTCCTCGCCGCGAGCAATTTCCCGAAGTCCCGTGAAACCCGAGCCCCACTGGTTTCGGAGTTGAAACGCTTCAAGGATCGTCTGGCACCGAAACATCAATATTTGGCCGATGCTCCTGTGGCGGATCCGGAAGGTAATCCGGCGATTGTTCGTTTTAGCCGCAAAACCAAGGAGCAATATGTGATGACCGAGGTGAATGGCAAGGCGACAGGTTGGACGGCGTTTTATTCCGCCGGCCGCTGGTCGGTGGCTGAAGCCAAGAGCAGCAAAAAAACGGATGATAAAAAATAAATCGTCATAATGGGTAATATGTCGAGATTTAAACAAGGGAGGCACAGTGTGCCTCCCTTGTCTTTTCGGTTATTGAAGCAATGTTTTAATTGGTAGTGGTATTCTAATTAATTTATTGCTACCTAATCGGTGGGTTGTGTATATGTCTTTATCAATAGATAGATAAAATACCCCATAAACACCAGATGATTAATAATGGATTCTCTTGTCTTTAAATGCCCAGTGACCATTATTATTTAATAATGGTGCAACATTTCTTGTATTTAATTCCACTGCCGCAAGGGCACGGCATATTAGGCTTTAATTTTAATTCTGCGGGTACAGGTAAAAACCTCCCTTGTGTATAAAACCATTGCTCTTGCTCGCGCACAAAGGAAGATAATTCATGATGAATATGTAACCCGGTCGCATCGCGATAATAGGCACAAAAATCAACCCAACCGCTATGGGTGCCAAGGTCTTGTCCACTGGCTAATACCGTTAAGCTGACCCACTGTGTCTCTTCAGCCTCTGCTGCTAATTCGGCGATACTGCAAGCGGGTCTGTGCTCGGGATGCCAGGTTCGCAAAATGTAAGGCCATTCATGCAGAGTGAAGGCACTAAATCGTGAGCGCATCAGTCGCTCGGGTGTGGGAGCTTGGTAATCCCCGGTTAGATAGGGATGACAACACTCCTCGAGGGGCAGACCACTGCGACAAGGACAAAGAGACATGACGGATTCCGGTGTCGTAAAGGGATTGAAATTATAAGAGACAGCTCCCAAAACAACAGATAAAAATCAGTTTTCAATACGTAATGCGCGTCGATGCAACAATATCGCGCCTATTGGACGGCATAATGGAATGGTAGTACTCGATAGGTCGAGTTACATGCGTAGTCATATGAAACAAGGATAGGTTTTATGAAGATCAAGACCAAAATAGTCAGCTTGGCCGCCATCTCTTTGATTCTGGTTGTGGTCGTGATGAACTTGACCAACTATTTTTTAGGTCAAGCACAGCTTGAAGAAAAACAAACCTTATTAAAGACGCAATTGCTCACTGAGAAGAAAGAGATATTAGTTAAATATCTGGCATTGGCAGAGAGCTCGATTGCAAAAATTTATCAAGACGCAGACACTCCCGACACTCGTGAGCGAGTGAAAAGTGTCTTGCGCGATTTGCGTTACGATGCGGATGGCTATTTTTTCGTCTATGACTTTAACGGTGTCAACCAGGTTCTCGGCCCAAAGCCGGAACTAGAAGGTAAAAATTTGGCCAATCTGAAAGATGCCGATGGCAAATTATTCATACAAAATATTATAGCCGCAGCACGTTCCGGCGATGGCTATACCCAATACCAATGGCATAAGCCTTCAGTGAATAAAGCGGTCGCCAAGCTGAGCTTCAGTAAAGCGCTGGATAAATATAACTGGATTGTCGGTACTGGATTCTATATTGACGATATTGAAGCCCAACTGGCTGCACAACGGACGATTGCCGAGCAAGAATTACATACGGCTATTCAACGAAATTTATTGATCTCACTCTTGGTTCTACTGTTTACCACCGGAGTAACGGCGATTATTGGTAATCGGATCTCCCAGCCTTTGGAAGCTGTCGTACACGCACTGGATGATATTGCTCATGGCGAAGGGGATTTGACCCGACGTTTGCACAGTACCAGTAAGGATGAAGTGGGGGAGTTGAGTCGCGCATTCAACCATTTCGTAGAGCGAGTGCAGGGCGTGGTGGCGCAAGTCGGTACTACCAGTCAGCATGTATTTGAGGTCTCGGAGCGGCTCAAAGCCTCTTCCGGCCAGTTTATCCAGCAAATGCAAGGCCACCGTCGCGAAACCGAACAGGTGGTCACCGCGGTCACCGAGATGAGTTCTACGGCGCAAGAAGTGGCCTCCAGTGCGGCGAATGCGGCCACGGCCACCTCAGCTGCTAGCCATGAAGCGGCGGCCGCGCGGGGCGTCGTCGCCACGGCCTCACGGAGCATCAACGAGTTGGTCAATGAAGTGGATCAAGCTTCTCAGGTCATCGAGCAGTTGGCGCAGGAGACTAGCAAGATTGGCTCTGTGGTCGAGGTGATCCGCAGCATTGCCGAGCAAACCAATCTACTGGCGCTGAACGCCGCTATCGAGGCGGCTCGCGCCGGCGAGCAAGGCCGAGGTTTTGCGGTGGTTGCCGATGAAGTGCGTTCTCTGGCCGGACGAACCCAGCAGAGCACGCTGGAAATCAATAATATGCTGCAACGCTTGCTGGCTGGTGTGTCCGAGGCGGTGCAGGTGATGACGACCAGTCAGGAGCACAGCAAACACACGGTGCATGAAACCGCCCAGATATCCCATTCTCTGGATGGCGTCGCGGCAGCCGTGGATACCATCAATGATATGAATCTGCAGATTGCGACGGCGGCCGAGGAGCAGAATGCGGTATCCGAAGAGATCAACCGCAATCTGGTGGCCATCCAGCACATCGTCGAGCAGTTGTCGCTGGCGGCCGAAGAGTCGGAGTTGACGACCCGGGATCTGGCGGATACCGGCCATCACCTTAAAGAGTTGGTGATGCGGTTTCGCTACTAGTACGAGGTGTTTCTTGTTTTCAAGGGGGCCTAGCCCCCTTGTTCTTTTGCGCTGAATGAATCATCCGCAATGAGGTGTTCACTCGGGGGTGACGGAGGGCTCTCCCGGAGGCGTAAAGGTAGAAAAATAGTAACAGTAGTGTTTGCCGAGGCTAAAAAACTCCCGTTGGGGTGGGGTTAGCTCTTCATAATCCACCACTTTGCTGATCGTTCTGTCGTCATCCTTCAGGTTAATCAGATCAACCCCCTCCTGGACTCTTCCTTTGGTGAATGGCAAGACACAGGGCTTGAGCGGAGCACCTGGTTCACTGGACATCACCAGCGCCAAGGTGCCATCGCTGAGCAAGACCAAGCTGCCGGGAGGATAGACGCCCATGACCTTGATGAGTAGCTGCATAAAGCCGCTGTCCAGCTGCTTGCTCGCACGTTTGAAGAGTCCCGAGATGATTTGATTGGGGATCCCGGGGCGGGTTGCATTGCGCGGGTGCAATTGCTCATCATAGCTGTCCACGACGGCGATGAGGCGCGACAGCGGGTCCAGTTGATCGCCCTTGAGCCCCTGCGGATAGCCAGAGCCATCCAGCCTTTCATGGTGCTGATATGCGGCTTGCCGTACTTTCAGCGAGAAGGCATTCAAGTTGGTCAATTGCTCGTAGCCATATTGCACATGCATCCGCAGGTAATTGATTTCAGCCTTACTGAGCTCGGTGCGCTTGCGGGTAATTTGGCTCGGGATCTTGATTTCACCGATGTCATGTACCAAGCCAGCAAGGCCGGCATCCTCGATCTCCAGCGGGCTCCAGCCGGCTTCTTTGGCGATCAGCATGGCGATAAACGCCACATTCAGACTATGCAGCAGCAGGCTATCGGCTTGATTGACGATGCGTACCAGATGAAAGCCGACGGGGCCCTCCTGCTGGCTTAGATGGAGTCCGGCATTACGCACCAGCTCGGCGACTGTGCCAAGCCCCTCGTCCGGCTTCAAGTTCAATTGGGATAGCGATTCACGCAGCGGCGATACCGAATTGGTAAAGGCTTTCTCCGCACTACGAATCGAGCGCCGCAGTTGCTGTTGTTCGACTTTCTGTGGGTCTGGTTTCGGCTCGAGATCGGGGGCTACAGTGGTCGCTTCTGTCACCACAGGGGTGATAATGACCTCCACTGTACTCTTATCTGGATCGACGATGATCTCGCGCAACCCGATATTCTGAATGATCTGCAGCTGCGACTCGTCCTTGATGCGAAATGAGCTGAATAAAAACGGATGCTGTTTCCAACTCAGCGGTAGTTTGACGTAATGCCCTACTCGTAAGTCAGCAATTGGGACTGATATATCGCTCATTAATTCCTCCAGCCATATCTGATGAAACTAGCAAATCTGTGGCTGTCAGGCAAAAGAAAGGCCCGCACAATGTGCGGGCCTTCCTATTCACGGGTAATAAAGGGAAGAATTACTTCTTCTTCTTACCTTCTTCTTTCTTTTCTTCTTTGGCTTCAACTACAACAGCAGAACCTTCAACATAAGGACGGCCATAGTAGGAGTCGAGCAGAACCTGCTTCAGCTCGCTGATCAGCGGGTAGCGCGGGTTGGCGCCGGTGCACTGGTCATCGAAGGCTTCGACAGAAAGCTTATCGACAGCAGCCAGGAACTTCTCTTCCGGTACGCCTGCTTCGCGGATGGACATCGGGATGTCCAGATCCTTCTTCAGGCCATCCAGCCAGGCCAGCAGCTTCTCGATCTTGGCTGCAGTGCGGTCACCGGTAGCAGTCAGACCCAGATGGTCAGCCACTTCGGCATAACGACGACGCGCTTGTGGACGGTCATACTGGGAGAACGCAGTCTGCTTGGTCGGGTTGTCGTTCGCGTTGTAACGGATCACGTTGCTGATCAACAGAGCGTTTGCCAGACCGTGCGGAATGTGGAATTCAGCACCCAGCTTGTGGGCCATGGAGTGGCACACACCCAGGAAGGCGTTGGCGAATGCGATACCGGCGATGGTAGCGGCATTGTGAACCTTCTCACGAGCAACCATGTCAGCCTTGCCGTTCTTGTAGCTGGAAGGCAGGTATTCCTTCAGCATCTTCAGAGCTTGCAGAGCCTGGCCGTCAGAGTATTCGTTAGCGATAACGGATACATAGGCTTCCATGGCGTGAGTCACGGCATCAACACCACCGAACGCACACAGGGACTTCGGCATGTTGGCAACCAGGTTGGCGTCAACGATAGCCATGTTCGGAGTCAGCTCGTAGTCGGCCAGTGGGTACTTCACGCCAGTGGCGTCGTCAGTAACTACGGCAAACGGAGTAACTTCTGAACCAGTACCGGAAGTGGTGGTGATACAGACCAGTTCGGCCTTTTGACCCATCTTCGGGAACTTGTAGATACGCTTACGGATGTCCATGAAGCGCATGGCCAGATCTTCGAAGGCAGTGTTCGGATGTTCGTACATTACCCACATGATCTTGGCGGCGTCCATTGGTGAACCACCACCCAGAGCCAGGATCACGTCCGGCTTGAAGGAGTTGGCCATCTCGGCGCCCTTACGGACGATAGACAGAGTCGGGTCAGCTTCTACTTCGTAGAATACTTCCACTTCCATGGACATGCCCTTCAGCAGGCGAACCAGCTCATCGGCATAACCGTTGTTGAACAGGAAGCGGTCGGTGACCACCATGGCGCGCTTCTTACCTTCCAGATCGCTCAGAGCGATCGGCAGAGAACCACGACGGAAATAAACAGATTTCGGAAGTTTGTGCCACAGCATATTTTCAGCCCGTTTAGCGACCATCTTCTTGTTGATCAAGTGCTTAGGACCAACGTTTTCGGAGATGGAATTACCACCCCATGAACCACAACCCAGAGTCAGGGAAGGAGCCATTGCGAAGTTGTACAGGTCACCGATACCACCGTGAGTGGTAGGGGTGTTGATGAGGATACGTGCGGTCTTCATCTTGTCACCGAAGTACTTCACGCGATCGGCGTTCAAGTCCTGGTCGGTGTACAGGCCAGAGGTGTGACCGATACCGCCGAGGTTGACCATATCACAGGCCATGTCGACAGCTTCTTCGAAGTTCTTGGCACGGAACATACCCAGAGTCGGGGACAGTTTCTCGTGAGCGAATTCTTCTTCTTCGCAAACCTTGACGCCTTCACCGATGAGGATCTTGGTATCAGCAGGAACCTTGACACCGGCCATATCGGCAATCTTGGTGGCAGGTTGACCAACGATAGCTGCGTTCATGGCGCCGTTGATCAGGATGATCTTGCGAACCTTGTCGGCTTCTTCCTTGGACAGAACATAGCCCTTGTGGCTGGCAAAACGTTCTTTCACTTGTTCGTAGACGCTGTCGACGACGATAACGGCTTGTTCAGACGCACAAACCACACCGTTGTCGAAGGTCTTGGACATCAGAATAGAAGCAACAGCACGCTTCACATCAGCGGTCTCATCGATAACAACAGGAACGTTACCGGCACCAACACCGATAGCCGGCTTACCAGAGGAGTAAGCGGCCTTCACCATGCCTGGGCCACCGGTGGCCAGGATCAGGTTGATGTCGTTGTGCTTCATCAGGGCGTTGGAGAGTTCAACAGACGGTTGATCGATCCAGCCGATGATGTCAGCCGGAGCACCGGCGGCAATCGCTGCATCCAGTACCAGCTTGGCTGCGGTATTGGTGGAGTTCTTGGCACGTGGGTGCGGGGAGAAGATGATAGCGTTACGAGTCTTCAGCGCAATCAGAGACTTGAAGATTGCAGTTGAAGTCGGGTTGGTGGTCGGAACGATACCACAGATGATACCAACCGGTTCAGCGATGGTGACGGTACCGAACTCGTCGTCTTCGCTCAGAATGCCGCAGGTCTTTTCATCTTTGTACTTGTTGTAGATGTACTCGGAGGCGAAGTGGTTCTTGATAACCTTGTCTTCGATGATACCCATGCCGGATTCAGCGACAGCCATCTGGGCCAGCGGAATACGGGCATTGTTGGCAGCCAGAGCGGCGGCACGGAAGATTTTGTCTACTTGCTCTTGAGAGAAAGTAGCGAAAACACGTTGCGCTTCCTTAACACGAGCAACCAGCTCGTCCAATTCGGCAAGGTTTGATACTGCCATAGCGTTTTCTCCTACTGAGTTTTTGAAAACTGTTTACTAATGTTTGGCGTTAATAAGATGTGATGACGTTTGACCAGCGAAAAACGAGTATACACAATGCTGGCTTCACGACAATTTTCCTACGTACGTCGCTTAGGAAACAATTTTCGAACTGGATTATAGGAGCAGCTTTCCCTGCCCAACTTGATCCATGTCAATTGTTGTAAAATGACAAAAGAAATTTTGTTTCAACTCTTGTTACGAGCGCTCGGATGACAAATGGTCTTGCCGAAAAGGAAGGATTCTGAGTTTTGGCGCCTTAAGGGCTCGGATGGCATCCATATGTTCGCTCATGAGTAGGTTGCCGAAACGCTAGCTGAGTCGATACACAATTTTAACTTGTTGGTTATATTCATGTTCAGGGTAAAAAATCGTCGCTGATGCGAGTCTCTGTCGAGTGGATGGAATTCATTTTTCGGACAGAATTCAAGTGCTTTAAATGAAAAAAACTAATGCGGATGGCCTGGATTAATTTTATTGATTGGCCTTTTATCCTTGGTTCTGGATAATCGCCGCGCTTCAAAATCGTATATAATTTAGTTCGTTGGTTTTCAACATGCCGAGCCTGCTATGGAACATCTGGATTTTTCGCTCTATCTGAAGTTTTTTATCGGTTTGGTGGCCATCATCAATCCTCTCGGCCTGTTGCCGGTCTTTGTCAGCCTGACCAGTCATCAGAGTTCGCAGGAACGGATGAAAACCAACACCACGGCCAATATCGCGGTGATGGTCATCCTGTGGGTTTCGATGTTCGGCGGCCAGGTTATTCTGGATGTGTTTGGTATATCTATCGCGTCCTTCCGTATTGCCGGTGGTTCGCTAATCACCTTGATTGCCTGGTCCATGTTGCAAGGCAAACTGGGTGAGGTGAAGCATAACAAGGAAGAAAAGGGCGAGAGCATCGCCAAAGAATCCATCGCCGTGGTGCCGCTGGCTCTTCCCCTGATGGCCGGACCAGGAGCGATCAGTTCGACGATTGTCTATTCGAGCCAATTCCATACCCCAAGTCAGCTGTTTGGTCTGAGTTTAGTGGTTGTGATCTTTTCACTCTTCTCCTGGCTTGTCTTTCGGGCGGCGCCATTGTTGTTCCGAGTCATGGGCAAAACGGGAATCAACGTCGTCACCCGGATCATGGGTTTGATTATGATGTCACTAGGCATCGAGATCATGGTGGCTGGATTGAAACATATGTTCCCGGGGTTGATGTAATTTGGTGCATATCAAGCACCAAAAATGAGCATTTGCTCGATAACTATTCGTTTACTCTGCATATCAGGGTAAACGGATTGTAAACGCCCCGTCATTCCTGCGTATCCCCATAAAATCTATTGCATTCTTGCTCATGTCAGGGAATTATTCATTGGTTCGAATATTGACCTTCGGCTCATTTGTGGCCGGTCAGTTCGACAAGGATAATCTGATACGGAGTAAGGACATGACTCATAATAAAAAAGCGCTCGCAATGGCGGTTGCTACTTCCATCCTGCTGTGGGGCTGTGGACAGCCACAACAAGCAGAAACCAAAGCAGCAGCTCCTGCCGCCAAGCAAGAGGCTGCCAAGCCTTTGAGCAAGGCAGACGTCAAGTTAGCGCCAGTTCAAGAATTAGTGAAAGGTAACGGTGCCGAGCCAGCAACCCTGGATCCGGCCAAGACAGAAGGAACTGTCGAATCCAATATTCAACGTGACCTGTATGAAGGTCTCGTGACCACTGGGCCAAACGGTGAAATCCGCCCAGGTGTCGCTGAACGTTGGGAAACCAAAGATAACAAGGTTTATACCTTCTATCTGCGTAAAGATGCCAAATGGTCCAATGGTGATCCTGTGACTGCGGGCGATTTCGTCTACGCATTCCGCCGTGTGGTCGATCCGAAGACTGGCTCACCTTATTCCTGGTATCTGGAAACTCCTGGTATCGTGAATGCCACTGCCGTGATCAATGGCAAGGTCAAGCCGGAAGAGCTGGGCGTCAAAGCTGTTGACGACCATACTTTCGAAGTGACTCTGGAGAAACCAATCTCCTACTTCGTCAGCATGATGGCTCACACCACTGTTTATCCTGAGCCACAAAAGGTCATCGAAAAATACGGCGACAAGTGGACTCAACCAGGTAATCTGGTTGGCAACGGTGCATACAACCTCAAAGAGTGGGTTGTGAACGAGAAGATTGTTCTCGAGCGCAACAAGACTTACTGGGATGATGCGAACACCACCATCAACAAGGTCACCTACCTGCCGATCCAGTCGCAAAATGCCGACATGAACCGTTATCTGGCGGGTGAAGTCGAAATGACTTACGAGACCCCGATCGAACAATTCAAGCGCTTGCAAAAAGAGCGTCCGGATGAAGTTCGTGTCACCGGTTACGTCGGGACCTACTACTACGAATTCAATTGCAAGAAGAAGCCGTTTGATGATGTGCGTGTGCGTAAAGCACTGGCCTTCGCCATCGATCGTGCTGTGATTGCCGATTCCGTCATGGGCCAGGGTCAAAAGCCAGGCTATGGTCTGGTTCCGGACTTTGTGGACGGTTTCGTACCGGCAACTCCGGCCTATGCCAAGCTGACCCAGGAACAACGCAACGAAGAAGCCAAGAAGCTGCTCAAAGAAGCTGGTTTCGACGAAGCGCATCCGCTGAAGTTTGAACTGCTGTACAACACCAGTGAGAACCATAAGAAGGTAGCTGTGGCTGTTGCTGCTATGTGGAAGAAGACTCTGGGCGTCGACGTGGCGCTGGTGAACCAGGAATGGAAAACCTACCTGGAAACCAAGTCAGGCGGTAACTTTGACGTAGCTCGTGCTGGCTGGATCGCCGACTACAACGAAGCCTCTTCCATGCTGGATCTGAAACAGACCACTCATGGTAACAACGATGGTAAGTACTCCAATCCGAAGTACGATGAACTGATGGCCAAGAGCCGTGAAGTTTCTGATTCTGCAGCCCGTAACAAGCTGTATGCCGAAGCTGAAGCTATCCTGGCTGAAGATATGCCATTGGCTAACATCTACCAGTATGTGACTGCTCGTCTGGTCAAGCCTTATGTCGGTGGTTACCCCAACAATCCGTTGGATAACCTCTACACCAAGGACATGTATATCATTGCTCACTAAGAGTCTCCTGGAGCCATGATGAGAAACCCGCCTTCTCGGCGGGTTTCTTCTGCTTGGCAAAGCGAGGCTTGAAGCCTGTGCCGGAATCGATATGTTAAAATTCATACTAAAACGTCTGTTGGAAGCTATTCCGACTCTGCTGGTGCTCATCACGGTTTCATTTTTCATGATGCGGTTTGCACCCGGTAACCCGTTCTCGACTGAACGTGGTCTGCCGCCTGAAGTCATGGCCAACATTCAACAAAAATACGGGCTGGATAAGCCTGTGTATCAACAATATTTGACCTACCTGGGCAACCTTGCGCAGGGTGATTTGGGTCCTTCGTTCAAATACAAAGACTTCTCGGTGAATGATCTGGTGAGTAAAGCGCTCCCCGTGTCAGCCACCATAGGCTCCTTTGCTTTTTTGCTAGCCTTGGGACTGGGGGTTAGCCTCGGCATCGTGGCAGCATTGCGACAGAATAGCTGGGTGGACTACGGCAGTATGTCGTTGGCCATGCTCGGGGTGGTGATGCCCTCGTTTGTGCTGGCGCCCGTTCTGACGCTGATTTTTGCCATAACTCTGCAATGGTTGCCTGCGGGCGGCTGGAATGGTGGCCATCTGCAGTTCATGATCCTGCCGGTGATCGGCATGACCATGTACTATATCTCTTCGATTGCGCGCATCATGCGCGGCAGCATGATTGAAACCATGAACTCCAACTTTATCCGCACCGCGCGGGCCAAGGGGTTGCCGCTCCATCACATCATTCTGCGCCATGCCCTGCGTCCGGCCATGCTGCCGGTCGTCTCCTACCTGGGGCCAGCCTTTGTCGGTATCATTACCGGCTCCGTGGTGATTGAAACCATCTTCGGCTTACCGGGTATCGGCCAGTTATTCGTCAATGGCGCCTTGAACCGGGATTACTCCATGGTTCTGGGCCTGACCATTCTGGTGGGTGCCCTGACCATCACCTTTAACGCGGTGGTGGATATTCTGTATGCCTTCATCGATCCGAAGATCCGCTACTGAGCCTGAGGTGGAATATGGTGCTTAGCAAACCCAAGCAACAAGCCGTCTCCTCCTTTGCGAGTGAGCTGGAAATCAAGGGGCGCTCCCTGTGGCAAGATGCCGCACGCCGCTTCTTCAAAAACAGGGCGGCGCTGGCCAGCCTGATCATTCTTTCCCTCATCAGCCTGCTGGTGATCCTGGGCCCCTTGTTGTCTGCCTATGCATTCGATGAGCCGGACTGGGGGGCCATGCATACCGGGCCTGATGTAACAACCGGCCACTATTTTGGTACCGACAGCCTGGGTCGCGATCTATTTGTCCGTACCTTGATGGGTGGACGTATTTCGCTGATGGTCGGGATCCTCGGCGCTTTGGTGGCCGTGGTGATCGGTACTCTGTATGGGGCTGCAGCCGGCTTCATCGGCGGTCGTCTGGACCGGATCATGATGCGGACGCTGGAAATTCTCTACGCGTTCCCCTTCATGTTCTTCGTCATCATGCTGGTCACTTTCTTCGGGCGTAACCTGTGGCTGATTTTTATCGCCATCGGTGCGGTCAGCTGGCTGGATATGGCGCGGATTGTCCGTGGCCAGACCCTGAGCCTCAAGAGCAAGGAGTTTATCGAGGCCGCTCATGTCTGTGGTGTCTCCCAGTGGAAGATCATCACCCGGCATATAGTGCCGAACGTGTTGGGGATCGTGGTGGTCTACTCGACCCTGCTGGTTCCGGGCATGATCCTGTTTGAATCCTTCCTGAGCTTCCTTGGCCTGGGTGTACAAGAGCCGATGACCAGCTGGGGCGCCTTGCTGGATGAGGGCTCCAAATCAATGGAAGTCGCATTGTGGCACCTGCTGTTCCCGGCGGGTTTCATGGTGGTGACCCTGTTCTGCTTCAACTTCCTGGGTGATGGTCTGCGTGACGCCCTGGATCCTAAAGACCGTTAAGGAGCACGTCATGTCACTGTTAGTTGTCAATGATCTGCGTGTCGAGTTTAAAACCCCGGAAGGGAACGTAGTTGCGGTCAATGATCTGAATTTCTCGCTGGATGCCGCAGAAACCTTGGGGATCGTCGGAGAGTCGGGCTCTGGCAAGAGCCAGACCGCCTTTGCCCTGATGGGACTACTGGCCAAGAACGGTGTCATTACCGGTTCGGCCAAGTTCGAGGATAAAGAGATCCTCAACCTGCCGGTCAAAGAGCTGAACCGTATCCGTGCCGAAAAGATCTCCATGATCTTTCAGGACCCCATGACCTCGCTGAACCCCTATATGAAGGTCGGTACCCAGCTGATGGAAGTGCTGCTGCTGCACAAGGGAATGAGTAAGGCCGATGCCTATGCAGCCTCGGTACGGATGCTCGATGCGGTCAAGATCCCGGAAGCGCGCAAGCGGATGGATATGTATCCCCATGAGTTCTCGGGCGGTATGCGTCAGCGGGTGATGATTGCCATGGCGTTGCTGTGTAACCCCAAGCTGCTGATTGCCGATGAACCGACCACGGCACTGGATGTGACTGTCCAGGCGCAAATCATGACCCTGCTCAACGAGCTCAAGCGTGACTTCAATACCGCCATCATCATGATTACCCATGACTTGGGCGTTATTGCCGGTCTGTGCGACAAGGTGCTGGTGATGTATGCCGGTCGGACCATGGAGTACGGCAAGGTCAACGATATCTTCTATCGTCCCTCCCACCCTTACACTGAAGGACTGCTCAAGGCGATCCCGCGTCTGGATAGCGAAGGCGAAGTTCTGGCGACTATCCCCGGTAATCCGCCCAATTTGCTGCGCTTGCCCAAGGGCTGCCCATTCCAGGAGCGCTGCCATCGGGTCAGTGATATCTGCCGCAGCAAGGCACCGGAGTTGTCAGGTTTCCATGATGGCCGTCTGCGCGCCTGTCATTGGGATTGGGAAGAGATTGAGCAGGGGAGAGAGGCGTGATGAGCGACAAGAAGCTGTTGCTGGATGTGGATACCCTCAAGGTCCATTTCAAGATCAAAAGCGACAAAAGCTGGCCCTGGTCACCAGCCCTGAATCTCAAGGCGGTGGATGGGGTCTCCATCAAGTTGTACGAAGGGGAAACCTTAGGCGTGGTGGGAGAGTCCGGTTGTGGTAAATCCACCTTTGCTCGCGCCATCATCGGTCTGGTGCCAGCCACCGAAGGTAAGGTGGTCTGGCTGGGGCAGGACCTGACCAAACTGCCGGCTCGTGAGCTGCGGGAAAAACGCAAAGAGATCCAGATGATATTCCAGGATCCCCTGGCGTCCTTGAATCCGCGGATGACCATTGGCGACATCATCGCCGAGCCACTGCAGACCTTCTATCCGGAGCTGAGCAAAGTCGAGGTGATGGACCGGGTCAAGAGCATCATGATGAAGGTGGGTCTGCTGCCCAATCTTATCAACCGGTATCCGCATGAGTTCTCCGGTGGCCAGTGCCAGCGTATCGGTATTGCCCGCGCTTTGATCCTCGAGCCGAAGATGATCATCTGTGATGAGCCGGTTTCGGCGCTGGATGTCTCCATCCAGGCGCAGGTGGTCAACTTGCTTAAAGAGCTGCAGACCGAGATGGGGTTGTCCCTGGTGTTTATTGCCCACGATTTGTCGGTGGTAAAGCACATTTCGGATCGGGTGCTGGTGATGTATCTGGGGAACGCGGTCGAGTTGGGAACCCGCAAGGCGATCTACTCCAATCCGCTGCACCCCTACACCAAGGCGTTGATGTCGGCGGTGCCGATTCCGGATCCGGATCTGGAGCGCAACAAGACCATCCAGATCCTGGAAGGGGACTTGCCGTCACCCATCAATCCGCCTTCCGGCTGCGTGTTCCGCACCCGTTGTCCGATCGCGGGCCCCGAGTGCGCCAAAACGCGCCCGGGCATCACGGGTAACGATGACCATGCCGTCTCCTGCTTGAAAGTTGCTGTTTAAGTGATGATGGTATGAGTCGATGCTAGAGCGCCTTAGGGCGCTCTTTTTTTAACCCTGAGTGGCAGATTAACCGACTGCTAATGAAGCCATCAAACCGTGATTACCACTAGGTACCGAGGATATATTCCGATTGGATGCTGGAATAATTGGCACTGATCGGTATTCTAGACTACGGCAAAGCCAACCCAAGGAGAGACCCACCGTCACTTTGGCCAGCATTCCGGCAAAACGCCGGTTTGAGACTGTGCTAAAGGCTGATGCCTCGTTCGCTACTATTCCGTCTATTTAGCCCGCGTGTGGTTAACGGCTACACCAAGGGGGACAGGGTGGTTTGGTGACCTGATCCCGCGCCCCAGTGCAGCGTGGTGATGGGGTCCGGCAGCCGTTTTGAGATGGCCCAGCGACGATTCAACCAGACTACTGCACTACAAGAGGAAGATGTTTCCATGGAAGTCAGACCCCACGAGGGTGAACTCAAGCGCGGCTTGAAGAATCGCCATATCCAACTTATTGCTCTGGGCGGTGCCATAGGTACCGGCCTGTTTCTGGGCATAGCCCAGACCATCAAGATGGCCGGCCCTGCGGTGCTGCTCGGTTATGCGCTCGGTGGTTTTATTGCCTTTCTCATCATGCGTCAGCTGGGGGAGATGGTGGCCGAAGAGCCGGTATCTGGCTCGTTCAGTTTTTTTGCCAATAAATATTGGGGCGGCTTTGCCGGTTTCCTGGCGGGCTGGAACTACTGGGTGCTCTATGTGCTGGTCAGCATGGCCGAGCTTACGGCGGTTGGCCTGTATGTGCAGTACTGGTGGCCCGAGATCCCGACCTGGGTTTCGGCCGCAGTCTTCTTTGTGCTGATCAATGCCATCAACCTCTCCAACGTCAAACACTTCGGCGAGATGGAGTTCTGGTTTGCCATCATCAAGGTGGTTGCCATTATCGGCATGATCGTCTTTGGTAGCTATTTACTGCTCAGTGGCACCGGTGGTCCTCAGGCTTCGATTACCAACCTCTGGGCTAAGGGTGGTTTCCTGCCCAATGGCTGGCATGGTCTGGTCATGTCGCTGGCCATCATCATGTTCTCGTTTGGTGGCCTGGAGCTGGTGGGTATCACAGCAGCAGAAGCCGACAACCCACGGCAGAGCATCCCTCGCGCCGTGAATCAGGTGATCTATCGCATCCTGATCTTTTATGTTGGGGCGCTGGCTGTGCTGCTGGCTCTTTATCCGTGGGATCAACTGGCCGAAGGTGGCAGTCCGTTTGTGCTGATTTTCTCGGCGCTCGGCAGCGATCTCACCGCCAACATTCTCAATGTGGTGGTTTTGACGGCAGCGCTGTCGGTCTACAACAGTTGTGTTTATTGCAACAGTCGTATGCTTCACGGTCTGGCACAGCAGGGGAATGCTCCCCGTGCGCTGATGAAGGTCGACAAACGCGGCGTGCCGGTGACGGCGATCGTGCTGTCCGGACTCATGACACTGATCTGCGTGGTGATTAACTATCTGATCCCGGGCAAAGCGTTTCAGTTGCTGATGGCACTGGTGGTGGCGGCCTTGGTGATCAACTGGGCGATGATCAGCCTGACTCACCTGAAATTCCGGCGCGCCAAAAACGCTGAACAGGTGGTGCCCGTGTTCAAGGCTTTCTGGTATCCGTTTGCCAATTACCTGTGCCTGGTATTCCTGGCGGGCATGCTGGTCATTCTCTACCTGCTGGGTGAGACAGTTTCTGTTTATCTGGTTCCGGTCTGGTTGGGGCTGATCTGGGCGGGTTATCAGTACAAGTCTTATGTCCGCAACAAGGGCAAAAACGGCACGGGTATGACTCGGGCTATGGCCGAATAACATGGCGGGTGAGTCTATCACCGGAAAGCAAGAAGCCAGCGCATCGTCGCTGGCTTTTTCATGCTTGTCTCCCTGCACCCGGCGGAAATTTTCAGAATTTAACCGGCTGCGGGTTAAGAAATGGCAGCGAGCCGTGTATCGTTTGAACACGCATCCCGACGAGAGGATCCCATGCAGTTAACCCGCTACACCGATTATGGCTTACGGATCCTGATCTTTCTGGCGCTCCAACCTGAGGGGCGACGCTCCAGTATCGAGGAGGTCTGTGCCACCTTTGATCTGCCCCATAACCACATTAACAAGATTGTTCACCAGTTGGGTAAGCTCGGCTGGGTATCGACCCGACGAGGCAAAGGCGGCGGGATTTCTCTGGGGTTGCCGCCTGAGGCGATCAATCTGGGGGAGGTGATACAGTCGCTGGAAGGCACAATGCAGCTGGTGGCGTGTGGCTCGCCCCTATGTCAGTTGTTGCCGGTGTGTCGACTCAAGGGAGTACTGGCCGAAGCGGTCGAGGCCTTCTTCGCCAGCTTGTGCCGTCATTCGTTAGCCGATTTGATCCGCAATTCCACGGCAATCCGCCAGCAGCTCGCCATTCCATTACTGAATCTCTAGGTTGCCGATTTTTCATCAGGAGCTTGTATGCAGCTAGTACGCACCACCAATCAGGATCCGCGCTTTACGGCCCTGACTCGCCAATTAGATGCCGATCTGCAAGGGCGCTACGGCCAACAGCAGGAGGCCTATGCCACCCACAATCGCCTGGCGCTACTGGAAACCGCGTTGATCGGGATTGTGGATGGTCAAGCAGTCGCCTGTGGCTGCTTCAAACCACTGGATACACAGACGGCCGAAATCAAACGCATGTATGTGCGTCCCGAGTGGCGTCGCCGAGGTTTCTCCGAGCAATTGCTGGTGACGCTGGAGCTCTGGGCTCATGAACTCGGTGTAAGCCGTCTGGTCCTGGAAACTGGCAAGGGACAGCCGGAGGCGCTGGCTCTGTATCACAAACGCGGATTTGTGGTGACGGCAAACTATGGGCCATATATCGACCTGGATAACAGCATTTGTCTGGCGAAATCGTTATAACCGACAGTTGATGGCCCATCGGCGTCGCGCCTATCAACGGCGACTCGTCGATGCGGGTTGTGATGGTATCGACTCGTTGGCGCTGGCGGCTATGCGTCCGTGACTGATGCCGGTTTGTCCCTTTTTCTGTCCGGATATGCGATGAATAATTCCCCCTTGCTGCTGAGTGCGTTGGCGATTGCGCTGACGTCTGCCTGTTCCACGCCACCCGCACCTCCCGTCTCCAGTGTCGCGGCAACGCCGACGGTGGCCCCGGTCAAACCGGCCGATCTGACGTCGGCCACCCTGGACTTGAGCCCTGTCGCAGTGGCGGCCCCCAAGAGTATTCTGCCAAAGGATTGGGCGAAGGGCGCCGTGTTTATCGAGATCTATGTTCGCGGCTATAAGGATTCGGATGGTGATGGCATTGGCGATTTCAATGGTTTGACTCAGCAACTGGACTATTTGGCCAGTTTGGGCGTGCAGGGGATCTGGCTGATGCCGGTCAATCAGAGCCAGGATCGGGATCATGGTTATGCGGTGACCGATTATCGCAAAGTCGAACCGGATTATGGTTCGGAGGCGGATTTCAAGGCGTTCCTGGCGGCAGCCCATGCCAGGGGCATCGGCGTGATCATGGACTATGTGATCAACCACAGCGCCTACCAGAACCCCCTGTTTCTGGACTCCAAGAACAAGCTCAATAACAAACGTGACTGGTATATCTGGAAGGATCATGACCCGGGTTGGACCAACTGGGATGGCAGTGGTTCCTGGCATCGCAGCCGACCGGGCCAGAATTACTATTACGGCGTGTTCTGGGAGCAGATGCCGGACTTCAATCTGAAGAATCCCGACGTTCTGGCCTACCATCAGGATAACTTGCGCTACTGGCTGAATGCGGGTGTTGATGGATTCCGTTTCGATGCGGTGGGACAACTGGTAGAAAACGGTAAGAACGCCTACGAATCCCAGCCTGAGAACAAGGTGATATTGCATGATCTTCAGACGCTGGTGACCGTCAACTACCCGGGGCGCTTTATGGTCTGTGAGGAGCCCGCCGATCCGGTGGGGGCCGCGGGTGAGGACTCTTGCGGTTCGTCCTTTGCGTTCGGTTTCAATGATGCGGTGCGGGCTTCGGTGTTGTCGGGCACAGTGACCGGCGAGCTGCAGCAAAAGTTACAGCAGTACCCGCTGGCGAACATGGGGTTGGTACTCGGTAGTCATGATTCCTATGCCGGTGTTCGCCTGATTGAGGCCTTTGATGGCGATGAGGCGGCTTACAAGGTGGCGGTGGCGACCCAGTTGACCCTGCCTGGCCAGCCGTTTATCTATTATGGCGAAGAGATCGGCATGGGGCATAGTGACGGCAACGGTGGCGATTGGGGTCTGCGTGCGCCCATGAGCTGGAGTGCCGAGGGCGGCTTCAGCACGGCAACACCATTTCGGGCACCGGCTGTGAATCGGCAGCACTACAATGCCGCCGCACAGCAAGCACAACCGGATTCGATCTGGAATTTCTACCGGCAGTTGATCGCGGTGCGCAAGGCGCACCCGGCGTTACGCGATGGCGAACTGACCCTTTTGAGCCAGGATCAGGTACTGGCATTCCGCCGCCATGACGCCAAAGAAAATCTGCTGGTGGTCATCAATTACGGGACTGGTAACGGTCAGGTGGATCTGGCGTTGGGCAATTCGCAACAGCAACTGACGCCACTGAGCGGTTTTGGCTCCCAGGTCGAGACGACGGATCAGCAGGGGCACCTGGCGCTGGATCTGGCACCCCGCGAGGTCCGAATCTATCGCCTGTAACTATCCGCTTGTAATCTGGAGCCTGTCGCTTGGCATCTCTTGAAGCCCCACTCGGAAGAGCGGGGCTTTCTTAATTGATTGTGTCGGAAAACGTGTCGGAAGCGTAAATTGCTGCCGAGGTGAGGCTCCGGCTCAAGTTGTCGAGCGCAGTACCCGACATGGATTGCCGACCGCAACCGTATAAGGGGGAATATCCCGCGTCACGACGCTCCCGGCACCAATCACGGCGCCTTCGCCAATGGTGACTCCCGGGCAGACAATGACTCCTGCACCCAACCAGCACTTGTCGCCGAGAGTGATTGGTCGGCCGTATTCCAGCCCGGATAACCGGGTCTGCGAGTCCGTGGGGTGGGTTGCGGTGATGAGCTGTACGCCGGTCGCCAGCATCACATCGTCGCCTATGGTGACCGTTGCCACATCCAGAATGGTGCAGCCCGCATTGGCATAAAAGCGGGCGCCGAGGTGAATGTTCCGGCCGTAATCACAATGAAACGGGGGATGTATCGAGAACTCCCCATCTGTGCTACCCAGCAGTTGCAACCACAGCGCCCGGCGTTGTGCTTTGGCGGCGGGCGGCAACTGACTGAGCTGAAACAGCATATCCCGACACTGAGCGCGCATGGCGCTGAGGGTCTCGTCGGCGGGATCATAGAGTTCGCCGGCCAGCATGTTTTCATATTCACTCATGATGAGAGGCTCCGGATCTTGAGAGTGGCTTGTCATGAAGGAGATAGTGGACATCCACAGGACCGGCTGGCTCAACCAGCCGGTCTTGGGGTTAGCGGTTTGCCAGCTCCGGATCAGCCCGACACTGGGTCTGTACTCCGGGCGCCAGATAGGGCGCTAGTAAAGGGGCCATCCCTTTGAGCACTTGCACCGGCAGGGCGGAAGTGAAGCGGAAGCTGTCCGCCGAGCTGCCTTCTACATAGGCGGTGAGCGTACCAAAGTGGTGACTACCCAGATAGAACACGAACGTGGCGGTGCGATTGAGCACCCGGGATTCGAGGATCTGGCCGTAGCGGCCCACTTTTTCCAAGCGGTTGTCGCCGGTCCCGGTTTTGCCCCCCAGCTGCAGCAGGGTACCGTCGCTTAACTGGAAGCTGCCTGCCAGACGCCGGGCGGTTCCGGCTTCTACCACTTGAGAGAGGGCAGCCTGCAGTGCCTGGGCCACCTCGCTGGGCAACACCCGAGTGGCCTGATCGGGCTTGGGTGCCAGCAGGGTTTCAAAAGGAGTTCCGGTGGCAAAGTGCAACGAGGAGAGGCGTTGCACCGGCAGACGGACACCATCGTTGAGGATGATGCCCATGAGTTCGGCCAGCGCTGCCGGTCTATCTCCGGAGCTACCAATGGCGGTCGCCAGGGACGGGACCAGGTGGTCAAAGGGATAGCCGAGTTTTTGCCAACGCTGGTGGATATCACTGAACGCCTCGATTTCCAGCATGGTGCGGATGCGACTATCCCGTGCGGTTCTGTGCCGGGACTTGAACAGCCAGCCGTAAACTTCTAACCGCTGCTCTTGACTTGCGGCCACTGCATCGGCAAAGGTGGCTTGTGGATGGTGGCCTAGATAATCCAGCAGCCACAGCTCCAGAGGGTGTACCCGAGCCACATAACCCTGATCGGGTAGGGAGAAGGCTCCGGGACCATAGGTGCGGTAGAGATAATCCAGTCGTTTGGCAGCCAAGGGCTCGCTGGGCAGATGCTCGTGAATAAAGCTGGCCAGTTCGGCGGGCGTGGCTTGTGGTCGCAGATAGCGATGAACCGCCGCCAGTTTGCTTTGGGTCAGATGCATACCATCGAGCAGGGTCTTGAGTTGTTCCTCCTGGTTTTTGCCCTGATATTTGCGCCAGAAGCGTCCCAGATAGGTTTTCCCTTCCCGATCGGCAAAGCGGCGCAGATACTCCTGGCGGCGGGGATCCTTGTCGTCTTGCAGTAACAGGCGGCGAGTCGGATCCTGATACAGGCTGTAACGCACCACATCGCGCAGCAAACGGATAAACGGCAGGTTGATGGACTCCTGCAGAGCCTGGCGCAGAGTCGGCAAGCGGCCATTGTCCTCCTTGCGGAAGTTGCTGAAGGTATGCAAGCCACCGCCGGTGAAGAAGCTCTCATAGGGACTGGCCGAGTAGCGGCGATCCAGCGCGGCTTGCAGCATGGACGTCAACTGACGATCCGGGTTGCGTAACAGATAATCGATGGCCCAGCGACTGAGGTTATCCTGGGCGTCCACCGGTTGCTGGCGCAGCTGCTCCGGTGACATCAGGGCAAAACGCTGATGCAGCTCGGCGATGATTTGCAGATAACTGGTCAGCACCCGTAACTTGGCGGTGGAGCCCAGCTCCAACTTGCTGGCGTCATTGATATCGAAGGGTTGATCCGTGTTATCGGTTTGCACCCGCACCAGAAAACCCTGTGGGCTGCGCTCGAACAGCGTGAAGCTGTAACGCACGGCAGCAGTTTTCTCCGGGGAGAGCAGCCGTTCGCCATACAAGCCGACGCTACCGGCAACCTCGGGGTCGGCCAGACTGCGTAGATATTGGCTGACCTGTTGCTGCAAATCGTTATTCAGATGGCTGTGCACACTGAGATCCAGATGGTCCAGATCATACAAGTTCAGCGCCAGCATGTTGCCCAGTCGCCCACGAGTGACATAGCGGGCCTTGTTGCCATCGATGCGCTCGAAGGCCGGTTGGGTGCTGAAGTTGCGGAATACCAAGCGCTGTGCCAGGGCGGCATCCCGCAGTGGCAACGAGATGGCCGCCGATTGGGCCAACAAGCGCAGATAGCTATCGGTCAGGGTTTCCAGCTCGCTGCGACCTTTGAGCAGGTAGAACGAGGGGCGGCGGTGGGCGATGAGCAGGGCGACCACCTGGCGCAGGGCCAACCCCTGAGCCAGCAGATCTTCCGGCGTGCTGGCTGCGCGGCCGAGCAGGTCATCCACCCGGGCGACGTCGGCGGCGAACCAGACGTGCAGGCCATCCCCCAGACCATGTACCTCGCCATAACCGGGTGCGGCGGCCAGCGGCACCGAGTTGAGGTAATCCAGCGCCAGCTGTTGGCGTGCCGGTAGGGTTAGCACGCCGCCCTGATAGGCACGAACACTGGCCGAGGCCATCTGGCGCAGTTTTTCTTTGCTCGAGCTGGTGCGGCCTTCCGGGGAGTGGCGAAATTTTTCCATCTGGGTGGCCAGCGTGCTGCCACCGGAGCCGTGATCCTGAATGCCAACCTGTTTGCCTAACTGGGAGAGTGCGGCGTTGGCAAAACGGGGCCAATCAACCGCTGGATTGGTCAGCGGGTACTCATCACTGAGCAGATCCCGGTTCTCGATATAGAGCAGGGACTGCAATACCAGCGGCGGTATGGTGGCAAATTCCAGGTACTGATGGCGCGGATAGCGGCTGACGTGAAACGGCTCGTTGCGGCAGTCAAACAGGGTCAATCCCGCCTGGCTCTTTTCGGCGTAGGGTATAAATAGCCCCTGCTGGCTGTAGTGCATCAGGGCCGGTGAAAATTCGGCCTGACTCAAAATGGCAAATCCGCGCTCATCAAGGCGGGGCAAAAAACTGCCCAGACGCGCATAGCCGAGGCGTTGATCATAGGGACCTGCTGCCGGAAAGTGGATGGCCTGGCTCGGACCTAGCGCGAGTCGCCAGCTGAGTGTTTGACTATATCCAGAGAGTAAGTGGGCTTGCAGCCAGGAAGTTTGCATCTCGAACAGCAGCGCAGCCAGAGCGATGGCAAGCGCCAGCACCACCAAGAATCCGGGGATCCGGCGCAAGAACCGCATCAGGCGGGAGCTGGAACGGGTCGGGGCTGGCCGGGGTGTTTCGGGGGATTCGGTCGTTGTGTCCTGGGGGGCGGCAGCCTGCGGTATCGGGTTGGTTCCGTCTGAGGATAAGACGGCGCCGGATGTTCCTGACTCCGTAGATGGTATGCTGCTGACAACCGGTTCGACGGCATCCATGGCCAATGCTCCGTGAACGAGTGGATCTGACTCATCGGAGCCTGCGAGATCAGGTGTATCCAGATGAGCGCTTTTGTTCAGTGTAATCCTCCAGCGCGTGCAGGGTGACCGCTTTATCAAATAATGCATCAGGAGAGTGAAGCAGCTTGGGTTTTGTTTACTTTTAGTACAAAAAACAATCACATCTGCAGATCTTATGGCGACCCGGTGCCGGTCCTCCACGGGCGGTAGGGCGTGTGGCCTGCAGTTTCCCGACCGGCAACCACAACAGTCTGTCGCTGCCGTCGCCGCGCTGGAATCTCCGGCGGCAAGATATTGAGTTACGCGCTGTATATAGGGCAAAATAGCGCCCCTGAAATGACCGGCTCTGTGTAAAGCCGGTCATTTTTTCTATCCCGTTTGGTAACCGAGGCCAGTCCTGAGGACTGGAAATGATAGCCGCGTTCGTGCGCCGGAAGGCCTGCAACGAACCCATGTTGTTCCAGATTGATTTGAGGAAATAGATGAACCAGCCATTGCCGTTCACCGTCGAGGTCGGAAGCCCTGCCGCTGCCAGCGCTATAGGGGCGCTGCGCTTACTGGTTAACCGAGCTCATTTGCGGTTTAGTTTTGCGGGAGTCCCAGTATGACGATCTCCAAGGCTAATACTCCGGGGCTGCGTAAAACGCTCAGCCTGTGGCAAGTGGTGATGATGGGCCTGGCCTATCTGACGCCGATGGCGGTATTCGATACCTTCGGCATCGTCACCGAGCTGACCGATGGTCATGTGGCCACCTCCTACCTGATGGCGCTGGTGGGCATGCTGTTTACGGCGCTGAGCTATGGCGCTCTGGTGCGACGGTTTCCATCCGCAGGTTCGGCTTATACCTATGCCCAGAAGGCGTTTACCCCCTATGTCGGCTTTATGGTTGGCTGGTCATCGTTGCTGGATTACCTGTTCATGCCGATGATCAATATGCTGCTGGCCAAGATCTACCTGACGGCGCTGTTTCCCGGTGTCGAGCCCTGGGTATTTATTCTGGGACTGGTCACCCTGATGACCTTTTTTAACCTGCGCGGCATCAATCTGGTGGCCAATCTCAACAGCCTGATCGTCGGCATGCAGATTGCCGTGATCCTGGTGTTCATTGGTCTAATCGCCCATGGTGTCTATGCGGGTGAGGGGATGGGGACTGTGGCGAGTCTGCGCCCGTTCTACTCACTGGATGCCGCGGTCGTGCCGATGATCACTGGCGCTACCGTGCTGTGTTTTTCGTTTCTCGGCTTCGATGGCATCAGTAATCTCTCCGAAGAGACCCCGGATGCCGGACGCGTGGTGCCCAAGGCGATCTTTCTGACGGCACTGATCGGCGGTGTGATCTTTATTACTGTTTCCTATTTTCTGCAGCTCTATTTCCCGGATATCTCCCGCTTCCAGCAACCGGATGCCGTATTGCCCGAGATTGCCCTCTATGTCGGTGGCCAGTTATTTCAGTCGATTGTACTGGTGCTGACGACAGTGGCGGTGCTGGCTTCGGGCATGGCCTCACACGCCGGGGTCTCGCGTCTGCTCTATGTGATGGGGCGGGATCGGGTGTTACCGGAGCGGCTCTTCGGTTATGTCCATCCGCGCTGGCATACCCCGGCGCTGAATGTCGCCTTGGTCGGTGGGGTGGCGTTGTCGGCAGTCTCTTTCGATCTGGATATGGCCTTGGCACTGGTCAATTTCGGTGCCCTGGTGGCATTTACCTTCGTCAATCTGTCGGTGATTGCCCAGTTCTATATCCGGGAGGGGCGTCGTCATAACTGGCGCGATACCCTGCGTTATCTGCTGCTGCCGCTGTGTGGTGCGCTGACGATCCTGGTGCTGTGGCTCAATCTGGAGCTGAGCTCACTCTATCTGGGCCTGAGTTGGGCAGCTCTGGGGCTGGTGTGGCTGGCGGTGCGGACGGCCCGTTTCCGGCAGCCACTACCCGAGGCAGCGCTGTAGGTCAATCGGATAGCGATAGTCCTGCATGGGCAAGCCCATGGTGTAGATGGGCCGGTATTAACCGGCCCGTGCTATTTTTGTCGCTCTCAAAATGAGGAGCTAGCTGCGACGAATAATGCCGTCCAACTGCAGAATAAACAGCTCCAGGGCCCTGATGTTGTCGAATTCGAAGGCCAGGCCATAGTGGGTCTCGGTGCGGCCGGTGTGCAGGCGCTTCGGGAAGCGGGTCATCTCGGCATGATGACAATAATCGGTCTGGACATGAACGCCGGGAATCGCGGCGAAGTCAGCGACGAAGGGCTGCAAGGCTGGCATCAGCACCAGACGGCTATGACGGCTATCGGCCAACAGATAAAAGGCGTGTTTGCTGTGAGACAGCATGTACTCGGTCAGATTGCGGATCTTGAAGTTGGTACGACATTCGAGGCCCCGCAAGGTCTCCTCGATGGCGGCACTATCTATAGACAAACTAGCCATGGACAAAATAGGCTCCTGGTTCAATGTGATTCCCGAGCGGGAGGGGAGGCCTTCAGACCCGTCAGCAACTAGCCTGCACGGCAAACGCCTGCCTGCCAACCGATTCCTCATCTCATCCCGCTCTTCATGTCGGCGCTGTGACGAAGCCGACGAAGCGTCGCCTCCTATCTCTGCCGACATTGCACTCCCTGCCGTCACCGAGGGGCATCTCTCATTGCAACCGAAATTGCACCATGGCTGGGCATTCTCCCGCGGCAAGGCACCAGAGTGGCTCGTGGTCGGTGCTGGGTTGGGCCTGTATTCGAGGTTTTAGCCAACAACTTCTGGATTTTGGGGTGCCTGAGTATCCGGCACGGCTTTTGCTTTTATCCAGAAGTTAGTTTGAAAATGCACGTTTGGACACTGGCGTCCTGTCCCTCCGCAAGGAGGGCGGCGCTTTTTTTTTGCCCGAGTGTCGGGTGTATACCCGAATTCCGGGTTCGAAGGGAGTCTTTGCCGTATGTCAAACCCGAGCGCTGTCCTGCCCACTGCCGATGGATCCGTTCAGACGACCTGTGCCTACTGCGGCGTTGGCTGCGGGATCCGGATCTCCGGTGATCAGCTCGAAGGGGATGCTAGCCATCCAGCCAATCTGGGGGCACTGTGCATCAAGGGCTCTACCTTGCTGGATACCATGGCATATCCGCACCGACTGCTCTACCCGCGCCTGAATGGCAAGCATGTGGGTTGGGATGGAGCACTGGACGAGATCGCCAGTCGCTTTTCCCAGATCATCGCCGAGTCCGGTCCCGAGGCCATCGGGTTCTATGTCTCGGGCCAACTGATGACCGAAGATTACTATGTGGCCAACAAATTGATGAAGGGCTACATAGGCGCCGCCAATATCGATACCAACTCCCGCTTGTGTATGTCCTCGGCGGTCATGGCTCATCTCCGGGCCTTCGGTGAGGATGTGGTGCCAGCTTGCTATGCCGATCTGGAACTGTGCAATCTGCTGGTGCTGGTGGGTGCCAATACCGCCTGGACTCATCCGGTGGTGTTTCGCCGCATTCAGCAGGCCCGGGCCCGCAATCCGCAGATGAAGTTGGTCGTGATCGATCCGCGCAAAACCATGACCGCCGAGCAGGCGGACTTGCATCTGCCGCTGCAACCGGGCAGCGATGTCTGGTTGTTCCATGGCTTGTGCCGTTACCTGCTACAAAGCGGTGCCGTGGACCGCGCTTATGTGGATGCCCATGTCGATGGTTTCCCTGCACTTGCCGCCTTGCTGGACGATCCCGAATATGACGAGAGCGCCATCGCCCGGCGTTGTGGTCTTAGCGAGGTGGATCTGCGGGCATTTTTCCGCTGGTTTGCGGCGGAGCCCAAGACTGTCACCCTCTTCTGTCAGGGAGTGAATCAATCCAATCAGGGCACCGACAAGGCCAATAGCATCATCAATGCCCATCTGCTGACCGGACGGGTCGGCAAGCCGGGTGCTTCCCCCTTTTCGATGACCGGACAGCCCAATGCCATGGGCGGGCGCGAGGTCGGGGGGCTGGCCACCCAACTCACAGCCCATATGGGGTTTAATGACACCGACTGCCAGCGGGTGCAGGATTTCTGGCAATCGCCGACCATAGCCCGGCAGCCCGGGCTCAAGGCGGTGGATCTGTTCGAAGCGGTACGGCAGAAGAAGATCCGCGCGCTGTGGGTCATAGCCACCAATCCGGCCATCTCGTTACCAGATTCGGCGCGGGTGCGCGAAGCCTTGGCCAACTGCGAGTTTCTGATTGTCTCCGAGATGACCGCTCGGACCGATACCGCCCAATTTGCTCATCTGCTATTACCGGCAGCCGGTTGGGGAGAGCGGGGCGGAACTGTCACCAACTCCGAACGCTGCATCAGTCGGCAGCGTCCCTTTACCCAAGCCCCCGGCGAGGCGCGACCGGACTGGTGGGCACTGGCCGAAGTGGGCAAGCGCATGGGCTTTGCCGAGGGCTTCAGCTATGACGGTCTCAACGATATCTTGCGCGAATTTGCCGCTCTCACGGCTCATGAGAACCAGGGCGTGCGGCAGCTGGATCTGGGCGCCATCGCCCAACTGGATGATGCCCAGCTTGATAGCTGGCAACCGACTCGCTGGCCGCTGGTTGCCCAGGATGCAGCGCACATTGCCGGCGCCCGCCGCGTGCAGGGGACCGAGCGTCTGTTTGCCGAGGGGCGGTTCTCGACGCCGAATGGCAAGGCGCGCTTGATTGCGGCGGCGCCGCTGTTGCCGGTTCTGGATGCCGATCCGGTGGATAGCGAGCGAGCGGGCTGGTTGCTCAATACCGGCCGGGTTCGCGATCAATGGCACACCATGACTCGCACCGGGCATCTGGTGCGCTTGATGGAAAATGAACCCTATCCCAAGGTGTCGGTCAATCACCACACCCTGCTGGCTTCGGGATTGGAGCTGGGGCAACTGGTGTGGCTGGGGTCGAAACGGGATCAGGTGCTGGCCCGGCTGGAGCGAGATGATGGCCTGGCGGATAACGAAGCCTTTATGCCGATGCACTGGAGCGACAGTTTTACCGCCCGAGGCGGAGTGAACCGTTTGGTGGCCCCCGTGGTGGATCCGGTCTCCGGCCAACCCCAGTTCAAGCAGACCCGGGTGCAGGTGCGGCCATTTATCGCCCAGTGGCATGGGGTCTGGATCGGTCAGCATGAGCCCAATCTACAGGGACTGGGACGAGATCCGGGCTGGTGGAGTCGTCGCCCGGTGGATGGTGGTGAGTGCCGTTTGCTGGCGGATGCCGATTGTTCCGCCGAACAGCTATGGCAAGGGCTGGCGGCGCAGGGGCACTGGATACGCCTGCCGCTCAAGGGCCAGGGTTGGTTGGCGGTGGCGCTGAATCAGGGCCGCATCAGTGGCATCCTGCTCTGTGGCGGCAGCCCGTGGCAGGTTAACGTCGGCTTGCTGGCGGGTCTGCTGGCAGTGCCGTTGGCCGCCGCGTCATTGGCAACCACGGTAGAGCAGGCGCTGGCGGGCGATAGTCGCATGGTCTGCTCCTGCTTTCGGGTCAGTGAGCGGCAGATTGTCGAGGCGATTGAACAACAAGGGATCCATGAGCGCGCTGGATTACAGGCCCTGCTCAAGTGCGGTACCAATTGCGGTACCTGTGTGGTCGAGTTGGACAAACTGGTGGCAAAACATCGCCCCCAGTGATTGCAGTAAGTGATGGCAATAGCAACAAGGAGTCTGAGCATGATGCAACGGAATGCCGGGTTACGTCCGGGCGAGGTGGCACTGGTGGGGGCTGGCCCCGGCGATGTGGAGTTGCTGACCCTCAAGGCGTTGCGCCTGCTGCAACAGGCCGATGCCGTGGTGTATGACCGCTTGGTGGGTGAGGAGATCCTGGCACTGATCCCGGCACGGGCTCAGCGCCATGATGTGGGCAAGCGCTGCGGGGTTAAAAGCTTGTCCCAGGAGGCGATCGGTGAGCTGTTGATCAGCCTGGCCCTGCAGGGCAAGCGGGTGGTGCGCCTCAAGGGCGGTGACCCCTATGTGTTCGGGCGGGGTGGAGAAGAAGCACTGGCGCTGCAGGCGCGCGGCATCCGCTTTGTGGTGGTCCCCGGCATCACGGCGGCGCTGGGATGCGCCGCCAGTTGCGGCATCCCGCTGACCCATCGCGGGATTTCCCGCTCGGTGACGCTAGTGACCGGCCATCTGCAGGCTGAGGCGCAGCAGAGCGAGCAACTGTTTCACGGCTGGCAGGCCCTGGTGAGCGGTGGTCATACGCTGGTGTTTTACATGGGGCTGGAGCAGGCGGATCATATTCAGCAAGGTCTGCTGAGTGCTGGAGCCGATGGATCCCTACCGGTAGCCCTGATCATTGCCGGCACCATGCGGCATCAGCAGGTGGTGATCAGCTCCCTGAGTGATTTGGCGCAGCAGGCCGAACGACTCAAGGGGCAGACCCCGGTGTTGATCCTGGTGGGCGAAGTGGTGCGGTTACGGGAGCAACTGGCCCAGATCGGGGAAACCCTGTTGTCCCAGGTGGCATAACGGGCTGCCACGAGCTTTTCATAATGTTGCAAAAATAATGCTTTTTTATGCCAAGAGCTCTGAGGTAGCCTTGCTCTTGATATCAACGCCGGGACGGCGCATGCCCAGGGCTGGGAGCAGGGATGAGTTTTTCCAGAATATTGATCTACGCTGACGAGGTGGCGCAGGCTAACCGGCTGGCACTCTTGCTTAGCCGGTATGGTCATGAGCCGGTCCTGGCCTCCAGCAGCGACCCCTTGCGCTTACCAGCGGCGCTCAATGGCGCCATGCTGGATTGCCGACGCCTGACCGCCGAATGGCGCGTGCTGGCGATCACCCTGGCTCTGCAGGGCATTCCCGTGGTGTTGTTTACCGAAGCACTCCCCGACCATCTGCAGGCACAGTTACTGGATGCCGGTGTCACCTTGGTTCCCCATCGACTGACGGACAAAGAGCCGGTAGAGAGCTGGATCAAGCAGGCGCGGGCCCAGCATGCCATGGTGCGGCGTCAGCGTGAGGCGGTGGCGGATATCAGTCAGAAGCTGGAAGAGCGCAAGCTGATTGATCGCGCCAAAGGACAGCTGATGAAACGGCATGGGCTGGATGAGGAGGCAGCGTTTGCGGCTTTGCGCAGCAGTGCCATGCAGCATGGCATCAGCCTCGGCGAGTTGTCCCGACGCCTGTTGCTTCAGCTATCGGATTGAACTTGCTGCTATTTTTGTGACTATCCACCAATTTTTAACCTTGCGTCCTGTACCCGTTTTTCGCGCTCTGTAAGGTGAGTTGGCTATCAATTCGTTAATACTTCAATAGTAATCAATTAGATAGATGTTTTACTGGGTCGAGTGGCGCGTGTAAGGGCAGGTTTCATATCCCGAATGGATAGGGGCAGAATGTAGGGAGACAGGGATGAGGAGGACGCTGCGCTGGATGGCCTTGGCCATGCTGTTGAGCCCAGGATGTTGGGGTGCACAGGCGCAACAAACGTTGGTGGTGGCTTTTAGTGAAGCACCGCCCTGGAAAATCCTTTCACCACGCCAGGAATATACCGGTATCGATATGGATATTCTGCAGCGGCTGGCCACCAAGCATGATCTGCGGTTGGTGGTTAAACCGGCTCCCTTGGCCCGCTGTCTGGCGATGCTCAAGAGCGGTGATGCCGATGTGGTCAGCAATCTGATGCGCACGGCGGACAGGGAAACCTTTATCCGTTATTTGGATGTGCCCTATCAGACCCATACCGATAAGGTGTTCTATCTGCAGGCGGGCAATCCCCGAAATATCAATCGCTATGAGGAACTCGAGGGGTTATCCATCGGCGTTAAACGCGGCGCCAAGTACTCCCCCCGTTTTGATAGCGACCCGCAGTTGTACAAGGAGTCCGCAGTAACGAGTCTGGTGAATCTCAAGAAGCTGGCCATCGGGCGTCTCGATGCGGTACTCAGTACCGAGAGTGAAGGGGATTACTGGATCAAACATCTCAACTGGCAGGGGACTTTCAAGAAGGCAGCTCTGCGATTCGACGAGCCCAGAGCCGTCTATTTCGGACTCTCCCGCCGCTCGAAACTGTTGAACCTTGCTTCGGCGTTCGAGACAGACTTGCGCCAGTTGCTACAAAGTGGCGAACTGGCGCAGATCCGGGCCCAGTATTAAGCGCTTTGGCCACTGGCTATTTCTTTTGCTCCGGTTGGCAGTAGGCAGGGATCCGAACCTCTTCTAGTGCCTGTAACAACTCCTGGTTCTCCACTTTCTGTTGCCAGTGGTTGCTGTGTACCAGCTCCGTCAATGGTAGGCGCTGACGCCAGCCTTTGGCTTGTAACTCCGGCTCCGGCAGAAACTCACTGACATAGCCGATACACAGATAGGCGAGCGGGTAGACATGACTCGGCAAGCCCAGCGTCCGGGCCAACTGCTCATTGTCGAAGATACTGACCCAGCCGATGCCGATCCCTTCGGCCCGCGCCGCCAGCCACAAGTTCTGCACCGCCAGGCAGGCGCTGAACAGATCCATCTCCAGAATGCTGGTCCGCCCCAGGACGGTCGGGCCACCCCGACCGCGATCACAGGTGATGCACAGATTGATGGGGCTCTCCAGAATGCCTTCCAGCTTCAGGCGCCGATACAGGGTGGCCTTGTCACCGGCTTCATCCGCGAAACGTTCGGCCGCCTGACCGTTGGCGATATCGAAGAGGGCTTTGACCCGCATCTTGATGGCCGGATCGTCGATGACGATGAAATCCCAGGGCTGCATAAAGCCGACGGATGGCGCGTGATGAGCGGCATGGAGCAAACGGGCCAGTAGCGGGGCCGGTATTGGATCGGGCAGAAACTGCGAGCGCACATCCCGCCGCTCGTAGATGGCGCGATACAAGCCCTGTTGTTGATCGTGACTGAACGGGAGGGAGGACATGGCAACTCCGGAAGCTAGCGGTGGCCCATTATGCAGAAAAGTGGCCTGGTTCAGTAGCCTGTTGCCACAGGGAATGCCATTCCAGACCGAGATTGCAGTTGGGCGAGCGGTCACAGTTATGACTGGCTGTGGTGCGGTGGCGCCATCTTGGTGCACCCCTTCGACGCTTGCTGGGCAAAAATCGGCTGAAGATGGCTAAAAAAGCCATGTTAATGGCCGGTTAACTACTTTTTCATCTTGGCACAGAAACTGAATAGTACTCCTTGAGTCAGGAGCAGGTGCCCGACCTCGGCCAACGGCGGTCGAATGGTTACCAGGCCCTAATCCTGAAGAACGAATGACCCATTGATATGAACAGATGGCAACGACGCCCCGCAGATCTCCGGATCTGCGGGGCGTTTTTGTTTCAGGGAGGAACCACCATGCACGCATCCAAAAAAACTCTGTTGGCTCTTGGCATCACCGCCGCTGTGATCAGCCAGTCCGTTCTAGCCGCCGTCGGCGCCCCGGAAAAAGAGGAGCTCAAACTGGGCTTTATCAAGCTGACGGACATGGCGCCCTTGGCCGTGGCCTATGAAAAGGGCTTTTTCGAAGAGGAGGGGCTGTACGTCACCCTGGAAGCGCAAGCCAACTGGAAGGTGTTGCTGGATCGGGTGATCGATGGCCAACTCGATGGTGCCCATATGCTTGCCGGTCAGCCGATCGGTGCCACCCTGGGGGTCGGCACCAAGGCCGAGGTAGTCACTGCATTCAGCATGGATCTCAATGGTAACGCCATTACCGTTTCCAACGATGTCTGGCAGAAGATGTTGCCCAATCTGGCCAAGGGCAGCGATGGCAAACCCCTGCATCCGATCCAGGCCGATGCCCTCAAGCCAGTTGTTGCCAGCTACAAGGAGCAGGGTAAGGCCTTTAACTTCGGCATGGTGTTCCCGGTCTCCACCCACAACTATGAACTGCGTTATTGGTTAGCCGCCGGTGGTATTCACCCCGGTTTTTATGCGCCGGCCAAGGGCGACAACTCCGGTCAACTCCAGGGCGACGTATTGCTCTCCGTGACGCCACCACCCCAGATGCCAGCTACTCTGGAGTCCGGAACCATCAACGGTTACTGCGTCGGTGAGCCCTGGAACCAGGCGGCTGTTGCCAAGGGGATTGGCGTGCCTGTGGTGACCGATGAACAGATCTGGAACAACAACCCGGAAAAGGTCTTTGGTGTTACCCAAGCCTTCGCTGACCAGTATCCCAATACCCATATCCATCTGATCAAGGCGCTGATCCGCGCCGCCTACTGGCTGGATGCCAACAACAACGCCAACCGACTTGAGGCAGTGAACATCATCTCCCGCCCCAACTATGTGGGGGCCGATGCCAAGGTGATCGCCAACTCCATGACCGGCACCTTCGAGTACGAGAAGGGGGACAAGCGCCCGGCTTCGGACTTCAACGTCTTCTTCCGTCATCACGCTACCTATCCCTACTACTCGGATGCCATCTGGTACATGACCCAGATGCGGCGCTGGGGCCAGATTGCCGAGGCCAAACCGGACAGCTGGTATGCGGAGATGGCCAAGAAGGTCTATCGCCCGGATGTCTATGCCATCGCCGCCAAGGAGCTGATTGCCGAAGGCAAGATGAAGGCCAGCGACTTCCCGGATTTTGCCAGCGAGAGCGGCTATAAACCGGCGGATAACCACTTTATCGATGGCGTGACTTATGACGGTCATACCCCGAATGCCTATCTGCAGCAATTCACCATTGGCCTCAAGGGCGAGCAAAAACTGTAACGACCCGATGGACCTAGCGGGTGGCTATTGATAGCCACCCGAGCTGAACAAGGAACCGAACTATGCAAACCATGATTCATCGTATCAACCCATTTGCCGGTCCCTGGGGCCTGACCCAGCTGAAGGCGGGCGGCGCTCGCGCTTGGCGCAGCAGTCTGCTGCCGATGTTGGGGATCCTCGCCTTTTTGCTGGTTTGGCAGATGCTGGCCAGCCAGGTGCAGACCTCGTTGGGCAATCTGCCCGGTCCCATTGCCACCGGCAAACAGCTGGTCGCTCTGTACCAGGAGCACAGCGCCGAACGGGAGAAGCGGGACGCTTTCTATGCCCGCCAGGCAGAGCGCAATGCCCAGAAGCTGGCGGCCAACCCGCAAGCCGAGGTGAAGGTCCGCCCCTATACCGGACGGGATACTTTCTTCGATCAGATCCTCACCAGTCTGGTGACCGTCGCCACCGGGTTTGGCATCGCCGTGCTGATCGCCATTCCGGCCGGGATCCTGCTCGGTCTGAACCAGACTCTGTATCAGGCCATCAATCCGGTGGTGCAGATCCTCAAACCCATCTCGCCTCTGGCCTGGTTGCCGCTGGTGACCATGGTGGTCAGCGCCGTCTATGTGTCACCAGATCCGGCTCTGGCCAAGAGCTTCGTCATCTCGGCCTTCACGGTCAGCCTGTGCAGCCTGTGGCCGACGTTGCTCAACACCATTGTCGGGGTGGCCAGTATCGATCCGGATCTGCAAAACGTCAGCCGGGTGCTGAAACTCGCCCCGCTGACCCATGTGCGCAAAATCGTGCTGCCCTCGGCCATCCCGATGATTTTCACTGGCTTGCGCCTGTCGCTGGGGGTGGCCTGGATGGTGCTGATCGCCGCCGAGATGCTGGCGCAGAACCCCGGTCTCGGCAAGTTCGTCTGGGACGAATTCCAGAATGGTAGCTCGGAGTCGCTGGCACGCATCATGGTCGCTGTCGTCACCATCGGGGTCATAGGTTTCATGCTGGATCGCGGCATGTTGGCCTTGCAGAAATGGATTTCCTGGGACAAGCGCAGCGAACTGCGCTGAGTCATCCCGGTCGCAGAAAGGAAGGAGAATTCCCATGTCAAAACACTATCTGGATCTGAGCAATGTCGGCATGCGCTTTGCCACCCCCTCCGGCTGGTTTGAAGCCCTGGTGGACGTCGATCTGAAGATCGCCAAGGGCGAATTTATCTCGCTGATTGGCCACTCCGGTTGCGGCAAGAGTACGGTGCTGAATCTGGTGGCGGGTCTGAACGATCCCACCTCCGGCGGCATCATCCTCGATGGCCGTGAGGTCGCAGGTCCGGGCCCCGAACGCTCCGTGGTGTTCCAGAATCACGCCCTGCTGCCCTGGCTGTCGGTCTACGAGAACGTCGAGCTGGCGGTGCGACAGGTGATGAAGGGGGCTCCCAAGGCGGCGGTCGCCGAACGGGTGCGTTACTACCTCTCCCTGGTGCAGATGGATCACGCCCTGGAGAAGAAGCCCCACGAAATATCCGGTGGCATGAAACAGCGAGTCGGTATTGCCCGCGCCCTGTCGCTGTCCCCCAAGGTACTGCTGATGGATGAACCTTTCGGTGCTCTGGATGCCCTGACCCGGGCTCACCTGCAGGATGCGCTGATGGAGATCCAGGCCGAACTCAACAACACCGTCATCATGATTACCCATGACGTGGACGAGGCGGTGCTGCTCTCGGATCGCATCGTCATGATGACCAATGGTCCATCGGCCACCATCGGCGAGATCCTCGAGATTAGCCTGCCGCGGCCGCGTAACCGGGTGGCTCTGGCCGAGGATGTGGAATATCACCGTCTGCGCCAGCGGGTACTGAGCTTCCTGTATGAAAAACACAGCAAGGTGACACCGCTAAAAAAGCCCAAGGCTGAGGCCCGCAGCGCCGTGGCGTAACGGGCTCCCCGGATGACCCTGGGGACGCAGGATTTTTGCCCTGTACCCGATCCGGGGAGGGGCAAAACACTCAATGAGGCGTGTGGCATGACGAGACGGTATGCCCGCCGGGATGGAGAAAAAAGATGAACAAACAGCAACTGCTGGTGGTCGGCAACGGCATGGTGGGACACCACTTTATTGAACAACTGGTCAACGCCGGAGGGCTGGATACTTTTGCGGTGACCGTGCTGGGGGCTGAGCCGGACAGCGCCTACGACCGGGTGCATCTGTCGGAAGTATTTGGTGGCCGGGCACCCATAGAGTTGCAAATGGCCGATCCGGAGTGGTACGCCGCTCAAGGCGTGAAGCTGATCCTGGCCAGTGCCGCCGAGGCGCTGGATCTGGCGGCCAAGACGGTGACCACCTGTCATGGTGAGGTCTATGGCTATGACCAGCTGGTGCTGGCCACCGGCTCTTACCCCTTTGTGCCGCCGATCCCGGGTCACACCCGCGCCGGCTGCTATGTCTATCGTACACTCGCGGATCTGGAAGCGATCCGCGATGCCTGTGCCGGAGGACGCACCGGTGTGGTGGTCGGCGGTGGCTTGTTGGGGTTGGAAGCGGCCAATGCCCTGCGCCTGCTGGGGCTGGAGACCCATGTCATCGAATTTGCGCCGCGCTTGATGCCGGTACAGCTGGATGCGGTGGGCGGGGATCTGCTGCGCAGCAAGATCCAGAGCCTGGGGGTGCAGGTCCACGTAAACACCGCCACCGAGTGCATCGTCGATGGCGAGAGTGCTCGTCATCGCATGGTGTTCAAGGGCGGTGACTATCTGGAGACCGACGTTATCCTGTTTTCTGCCGGCATCCGCCCCGAAGACCGGCTGGCGCGTAGTGCCGGCCTGGCGGTGGGTGAGCGCGGCGGTATCGTCATCGACGAGCAGTGCCGGACCAGTCAGCCGGAGGTGCTGGCCATCGGCGAATGCGCGCTCTGGGCGGGCAAGATTTTTGGCCTGGTCGCCCCGGGTTATCAGATGGCCCGTGCCGCCGTAGCTACCTTGTTGGGGCAGGCGGGGAGTTTTCAGGGCGCGGATATGAGCACCAAGCTCAAATTGATGGGGGTGGATGTCGGCGCTATCGGCGACTCCCATGCCCAGAGCGCCGGGGCTCAGGAGGTGCTGACCCTGGATCGTCAGTCCGGTATCTACAAGAAGCTGGTGATCGACGAGACCGGCCAGCGGCTGCTGGGCGCCATCCTGGTCGGGGATAACAGCGACTACGACACCCTGCTGCAGTATTACCTGAACGAGGTGACGCTGCCGGAGTCCCCCTTGGGGTTGATTCTGGGCGAAACCCAGAGCAGTGCCCCCCAGCTGACCCTGCCGGATACGGCCACCATCTGCTCCTGCCATAACGTCACCAAGGGTGACATAGTGGCGGCGGTCAAGGCGGGCAACCATACCCTCACCGAGGTGAAGAGCTGCACCAAGGCCGGGACTGGCTGTGGCGGTTGCTCGAATCTGGTCAAGCAGGTAGTGGGTCAGACTCTGCTGGAGTTGGGCATGGAGGCCAATAACCATGTCTGTGAACACTTTGCCTTCACCCGTCAGGAGCTGTTTCACCTGATCCGGGTCGGTGAGCTCAAACACTTCGGCGCCGTGCTGGAGAAGCATGGCAAGGGGCTGGGCTGCGAGGTGTGCAAGCCGCTGGTTGGCTCTGTGCTGGCTTCGCTGTGGAACGAACATGTGCTGGAGAAACCCCATCGGCCGTTGCAAGACACCAACGATGCCTTCCTCGGCAATTTGCAAAAAGATGGTACCTACTCGGTGGTGCCGCGCATTCCGGGGGGCGAAATCACCCCGGATGGCCTGATCGCCATCGGAGCCGTGGGCAAGAAGTACAACCTGTATACCAAGATCACTGGCGGTCAGCGTATCGACCTGTTCGGCGCCCGGGTGGATCAGTTGCCGGCCATCTGGCAGGAGTTGATCGATGCCGGATTCGAGACCGGGCAGGCCTATGGCAAGTCGGTGCGCACGGTGAAATCCTGTGTCGGTTCGACCTGGTGCCGTTACGGGGTCAAGGATTCCATCACCATGGCCATCGACATCGAGAACCGCTACAAGGGCTTACGTTCGCCGCACAAACTCAAGTTTGCGGTCTCCGGTTGTACCCGGGAATGTGCCGAGGCCCAGAGCAAGGATATCGGCGTCATCGCCACCGAAAAGGGCTGGAATCTCTATGTCTGTGGTAACGGCGGCATGCGGCCGCGTCACGCCGACTTGTTTGCCACCGACCTCAGCGATGAGCAACTGATCCGCTATATCGACCGGATACTGATGTTCTATGTCCGGACCGGCGATCGTCTGCAACGGACTTCGGTGTGGATGGAGAACATGGAGGGTGGTCTGGAGTACCTCAAGTCGGTGATCATCGACGACAAGTTGGGGCTCGGCGCCGAGCTGGAGGCGCAGATGGCCCATCAACTGGCCACCTTCGAGTGTGAATGGCAAGGGACGTTGGCTGATCCGGAGAAGCTCAAGCGCTTCAAGCCGTTTATCAACAGTGAAGCGGCCTATATGCCGCCGCGTGCCCTGCTGCGCGGCCAGTCATTCCCCCAGGCTGAAGAAGAGACTATCGAGATCAAGGAGCTGGTATGAACTGGACCAAAGTATGCGAATTACCGGAGTTGACGGCCGATGTCGGGGCCGCCGCCCTGGTCGATGGCGAGCAGGTGGCGCTGTTCTATGTGCCGGCGCTGGAGCCTGCGCTCTATGCCCTGGATAACTGGGATCCGCTAGGGCAGGCGTTTGTGTTGTCGCGCGGCATCGTCGGCGATGTGGCCGGTGAGCCCTGTGTCGCCTCACCGCTGTACAAACAGCACTTTGCCCTGCGCGATGGCCGCTGTCTGGAAGAGGAGGGGGTTGCGGTACGCACCTGGGCGGTGAAGCTGGAGGGGCAAAGCGTCTATATCCGCAGCTTGCAGCCATAACTCGAGCCAAGCTCTGTCAGTCAGAGCTTGGCCTGATGGCGCGAATGTAGTAACAATGCTGCAACTTTATGACGCACTCCCGGTAAATGGGTCATAACGCCGACCTGCGGATCCCCCTGGTGGTGTTGTTAATTGCCCTGGATGTGCGTCATCGGCATACATCAAGAAGGATAGATGATGGCCTGTTGTGATAGTTCGGATGCCCTGTCGCTGGAAGCGGCACAAGCCCGATTGGCCGCGTTGCCTCGGGTGTGCGAGGTGGAGTCGGTGGCACTGGCCGATGGACTGGGTCGGATCCTGGCTGAATCCGTGGTTTCGAGCGTGAACGTTCCGGCGTTTGATAACTCGGCGATGGATGGCTATGCCGTGCGTCTGGCCGATCTGGCCGGATCCTCCAGCTTGTTACTGGCGGGCAAGGCCTTTGCCGGACAGCCTTTCAACGTACAGCCCTTTAACGGACAGCCCTTTAACGGAGAGTGGCCTGCGGGGCACTGCATTCGCATCATGACAGGTGCGCCGTTACCAGCGGGCGCAGACGCTGTGGTGATGCAGGAGCAGACCCGCGTCGAGCCGCTTGCCGAGGGGGGCGAGCGCATCCATTTTCCGGCCAATGTGCTGGTAGGACAGAATATCCGCCGCCAGGGTGAGGAGTTACAACCGGGCCAGCCGGTGCTGGCGGCTGGCGTCCGGCTCACGGCCCGGGAGTTGCCCCTGCTGGCAACGCTGGGGGTGGCCCGTGTCCGCGTCTATCGTCGACTGCGGGTGGCTTTTTTTAGCAGTGGCGATGAGCTCAGAGCCGTCGACAGCGAGCTGGCGCCAGGGCAGATCGTCGATTCCAATCGCTATGCCATCGCCGCCCTGCTGGCTCGTATGGGCTGCGAGGCGCTGGATCTGGGGATTATTCCCGACGATAAGGCGCTGCTGCGACAAGCCTTCCTGCGCGCCGATGCCGAGGCGGATGTGCTCATCACCTCGGGCGGTGTCTCGGTGGGTGAGGCCGATTACACCAAGGAGATCCTGGCCGAGCTCGGTGAGGTGGAGTTCTGGAAAGTGGCGATCAAACCGGGCAAGCCCTTCGCCTGCGGGCAATTGACCCGCGCCGCGCGCGGTTGCTGGTTCTTTGGCTTGCCGGGCAATCCGGTCTCGGCTCTGGTCACCTTTGTGCTGCTGGTGCGTCCGGCGTTGGATCAGCTGATGGGTGCCCAGCCCAAGCCCGTGTTGCGGCTGCCCGCCCGATTGGCGATGCCGGTGCGGCTAAGCCCGGGGCGTATCGATTTTCAACGGGGGATTGCCGAGCTGGCAGCCGATGGCCAGTTGCAGGTTTCCAGTGCCGGTGGTCAGGGCTCGGCCATGTTCAGTGCTCTGTCGCGCGCAAATTGCCTGCTTCGGCTAGACCCGCAACGCTACCCGGGAGCGCGCGAACTACCGGCCGGGGCGTGCGTCGAGATCCAACTGTTTGATGAGGTGCTGCAATGATTCAGGAGCATCAACATGCGGTAGCCACTGGTTCCCTGAGTGACGCCGAACTGCTGCGTTATCATCGCCAAATCAATCTCAAAGGCTGGGATCTGCCAGGCCAGGAGGCGCTCAAGGCCGCCCGGGTGCTGGTTATCGGCTTGGGGGGCTTGGGCTGCGCGGCGGCGCAATATCTGGCGGCCGCCGGTGTCGGCCGACTGACCCTGCTGGATGGCGACCAGGTCGAGCATTCCAATCTGGCTCGTCAGGTATTGCATCAGGATGATCGGGTGGGGCACTACAAGGTGCATTCGGCAGCCACCGCGCTGCGGGCGCTCAACCCGCACCTGCAACTGCTGGCGTTGCCGGAATATGCCGATGAGGTGATGTTGCCCGGTTATCTGGCCGAGCAGGATCTGGTGCTCGATTGCACGGATCACCGCGCTAGTCGCGAGTTGATCAATCTGTGCTGTCGAGCCGCCGGGGTGCCGCTGGTTTCCGGCTCGGCCATCCGCGGCGAGGGGCAACTGAGCGTCTTTAGCTGGGGGCAGAACGAGCCTTGCTATCACTGTCTGAGCCGATTGTTTACCGAGCCGGATGGTAGCTGCGTGGTCAATGGCGTGCTGGGGCCCGTGGTGGGCATGGTGGGCTCCTTGCAGGCACTGGAGGCGTTGAAGCTCATCACCGGCATCGGCCAACCGCTGTGTGGCGAGCTGTTGCTGATCGACGGCCTGAGTCTGGAGTTTCAGCGCTTGCGCTTGCCCCGGGATCCGGAATGCCGGGTCTGCGGTAGCGCGGAGCATCCGCAGCGCTAAAAAGGGGAACTCCCGCCACTAGCCTAAAACGGTTCTTGGGCGGGAGACAACGACACAATAAACCCGAGCCTGTGGGCCTAACCTTCGCGACGCGGAGCAGGGCGCTCAGGCCGAGCCAGCCGACGGTTGCTCTTCGTAAACCGCTCGACTGGCGAGGGTGGTGCGGGAAACCAAGCCGCCTCCCGACTTGGAAAGGTGTTTATGTCCATAATTGAAACGAGCCTGGCGCCTAGCGTCGAGTCGCGGCAACCTAGTGTCGATACGCGGCAACCTAGCGTCGAGACGCGGCGCGATGGTGCGCTGAGCCTGGCGAGTACGCCGCTGCCGGCCCGAGGCGACCTCTCACGGCTAGCGGTCCCACAACGCTCGGCCGCCTTACAGTCGCTGGCGGAGCCTGTGCTGGTGGATAGCTTTGCCCGGCGCTTTGGTTATCTACGACTGTCGATCACCGATGTCTGCAACTTTCGCTGCAGCTACTGCCTGCCCAATGGCTATAAGCCCGATGGTTCGCGCGATTTTCTCTCCCGCAGTGAATTGCTGCGGGTGGCGCGGAGCTTTGTCTCCCTGGGAACGCGCAAGATCCGCCTCACCGGCGGTGAGCCCTCCATGCGACGGGATCTGGAGGCCATTATCGGCGACTTGCGCGCTCTGCCGGGTTTGGATCAGTTGGTGATGACCACCAATGGTTATCGCCTCAAAGAGCGAGCCGCCCTGTGGCGCTCTGCCGGACTCGATAGCCTGAATGTCAGCATCGACAGTCTGGATCCGCGCCAGTTTCGTCTGATCACCGGTGAAAATCGGCTCGGCGATATCTTGGCCGGGCTGGAAGCGGCTTGGGCGGCTGGTTTTGGCACCATCAAGGTCAATACCGTGCTGCTCAAAGGGCTCAATCACCACGAGTTCGACGATTTTTTGGCCTGGGTTAAGGATCAACCCATCCAGCTGCGCTTTATCGAATTGATGCAGACCGGGGTGGCGGGGGATTATTTTGCCCAACACCATCTGCGCGGGGCCGAGCTCGAGCAACAACTGCTGCGCCAGGGGTGGCAACTCAAGGCGCGGGCGGCTGAGGATGGCCCGGCCCGGGTGTACAGGCATGCCGATTACGTCGGCGAGGTGGGGCTCATCATGCCCTATGGCGCCGGTTTCTGTGACAGCTGCAATCGGCTGCGGGTGTCGGCGCTGGGGCAACTGCATCTGTGCCTGTTTGGCGATGGAGGCATAGAGCTGCGGGATCTGCTGGCCAGCGATGATCCCCGACTGCAGCAGCAATTGCAGCAGCGATTGCAGCAGGCCTTGCAATTCAAGGCCAAGGCGCATCAATTGCATCTGGGCGACCCGGGCATTCGTGCTCATCTGGCCTCGATTGGAGGCTGAATATGAGTCCACTCGAACCTCTTGCTATGCCTTCTGCCGCCACAGCGTCAGCGGCTCCATCCTCACCTGCGATGTCACCACCGCTGTTTGGCTTGCTGCTGTGTGGCGGTCGCTCCTCGCGGATGGGACAAGACAAGGCGCTGCTGCAACTGAAGGGTCCGCTGGGTGCGGAATCCTTGCTGCAGCGCGGGCTACGTTTGCTGCGCGAGGCGGGCTGTGGCGGCGTCTGGCTGAGCGGCGACTATCCGGGGTTTGCCGCTATTCCAGATGATCCGGCCTGGCGCGGGCGAGGTCCTCTGGCCGGGATCGCCTCGGCCCTGCAGCGCTATCCCGAGGCACGCTGGCTTATTCTGCCGGTGGATATGCCGGGTATGTCATCCCCCCTGCTGCGTGCCCTGGCCCGACAAGGTGCGGCTCATCCGGTAGGGAGCGGAGTGCAGGGAAGTCAGTTCCCCTTACTGCTGCAGCCGGGAGCCCTGCCGGTGCTGAAGACCTTGCTGGGCAGCGGTGAGCGACGCGACTATGCGGTCCAGGCGCTGTTGCATCAGTTAGATTTGCCCTTGTGCGCGGCGAACCAGCTGCTGCCGGATATGGCTCCCGAGGTGCTGCAGCGCACCCTGGGCAACACCAATACCCCCGAAGAGTGGCGGCGATATGCCGACGCAAGCCAACATGTTGCACAAGACGACAGCCCTGGTGCTGCATCAGATCATCACTCGACTATTACCCGAACTATCACATGAAAAAAGGACACCGATATGAGCCATGCGGCCCTGGAATTCAAACCCTTGAACGTTGCGGTATTGACCGTTTCCGATACCCGTACCGCCGAAACCGACAGCTCAGGTCTGCTGCTGGTGGACGCTCTGCAAGGCGCCGGTCATCGGTTGGCGGACAAGCAGATCGTCATTGATGATATCTACCAGATCCGCGCGGTATTGAGCCAATGGATTGCCAGCCCTCAGATCCAGGCGGTGATCATCACAGGTGGCACCGGCTTTACCGGCCGCGATACCACGCCGGAGGCGGTCAAGCCGCTGTTTGACAAGGAGGTGGAAGGCTTTGGCGAGTTATTCCGCCAAGTCTCCTACACCGAGATTGGCACCAGCACCATCCAGAGCCGGGCACTGGCCGGACTGGCCAACCGCACCATCATCTTCTGCTTGCCGGGCTCCAATAATGCCTGCCGCACCGGTTGGCAGCAGATCATCGCTCTCCAGCTGGATGCTCGTACCCGGCCATGCAGTTTTGTCATGCATTTAAAAAGCGGAGTCTGAGATGAGCCAGCAGTTATCCCATGTCCAGGCCAACGGCGAAGCCCATATGGTGGATGTTTCGGCCAAGACCGAAACCTATCGCGAGGCCCGCGCCGAGGCGCGAGTGCGGATGTTACCCGCTACGCTGCGACTGATCCTCGAAGGGGGCCATCACAAGGGCGATGTGTTCGCCACGGCGCGGATCGCTGGCATCATGGCGGCCAAGAAAACCAGCGATCTGATCCCGTTATGCCACCCGCTGGCGCTGGCCAAGGTGGAGGTGGAGTTGCAGATCGATGAGGCAAATTCGTCTGTCATCATCCAGACCCTGTGCCGGCTCAAGGGACAGACCGGCGTCGAGATGGAGGCTCTTACCGCAGCCTCGGTGGCTGCGCTGACCCTGTATGATATGTGCAAGGCGGTGGACAAGGGCATGGTGATCGAGCAGATAGCCCTGATCAGCAAGCTTGGCGGCAAGTCCGGCGACTACCAACGGCAGGAGTAAGCCATGATCCAGGTGAAATTTTTTGCCTCGCTGCGCGAGCAGCTCGGGACCTGTCAGCTCGAGGTGGCGGCCGAGTATCCGACGGTCGAGGCTTTGCGCCAGGCGTTGGTGGTGCGAGGTCCACACTGGCAGCGCGCGCTGGCGGCCGAGTCGGTGCTGGTAGCGGTGAATCAGAGCGTGCAATCCTGGTCGACGCCGCTGGCGGATGGGGATGAAGTCGCATTTTTTCCACCCGTGACAGGAGGCTGAGCTGGATATGTCATCACTAGCAGAGCGCTCATTGTCCGATGCGAAAGAGACCCTGGCAGTGCCAGACCGCATTCTGGTACAAGAGGCTGACTTCGAGTTGGCGGTTGAATACCAGCGTCTGGCAGGGCAGGGGCGCATCGGTGCCCTGGTCAGTTTTGTCGGCCGGATGCGGGATATCAACTTGGGGGATGCAGTGGTCGGGCTCACCCTGGAGCACTATCCGGGCATGACCGAGAAGTCGCTGCGTGAGTTAGTACAACAGGCCCGTAGCCGCTGGTCGCTGGAAGCGGTCACCTTGATCCATCGGGTGGGTGAATTCCAGGCGACGGATCAAATCGTGCTGGTCCTGGTGGCCAGTAGCCATCGCGGTGAAGCCTTTGCGGCCTGTGAGTTTTTGATGGACGCACTGAAAACCCAGGCACCGTTCTGGAAAAAAGAGCGCCTGGCCGATGGCAGCAGTCGTTGGGTGGAGGCCCGAGCTTGCGATCAGCAAGCCGCGGCGCGCTGGTGAGGATGCACAAAAAGAACAGCCCTCGCGTTGGCGAGGGCTGTGTGAATCAGCGCGGTGACACTATGTGACTAGTCGTCAACCTGGGCCAGGTCTTTGGCCAGCTCCAGCGGGTCGACTTCCAGACCATCCAGATCGGCATTCCAGTTGGTGCCGATCAGCACGCCATCTTCGCCCAGATCATTGACCCACTCCTCGAAGAAGGTTTCCAGATCGATGGCGACCGGGCTGTAGTCCGACCATTCTTCCACACAGTGAGCGCGGGCCGCCGCTTCATTGGACCACAATGGCAACACGTCGGTTTCAGCAAAGTCGTTTGAGTCGCAAACAACCCAATCCTCGCCGAATTGCAGACCCCACAGCACACCGGTTTCACGGGCTTGGGTCAGGAGAAGTTCGTAGTTGGCATTCAGATCGCTGGTCAGTTGGCTCATTGCGGTATCCATAGTGGAAAATGACGGCTAGATCCTGAAGCAAAACGGGGTCACGCACAAGCCCGACAGCGGAAATAGCCAACAATCACCACGTGATCCCGGAAAGTGGCACGCCGCTCGCCTGGGTGGGATCCTGGTATCTGTGGCGCAGGATCCGCTTTCGTCGTCCTGATTGCGCCTATACTGTCGGGTAATGCGATAAAAATCATGCCGATAGCGGCTATGGCATCAAAGGGGCGTGCCGATGTTTCTAAATTTACTGATTGGTCTGCCGGTCATCCTGGTATGTCTACTGCTGCAGTCGCTGATCAGCATGGGTAGCCTGCGTTTCTATCTGGCGCGGGTGGAGCGTGATCGCTCATTTCTCACCGTATCGCTGCCGCTGTTCGGGGTGATCGTCATCCTGATGCTGGGTAACTGCTTGCAACTGACCCTATGGGGCTGCTTGTTCTTACTGTTGGGTGAATTTGAGAGCCTGGATGTGGCGATTTACCACTCAGCGGTGAATTTTGCCACCCTGGGTTATGGTGATCTGGTGATGAGCGAGCAATGGCGGATGCTGGGGCCGTTGGAGGCGATCAATGGCGCCTTGATGATCGGTTTATCCGGCGCCTGCATGCTGGCAGTGATGCAACATCAGCTCAAGCGGCAATTGGGCGAGTCGTTTTAGCGTGTGGTTTGTATGGTCGCTGTGCCCTGGTAGGCCAGGTTTTGGCATCAAGCGAGCGACTGGTTTCTGCAACGCCCGTTGGCTCGCTGGGGCAGGAGAGCGTCCAGGATGGTTTCACAGGGTGGCTGCTCAACAATGAGGTAAGTCATGGCGATTACGATGAGTCGCAGGTTCATATCCGGATGGGGGCTGTTGGCACTACTCCTGATGTGCATCACTACGCCGGTACAGGCTAAAAAAATGCTGTTTGCGGCTATGGATGATTGGCCTCCATTTATTATTGATACCAATTCGATCAGCTCCGACTCGGGCTTTGATGGCATCGATCGGGAGCTGCTGCAAGAACTGTCAACTCGTACCGGCATCGATATCTATCTGTTGCGCTACCCCTTTGTCCGTGCCTTGCAGGATATGCAGGGCGGGCGGGTCGATTTGCTCACCAGTCTGGCCAAAACACCGGCCCGTAGCCGCTATATTGGCTATCTGTCGACCTCTTACTACCAATGCCATCCCGCTTTCTATGCCTTGCCAGCCATGGCGCAACAGGTGCGCAGCTATGCCGATCTGCGAGGCAAGAAGATCGGCTATGTCCGTGGCTCTGCCTATTTTGAGCCCTTTGACAGTGACCGACGGCTCAACAAGAACGCCGTGATGAACGAGAGCCAGCTGCCCGGCAAGTTGCTCAAACAGCGCAACCAGCTCTTTATCGGCACCGATTGTCAGGTCGATTACGCATTGCACGAGATGGGACTCAGCAAACAGATAGTACGCACCCTCTATCAACCGGAACAACCCATAGATCTCTATATTGGTTACAGCAAGGCAGCCGGGATCGAGAAGGAAGTTGCCTTGCTGGATAAGGCGCTCGCCGAGATGGTGGCCGAGGGCTGGGTCGCCCGTCTGGTCAATAGCTATTTTCATTCGGATAACCTGATTTACTCCGTTCCTCCTACGCCTTGAATCGCCCAGGCCTTGAATCGGCTCAGACTCAACCCCGTCGAGCCTGAGCTCCTATTCCTTTGCCGGGAAACATCTCGGCTGTATCACCATTGTGCGACCTGCACCATGCCCTGAACCCTGGGCCTCGTTATTGGCGCAGCAGCCGGAGTCCATTGCCAATCACCAGCAGGCTGGCGCCGACATCGGCAAACACTGCCATCCACAGGGTGCCATGGCCCAGCAAGGTGGCGATGAGAAACAGGGCTTTGACTCCTAAGGCCAGCGTGATGTTCTGGATCAAGATCTGACGCGTGGTGCGGGAGAGCCGGATAAAGGTCGGGATTTTCCGCAAATCATCATCCATCAAGGCCACATCCGCGGTTTCAATGGCCGTGTCACTGCCCAGTGCGCCCATGGCAAAGCCAATGTTGGCGCGGGCCAGTGCAGGGGCGTCATTAATACCGTCACCGACCATGCCCGTTACCCCCTGAGCCACCAGGGCTTCGATGGTTTGCAACTTGTCGCTGGGTAGCTGGTTGCTGCGCACCTGCTGGATGCCGACGGCGCTGGCGATGGCCGCGGCGGCATGAGCATTATCCCCGGTCAGCATCAGGGTGTTGACGCCCAGCTGGTGCAACTCGGCAATGGCGGTGCGGCTGCTGGCTTTGACCGTATCGGCTACGGCGAACAGCGCCAGCACCTGCTGCTCATCCAGCAGGCACACCACAGTTTGCCCCTGTTGTTCCAGCTGTGTCAGGCGCAATCCCAGCTCGGCGTGACCCCGTTTGAGCTCCTGGAGCAGCTGCTGATTACCCAGCCAATAGCCTTTACCCTTGATTTTTCCATACAGGCCGCGCCCCGGTAGTGCCTCAAATGCATCGACCTGGGTGGCAATCAGGCCTTCGTGGCGTGCGGCGCGGGTTATGGCCTGGGATACCGGATGATCCGAGCGCTGGGCCAGGCTGAGTGCCAATTGGCGACAGTGAAGAGCATCCATCGAGCCCAGGGTTTCGAAGGCAGTTTGTTCCGGTTGGCCGTGAGTCAGGGTTCCGGTTTTATCCAACGCCAGCCAGGCTAGCTGGTGACCGGCTTCGAGATAGGCACCGCCCTTGATCAGGATCCCGTGTCGGGCTGCGGCGGCCAGACCACTGACCAGGGTGATGGGCGTCGAGATCACCAGGGCACAGGGACAGGCGATCACCAGCAATACCAGCGCGTTATAAATCCACTCCGGCCAGCTCTGTGCAAACAACAGCGGTGGCAGCAGGGCAATCAGTATCGCCAGTCCAAAGACGATCGGGGTATAGAGCCGGGCAAACTGATCGATGAAACGCTGGGTTGGGGCCTTGGCTCCCTGCGCTGCCTCAATGGCATGAATGATCCGCGCCAGCATGGAATGGCGGGTATCGGCGGTGACCCTATATTCAAAGGAGCCGGTGCCGTTGAGCGTCCCGGCGAAGACGGGATCACCAACCGCTTTGTCTACCGGCAGACTCTCGCCGGTGATCGTCGCCTGGTTGACGCTGGAATATCCCTGCTCGAGGATACCATCCAAGGGGATGCGCTCTCCGGGCCTAATTCTGACCCGCTGCTGCACTTGCACGGCGCTGGCGGCGACTTCGCGCCAGGAGCCATCGGCTTGCTCTACCGTCGCTTGCTCTGGCGTCAACTCCAACAATCCCGAGATGGCATGTCGGGCGCGATCCAGCGATTTGGCCTCCAGCCACTCCGCCAGGGTAAACAGCACCATCACCATCGCCGCCTCAGGCCATTGCCCCAGCGCCAAAGCGCCGGTGACGGCGATGCTCATCAGCGCATTGATGTTCAAATTACCGTTGCGCAGCGCCAACCAGCCTTTCTTGTAGGTCGTCACCCCGCAACACAGCAGCGCCAGTAGCGCCAAGGATGCGACGAGCAGGGTCGGGAGCTCAGCCCAGTGGGCAACCTCGGAGGCAGTGGCGGTAACTATGCCAATGGCTAATGGCCACCACGGGCTCGGTGCGGCGGGCAGTGGCGGCGTGTCAGGACCGGCCTGGATTTCGGGCTCGAAGCCGAGGGCGCGGATCCCGTCCAGAATGGCCGTCAATCCCTCCGGCTCATGCACCACGGTCAATACTCGTTGCATCAGATTGAACTCCAGACTCTTGACCACCGGCAAGGTCGCCAGCTTCTTGCGCAGCATGGCCTCCTCGGTCGGGCAATCCATCTGCAGGATCCGGATCGCGGTGCGGGTGCCATCGGTGCCGGTTTGGGAGGGGCTCAAAGCCTCCAGCGTCGCCGGCATGGGGGTGCAACAGCTGGCTTTCGCTGCCGGTGTGGCGGAGGCTCCGGCAGGCGCGATGGCACGAATGTTCAACCGGCCAGCGGGCTTGTCCGGTGCAGGTGAAGCGGGGATCTTGGGGTCACAGTCGTGAGTCATGAGGATTTCCTTGACAACAAGTTCACTTCAGTAGACACCTTGGAGTTACTACAAGGTCAATAGTCTGGGCGCGGGATCATGAAAATTGGCGAATTGGCACTGTTGGCACAGTGCTCCACGGATACGATCCGCTTTTATGAGAAACAGGGCTTGCTACCCGCCACCGAGCGGACGGCCAGCAACTATCGGAATTATCCGCCCGAGTTGGCCGAGCGGTTGCGGCTGATCCGCAACTGTCGTGGCCTGGATATGACGCTGCAGGAGACCCGGGCTTTGTTGGCGTTGATGGATTCACCGCCAGAGCGCTGCGGTGCGGTAAATGAATGGTTGGATGCCCATCTGGAGCATGTGGAGCTGCGGATCCAGGAGTTGGTGCAACTGCGGCAGCAACTGACATCGCTGCGTCAGCAATGCCAGAGTGAGGATGGACTGGATCGTTGCGGCATTCTACGCGGACTGGCCACCATGAGCAGTGACGACGGCGCTAAAAAACATAGCCATCTGGAGTAAGAACTCCCGCGACAGCTATGGTGTGATGCGGCACTTCAGCTGTCCAGGCCAGGAGGGATCTGGTTTAGTGCACGAAGCGGGGCCGCTCGAAAGAGCAGCCCCATATTTTTGTAGGGTAAATCTGTTATCCAGGAGCCGGTGTGCGTGGCAGCCTGGTGAACGATCGATTAATAGATGTAATTCACACCGAGCCACCAGGAGCGACCTAATAAATAGGACGAACTGCTGGAGGACTGCGTCTCGGGGAATGCATTGAATACATTGGTAACCCGCATATCAACACTGGCCGACTGATTCATATAGCGAAATAGCTGATAGCGAGTGTTTATATTCAAGGTGGTAAATGATTTCAATGTTTGCTGGGCATAAACATCATAATTAGTACCATCAATTTCAATATCTTCGTCGGTATCGCCAAGATAATCATAGGCGCCGCGATAATTGACCGTGGCATTGGTCATCAATTTATCGACAAACCACATGGCTGTCCAACCGACGGAGGCTCTTATTGGCGCGGCATAGTTGCTACGGGTATTTTGCTCATATAATTCATCCATGCTGATCAGCTGACCCTGGTAATAGATCTGCTCACTTGGATCTGTATAGTCAAAATAGGTATTTCCTACGCCATAGGTACGCGTTCTTGACCAGGTGACATTGGCATTAAAACTATGGTTTTCATGCTGACCACTCCACTCCAGTGCCAAACCTTTATAGTCACTCTTGCCATCATTGGTCAGATTATAAACTGTGGTGGTATAGGTTTTACCTGTATCTGCTTCCGATACTTCTTTTTGTTTATCGGTACTGGCGAAACCATCCCGATTCTGCCGATATACCGCTTTTATCCGCGCATTACCACTCATCAGGGTCGGAATAGTTAATGCTGCACTGAGTTCATCACTGTAGGGGGTATCCAAGCCGGCTTGGCGGTAATCCGTGGCTCTGGACTGATTAAACAGTTGCCAATCACCAACTGCTCCGGTACTGGTGTTTACAGTACGACGATAGATATAACTGTCCGGATATTGCGAGCGAATCGCATAACCCAGCATATTGGCGGAATAATACCGGTTGGCGCCCATGGTTAAAAACCATTGCGGTATAAATTCCCAGTTTGCGGATAAACGCGGCGCTGTATTGTAATTATCCAGAAAATCGTCATGGCTCATCCGGGCTCCGGCACGCAGGCCCCAGTCACCAATTTGCTGGAAATATTCGCTCCACAGGGCCTGACTGAAAATATCGACCTCGGCATCATAGGCGTTGTAATCGGAACGCTGGCTCAGGACGACATCTTCTTTACAAGCCAAATCATCTTCGGCACACGCTGCGGTGACTCCCGAATTCATTAATTTACTGGTCGAGTAGTAGTAGTTATCTTCAGGACGCCGCTTGCGCGCCTCGGTCAGTTTGAGTTCCGAGCCAAGGCTTAATTCACCCGCGCCTAGTGGGCGAGTCATACTGAAATCGTAGGTGCTATCCCGCTGCCATTGGTCCAGATCACCAAATCCGCCTTCGGCACAATTGTTATCACTGCACCAGTCAATGGAATCTGCTTTCGAGGACCATGAATAACGATCACCGGGCCAGGTACGACTGGCATCGGATTCCTGATAAGAAACTTTGTGCTGCCAATGGCTCTCATCGGTAATCCCATTCAGCGCCAGATAGCTGGATAAACCATCACTATGGTTGATATTCAGGCTGTTGATACTATTATCCGGCTGCTGTTCACTGCGATACGGACTGTAAATAAACTGCCCTTCCAGGGTTAATTCCGGGCTGTATTCATAGCGGCTTTTCAGAAAATAGTTATCCGAGGTATCACCGGATTTATGTTGCTGAGCGCCATAATCCTCAGCCATCTGATATTGAACCGATGATTCAGTGCGGGTGATAGAGGCGAGGGTAAATAATTTATCGGTTAACGGCATATCCACCGAAAGCGTGGTTTGATATTTGGTGAAATCGGGTGGACCTTCCTGAGTATCCGTATCATCACTGGCTTTGCCCTGGTGATATTTCACCATCGAATCATTTTGCATACCGGCACTGGCGCGAACGCCAAATTTACGAGCGGGTTGACGCAATTGGTAGTCCACCACGCCACCGGTAAAGTCGCCATAACGCGCAGAAACATTGGAATCGAACACATTGACCTGCTCGATCAAGGATGGATCGACATATAAGGTCTGGGAGGTTTGTCCAAATACTTCGTTGAAATCTTCGCGACTCTGACTTGAGACATCCATGATGGAGGTAGCGGTAACACCATCAATTTTGATGTTGTTGTCATAATAATTGCCGCCGGAAATAGAAAAATCGGATGGACGAATGGATTGGATACTTTCAGGATCGGCGGATTGCCGCTTGGTATCCATTTGCACGAAAGGCAAACTTTCCAGCAGGCTGGTGGTATCAATTCCTCCTTCCTTGCTGGTTTCAACGGTTTCCCGACCGATGACACTCGCGCCCGAATCGACCGGATCATAACTTTCATAGTGACTGGCTGGCGCTTGCTTTTTGGCGTCAGTCTCCGCTTCTTCTTCCTGCGTTGCCACGATCTCCATGGCGCCGAGATCGACCGGGCTTTCCTTGACTTGCTCTGCGTGGGCCACGCCAATTGCGCAGCCCATATACCCAATCCAGAGAGATAATTTCATCGCTACTTCCTTGCCCTTGAACACCATGTGGTTATCGGATGAACGCTGATTGCTGTTTCTGTCAGCAATCAAACGCCCAGGCCGGTGAAGGCGCAGAATAATATTGCACTTGATAATGACTATCAATAAGATTTGTAACCATCAAGATATTAGGTTCTGCCTCTAGGGATATTGATGAAATTTTCCACTGCGCGATCGCCACTCACACAGCTGATTTGGTTGCTATTGAGTCTTTTTTCATGGTTCATTCTATGTGTACAGGCGCATGCTGAAATTCAACAACCCGAGGCTCCGGCCTGGGACCCGCAACTGATCCGCGGCCAGCTGGATAACGGGTTGCGTTATGTGGCCTACAACAGTGGTAAGAGCAGCGAGCCCTTCAATCTTCGACTCATAGTCCGTGCCGGTGCCATTGATGAAACCGGGCCTTCGGGGATTGCCCATGGGGTCGAACACATGGTGTTTCAAACAACCCAAGGGCATCCTGAAACCATCCATCGCTACCTGCAGGACATCGGCTGGAAAACAGGTCTGCAGATCAATGCGGTCACCCAGGCGACAGAGACCCAGTACATGATCCGCACCCGGCCGCAGGATGCACTGGATCTGCCTCACGCCGTGGCTCTGCTGGCGGAGTTGGCTCTATTTGCCGAGTTTGATGAAGCGCACTGGCAGGCGGAGCGGCAAGTGATCCTCGAGGAGATGCGCCAGGACGGTGGAGTCGCCAGCCGAATCAACCAACAGAAAAAAGCCATTACCCGCAATGGCTCCCGCTATGCAGACCGTACCACCATAGGTCGGCGCGAGGAGCTGCTGGCCACGCCGGTCACGGCGTTGCAGGAGTTCTATCGGCGCCTCTATGTGCCCAACAACATGACGTTGGTTGCCTCCGGCGCCATTGATGAGGCGACATTACGCCAAGCCCTGGAATCGACATTTGGCCGCGTACCGGCAGGGCCCAAGGTCGAGCGCCCCTATGTCCAGTTGCCACTGCATCAGGATCTGGTGGTGAGTAAAATTCAAGATCCCCAGGGCAGCAGCAGCCGGGTCGCCTTCGGGCTGCGAATCCCCCAAGATCCCAGAACAACACTGGCCGGCCAGCAGCAAGCACTGGAGAACTACTTTCTGCGTCGTTTGCTGCGCGACCATATTCGCCAGCAAGTGTTGCCAGCCACCGTCAAAAGCATGGTGTTGTCTCTGGATGAGCCGACGCCACAACGACAAACCTTGGCCATAGCCGCTAATACCACGGATTATGCGGCAGGCTTGACCTTGATCCTGACCGAGTTGCAACGGTTACGGCAGCATGGTCTGGACCAGAAAGCCTTCGCCCAGGCCAAAGCTCAGGCGCTGAAGACTCTGGAGAACAATCAAAAAGCGGTACTGGCGCGTGACCTGGCAAAGTGGGAGGACAAGATCACCGAAGCCGTGCTGCAGGAGAGTGTCCTGGAGGCGTATCCGATCTATGCCGCACGCACCAAGCGCTCGATTGAGCAACTGCAACTGGCGGATCTGAACCAGCGCTTACGCCAAATTCTTGCCGCCGACGATCGCTTCGTCTATTTCCAGCTTCCAGCCCATATCCGGGCAGAGACTCCGGATCGGGACGCGATAGAGGCGCAGATCCTGCAGCTGCAACAGCAGAGCCTGTCGGCGCCTGTGACACGGGATGCCCGTGTACATCCGGATAACAATGGCCGCTCTGGCGTCACCTCCGTACTCGCCGCCAAACCGACCGCGCCGCGACTTCCTGCCGTGCCTGCATCCATAGGCGGCGACATCCTGCTCACCAAGCGATACGGTGAAGTACCGGTGACGGAGTGGCAACTGAGCAACGGGGATCGTCTGTTGTGGTTGAATCGTCCGACACCGGATGGTCGCGTCTATATCCGCGCCTTGTCCCAGCCCGGTTATATGAACCAGCAATATCCGGCCGAGCTGAGTCAGATCGCGGTGCAATTGTGGCAACAAAGCGGGTTTAACTTCTGGTCTGCCGAACAGCAGAAGCAGTGGCAAGCCGTGGCCGTACCGCACTGGACATGGCAGCTGCAAGCCGGGCAGCTGGATGTGGGTGCTGTGGCACGGGCAGGGGAGTTGGAGGGCTTATTCCGTGAGTATTGGCATAGCCACCACTCAGGGCTGATCCGCAAGCAGGCCTTGCCTGACGGACAAGAGGCGCTGTATCAAGCACAGCAACCGGCCTCGGAGAGTACCCGGGCTTTCTATCAGCTTCGCTACGGCGCAGCCGCTCCAGCGGTCACACGCACCTTGCCAGCGCGGGCGCAGCTTGAACAGATTGCACGCCAGCATCTGGCGGCTCCCACCACCTTTTATCTGATTGGTCCGCTGGAGGAGCGGCCGCTGGCGACGCTGGTACAACGCTATCTGGCATCTATCCCGCGGCACCCGCTATTAACACCACAGCTGACGTTGCAACAACCGGGGCAGCGGCATCAGCAGCTTGCCATGTATGACAGTGAAAAAGCCACGGTACGGGTCGAAGGCTTTACACCCATGCGCTGGACCCCCGAACAAGCCTTCGTGGTCTCGGCACTCAATCCCCTGGTGCAATCGGCATTGCGGGCCGAGTTGCGGTTGCGGCGCAGCGGCGTCTACAGCGTAGCGTTTGAAATGCAGCTGGATCCGGACAGTGACCGGGTGGTGGCAACGCTCAATTTTAGCTGTGCTCCCGAGCGTGCCGAAGAGCTGCACCAAGCGGCCCTGGCGGTGATGTCCGACTTGCCTGCGCAACTGGCGAACCTGAATTTCCCGCGACTGCAATCCGATATTCGGTTTGCCGAGCAGATCCGCCAAACCGATGCCAATACCCAATTGCGGCGCCTGATCCTGAGTGACCGTGCCTATGGGGATATGCGCTATCTGGAACATAGTCCGCACCTAGCGCAGTGGATCAATCGTCAACACCTGGCGAGTGCGACGGCCGCCATATTCCCGCTTCCTAACCATGTGTCACTGATCACGCTACCGCGTCACGACGCCAAGTAGCCCTAGAGGAATCACGTCTTATGTTTCGCAGTTTTTTTCTTGATCGACGCTGGATGCCCTGGTCGCTACTCGGCACCCTGCTCATCCTGGTTACCACCTGGCTGAAGGTCCAGATCGATGTCAGCATCAACGCCTGGTTCGGGGATTTTTACAACCTGTTGCAAAAGGCTCTGGCCACACCGCACTCCATTGGCGAGCACGAGTTAATCGGACAGCTCTGGCAGTTTGCCCGTATCTCGGCCGTTTTTGTGGTCATTGCGGTGCTGCTGGAATTTTTTATCCGCCACTATGTGTTCCGCTGGCGTACCGCCATGCATCACTATTATTGCCGCAACTGGCAGCGGGTCAGCCATATCGAAGGGGCGGCCCAGCGGATCCAGGAAGATACCATGCGCTTTGCGCGGATCATGGAAGCGCTGGGTGTCTCGCTGCTGCGCTCCATCATGACCCTCATCGCCTTTCAGCCGCTGCTGTGGTCGCTGAGCAAGCATGTCTCCGTGGTACCGGTATTGGGGCATGTTGAACATGCCCTGATCTATGTCGCCATCATCTCTGCCATCGTTGGAACTCTGGTTCTGGCGCTGGTCGGGGTCAAGTTACCGGGACTGGAGTTCAACAACCAGAAAGCCGAAGCGGCGTTGCGCAAGGAGCTGGTCCTGGGTGAAGATCAGCCAGAGCGGGCGAGCCCGATGACGCTATCTGAATTGTTCTCTCATGTCCGACAAAACTACATCCTGATGTACCGCCATTACCTCTACTTTGATCTCGCTAAGTGGTCCTATTTGCAGCTCTCCTCGATCCTGCCGTATGTGGTCCTGGCACCGACCATCGTCAGTGGTGCCATTACCCTGGGTATCATGCAGCAGATTTTGCGTGCCTTTGGCCGGGTGGTGGAGTCATTGCAATTCCTGGTGATGAGCTGGTCGTCACTGGTGGAGTTAGCCTCGGTCTACAAGCGACTCAATGCGTTTGAACAGCAGATCCTGGCCATGGACGAACCGGAGCCCGTCGCTTCGTCATGAGTAAAGGATCTCAATCCCTGAGCCTTGGTGGGGGATATTACGCCATGCCAGTTCATCCTAACTGGCTGGGTTATCGTCTCCAGGCTGGGCTTATGCTGCTGGTGATCTTGGTGCATGGGGCGGCCGGGTTCGCCCTGTTGCAACCGCGGGATTTACCGCCGCCTGCAGCCGTGACCCGGCATTCAGTCAAACTCATCAGCTTGGGATTGAGCAGTGCCATGGCGGGCGCCAATACGGCCAGTCGCACCGTGACACCGGCGGTCGCCGCTACCGCGCCACCCCGAGAGGCCAAGCCGCACACCAAAGCCTTGTCGCAAACCCCAAAGGCTACGCAACAGACCAAGCTTAAGCCGCCAGTACTCGCCCGACGCAGTGCATCGAGCATACCGACACCTGCTCAGCCGGTGACGAAACCCGTGCTGAAGGACAAGCCAGCCCCCGCAGCCCCATCAACAGCAGTGCAGCCACCAAGCCCTCGCACATCTGCATCTGCGACCATGCCCAGACCTGCTGCGGCTGGAGCCAAAGCTGGACAGCAAGGCAAAACCGGGGCTCATGTCAGCCACAACAAGCAAGCGGATGCCGGGCAAAGCGCCCAGCGGGGAGGGCAGGCCAATTCGGCCAGTCATGATCTCAAGGTGCGGCAACATCTGCTGTCTCACCAGCGCATTCCCAAGGTGTTGGGATCCCGCCGAGCGGGCGAGGTGGTGGTGGAATTTGTCATCGACCGCAAGGGGCAACTGATCAAACAGTTAATGGGCAAAAGCTCGGGCATCCGCGAATTTGATCGGGCAGCCCGGCGAATGGTGCAGGAAGCGGCTCCCTATCCAGACGCTCCGACGGACCTCCAGTGGCAGCAGCGGCTATACCGGATCACAGTCCGCTACGAGGTGCAGTGAGGTGATGATAACCCGTCATCCCCGCTAATCCAGATGGTTGCGGGCTCCGTTGCGCGGTAGCGATTTAGATCTGCCTGGTGCCAGCATGGTAAACACCCAGCTGGCTAGTAATTGCCGCCCCGCCAGGTGGCAGCCAAAGTAACTGCGAAACATTGTACTTTTAGCCCCTCGCAAGAGGGCTAATGCTTGTCGGTTAAGAGGTTCGGGAGAGACAACCTCTCTCGCCAACTCGCCGTAAACCCTTCCCTGGGGGCTCGATGGCGGCATCCCTGCCGCCAACGGTTGGCTCAAAAGGCTATCTCTCCCTCGCTAACTGACTGGCATTGCTCGCAAGAGGGGCTCTTTTTTCCTGCCGTATCCTGCCGTCTGGCTCTCGCCTTGGTCGCCCCCCTCGCTATGGCAACAACTGGCGCGCGGTCGGAGCCCCGCCACGCCTGCCCGCTTTTTGTAGCGGTTTCCATGCAGGTGCAAGAAGGGGGACGGATCGGCCCAAGCCGCGCCAGCAGTGGGCGCGTGTGATCATCGGATCGACTGTTTGATCCTTGTGGAATGTTGCGTTTACTTGCACATCCCACATTTGGTTCATCGTGGTGCTTTAATGGGTCTCTTTTATCTCGTAGTATCTATGTAAGATCCGATTTTAAAGACATTTATTAGGTAATATGCGATGGCCTTTATCAAGAAAAAAGAACAATTCCTCAATGATAACAATGTGTCTGAAGAGGATTGGAATGCTGCTGAAATTGAGTGGGATACTCTCGTTTCAATAGCGAGTAACTATGAAGAAAATAAGCCTGACCTATTGCAGGCTGCTGCTTTTATTGCGAATTCCACACAACGTTTTAGTAAAACGCATTCGGTTAGATGGCGTGTTAAAGATACCGAACATCTACTTGTTAAAATTATTAGGAAACGAGTTGAGAAGGCTGAAAAATATAACGATATCAATGCGGGTAATTATTTTGATAAGATAACCGATTTAATTGGTGTCAGGATTATTCATTTATTTAAGGATGATGTCTTCGATATAGTCGATGATCTCAGAAAGTGTTGGAAATCAGCAGAGCAGCCAAAAGCTTACGTCAGGAATGGTGATCTTGTTCAATTATTAGATAAATATAGAGAATATGGATTGAATGTTGAAGAACATAAAGCAGGGTATCGATCTATACATTACATTGCATCCACAAGACCAATGAGCAGAGAAATACATGTTGAAATTCAGGTTAGAACAATATTTGAAGAAGGGTGGAGCGAAATAGATCATACTGTAAGGTATCCTAATTTTTCAAATGATTTAATGGTTTCATATTTTTTGACTATATTCAATCGTCTTTCCGGTAGCGCTGATGAAATGGGAACTTATGCAAAACAGCTTGCTGAGTACCTAAGTTTAATAGAAAGCCAGAGAGCTGATCTGGAGTCTGGTTATAATGATAAAATAGCGTCTCTTGAATCATCTTTGGATGAGCTGAAAAAGCTTCGCTCAAAAGATGATAATTCACAGGAAATCATTAGAAAGTTACAAAGTGAAGTTTCTGAACTAAAGAAGTCTAACCATCACTTCAATTCTTTTATAGGCTCTGAAAAAATGGCGCCTTCCCTTGGTCTTGCCCTTGCTGGTGCCGGTCTGAACTCATCACACTTATTATCCATTACAGCTCAGCGCCCCACTTTTTCTAATTATTTTTCTAATCAGCCTTCTGGTGGGATAAACTCGCTGACAGCACCAATTATTGGCAGGGGACTCCAAAATCCTTTTTTATCAACTGAACCAGTATTCGGCGGGATAGTTCAAAATAAAAAGGAAAATGATGATTAAACCTGCAGTTGTGTGGTTCTCTAGAGTGCAAAATAAACCTGCTTATTCAGACCCCTCATTTGAGGGGTTTTTATCTTTACCAATCTCAGTATCTATGCAGTTCAGGTATCAGTCGTTCCCAGTCGCGTGCGCGCTAAGATAGATGGCCCATCTCGGGCCATTTATTCGATCACTTATAAGCGCATTTGGAAGGTCTTATATAAAAATCTGGCTTGTCTTTTAGTTGCTCGGGGAAGTCACTCGCTAGCTTGTGATGCCAATAGGGTGCCATCATCTCCTGATGTGGTGCCTTAGGGCCAAGAGTCACATGCTTAACTGGGTCTAAATGATTCGCCCGATGCAGTTCCAGATAGAGTTTGGGAGCAGTTTGAGGGATTCCGTTCTCCATCATTGGCTCCAGAGCCTGAATTTCTTTCGCACCATATTCCAGATGAGAGACAATAATCCGATGCTCTTGTTCCGCTTCATAGTCAGCATCTTTGAGAAGAAATGGTAATGGTCCCAGTAATCTGGACAAATTTTTTAATTTCTCGCCACCTGGTTTATTTCCCAAGAATAATTCAACCTGTTTTTTTAATTGAATGAAAAGTTTTTTAAGGGTTTCTTTGCCATTGTCTCCATGAATATGCATTCCATCGCTTATGTAAATTATTCGATAAAAGGTGGCACTCTCTTTGGGTGATTTACCTGTGTTCGAAAAAAACATTCTTGACTCATTTTGTTGCGTATCAATCGGAGGTTCTTTTAGTAAGTTAAAATCAAAGAAGTTTTCCGAGTCAAAAGTGATGGCACAACCACAAGCATCTTCGTTATTAAGGTTTTTACTGTAGAATCTCCACATGTTTAAGCTGTCATCTTCGGGTAGGAAGCATCCTATAAATACTGGCTTTCCTTCGGCCGGTGTATGGCCTAGATAGTGCCAAAGCAACTTGCCTTCATTGGGGTCATTGAGTGCATTAATATGGCCTAGGCGTAGAGGGCTTTTTTCAAACAGTAAGGCTTGACCAGTCATAAGGGAAGTGTAATGGGTCATTGTTGGAGTTGTTGTAATATCGGCCTTGAGCTCATGTAAAATCTTTTCTCGTATATCAGTCATTTTTTCTGATAATGCATAACGTTCAGCTTGATCTTGATTTTCAATAGCATCAAAGCGTATGTCCGAGATAGTGATTTTTGATGCTTGGCTAAATAATTCTTGTGCCTTGATATAGTTTTTATATACACCCTCCCCATGAAGAAATATCAGGCCAAGGTTGAATTTGGCATAGCCACTAACTTTTTCTTGCTCATGTTCGGCGGCTTTTTCATACCAGAGCACCGCATCAGTGTCGCTTTGCTTTACTCCTAGTCCAATATCGTACATATAACCCAGCTTAAACTGACTTATCCCGTGTCCCTGTTCGGCAGACCTGAGATACCAGTCGACAGCTTCACTGTAATCTTGTTCTATGCCTTCACCCAATTCATACATAGATCCCAGATTATTCTGAGCCGCAGGATAGTTCTGTTCAGCCGCTTGTCGAAACCAGTTGACAGCGACATTATTGTCTTTCTCTACACCAAAACCATTTTTATGCATAACCCCTATAGCATTCTGAGCACGAGGGTTGTTCTGTTCAGCTGCTTTGCGAAACCACTCAATAGACAAGTTATAGTTTTTCTCTACGCCTAGTCCTTCGCAATACTTCTTGCCGAGCTCGAACTGGGCCTCAGCATCCCCAGCTTCTGCTGCCTTTATCAGTGCTGTGATTTCTTCGGGTAACTCAGACTTATCCATATTCGATTACCTGTGATCTGTTGCAACGTGAAGCCAGACTGTTCTCCACAGGCCAAGGCTTTGTTTGCAACCAATTGAATGTATATGAAATTTCGATTTCATTTTCGAATGGAGCTATCTTGCCCGAAACCATAGGTGCTGTCGATTGGCGGGGGCTAGGCCCCCGCCAATATGGCAACCTGGGTTCACGTTACTAACTTTTTGAATCGTTTAGTGGTGCAGATAGGGGGTTAACCGGTCCCAATCACGCTTGCCTAGGCTGCTGGGCTGAACCAGTCGCGTCTTGTCGGCCAGGATCTGTTTGGCTTGCTGCAGGGTGAAGGCGTATTCGTGGATGATGGAGTAGTAGCGGGCGGCCTCTTTGTGTTCGGCGACCCTCAGTAGGGGGTAGATGCTCTTGGCCGCATCCATCATGTTATCGGCGGCGCGCCACAACCAGGCCAGTGAGTGCAGTTCGTCATCGATCAGGGTGACATGCTGGCCGGTACCGACTTCCTTATCCAGCACATCCAGTACCCAGCGGCGGAATTCTTTAGCCAACGCGGTGCGCGAGAACATGGCGATCAGATGGGCGCCGCGCAGGGAGAAGATGGGATGTTCCATCTGTACTGCCCCTGTTGTTATAACTTGAGCTGGATGAAGCAAGGAGAAGTGAATGGATATGCAAATCTTGAAAACGCATATTCCCCAATCATATTCCCCGGATATTCCCTCGGAGATATTGGATTGCGGAGTAGGGTGCGTAAGTGCTTGATTTGAATGGTGCCCGGTGCCGGAATCGAACCGGCACGCCGTTGCCAGCGAGGGATTTTAAATCCCTTGTGTCTACCGATTTCACCAACCGGGCATCGGAATCAGTACAAGACTGAGAAATTGGAGGCGCGTTCCGGAGTCGAACCGGACTAGGCGGATTTGCAATCCGCTACATAACCGCTTTGTTAACGCGCCTTTGAGAACTTGGAGCGGGAAACGAGACTCGAACTCGCGACCCCGACCTTGGCAAGGTCGTGCTCTACCAACTGAGCTATTCCCGCTTTACAGACATTGTCTGCAGAAGACCGGCGCATTATACGTAGAGAACTCCGCGGGTCAAAACAATTTTTACTACTCAGCTTTCAATTGCTTAGCAAATCGGCAGTTGTCTTGCTGATTCGTTTGTCGCGACCCTGATGGCTATTGGGAAGTAACGCGGCTCGCTGAATAGCTAACGGACACAGACAGCGAGGGTTAACTGTGATACTGTGTATTTTTACAGCACTCATCAGATGATTGAGGGAGACTATCGATGGACGAATTACACACGCTGAACGACTGGTTACATCACTTTCGCAAGGCCAACAATCGTACCAACCTGGATGCGTTGATTGTGTCGGCACGCCGTGCACAACCCAGCAGCTGGCCGATCATTGAGCAAGCCGCTGAACACCGGGAGGCGGAAATCAATCAGGGCGAACAGTTTCCTATTGGCGCGTAGTGTGCCGCTTGGAACGCCGGTGCGAGCCGTATACGCGGCCGCCGGCACCTGGCCCACGGATCCGTCATTAGCATCCATCACATCCCGCTAGGCGTCTATTCAAGCGTTGACTCAACTTAGTTTCTCTTCGAGCCATTTGCCCGGTTTACTGTAAGGCGAGCCAAGGCTTGTCGTTATGCCATTGGATACACCACTCCTCGACTGCCGACGCGGGCATCGGCCGCGCTATCCCGTACCCCTGAACCAGATGGCAGCCCAACAGGCGTAACTTCTTGCCGTGGGCCATGGTTTCGACCCCTTCGGCGATCACCTGGCGATGAAACACATTCGCCAACTGGATCACGCCCTCGACGATGCCCAGATCATCGTTGTCGGTCAGCATATCGCGGACAAAGCTTTGATCGATCTTCAAGGTATCTATGGGTAGCTTGCGCAGATAGGTCAAGGACGAGTAGCCGGTGCCAAAATCGTCGAGGGCAAAATGAATGCCCAGCTGGCGGCAATCCAGCAAGATCCCGATGGCCTGCTCTATGTCGGCAATCGCGGCACTCTCCAGAACTTCCAATTCAAAATGTTCGGGTTTGACCTCGGGATGCTGAGCCAGTGTCGCCTGCAGGTGGGCGAAAAAACCGGGTTGGAGCAAGTGACTGGCGCTGACATTGACGCTGACGGTCATCAGTAAACCCGCGCTATGCCAAGCGGCGGCTTGGGTCATCGCCGTGCTGATTACCCATTCGCCGAAGGTCGTTTCCAGGTGACTGCCATGGAGATGAGGCAAGAAATCCGCGGGCGCGAGCAGACCCAGCTCGGGGTGTTGCCAGCGGATCAGCGCTTCGACGCCAATGACCCTGCCGTCATCCAGATCCACTTTGGGTTGGTAGAACAGTACAAATTCCTGGTTCAGCAGCGATTGATGCATGGTTTCCAGATACTTACGGTGGGTTTGTGCCTTGCGATCGCTCTCTGGATCAAACAATTGGTAACGGTTTTTCCCCGCTTCTTTGGCCTGATACATGGCCTGATCGGCATGGCGCAGCAAGGTATCGGGATCTTCATTGTCTTCCGGGTAGAGGGTGACGCCTATGCTGGCCGAAATGGTGATCCGGATGTCGTTGGCGCTGACGGGTTCGCCGATCGCGGCGAGTAAACGCTCCAGGATCAGAGTGCAGTCTTCCGCCGATGTGATATCGGCCAGCAGGATCACGAATTCGTCCCCACCGATCCGGGAGAGGGTATCTTCGTTGCGTAGAACCTTCAGAAGATTGTTGGTTACGCCAATTAATAGTCGATCGCCGACTTCATGGCCGTAGCGATCGTTGATGGTCTTGAAATTATCCAGATCGAGAAAGCAGATGGCACAGGACTTATGATGCCGCACCGAGCGGACTATGGCTTGATGCAACCGATCCGACAGTAGCCGCCGATTAGGGGCCCCGGTTAACGGATCATAATGGGCGACCCGGTCAAGCTCGAATTCATGGGCTTTGAGTTGGGTTATATCGGAAAACAGACCCACATAATGTAAAAGTTCGCCTTGGGCATTGCGTACCGTCGAGATGGAGAGCAACTCGGCATAGACTTCACCATTTTTGCGCTTATTCCAAATTTCACCGCGCCAGAAGTCATGTTCATGCACCGAGTGCCACATCGCCTGGTAAAAGGCTTCGTCATGTTGCCCGGAGGAGAGCAGGCTGGTTGGTTGACCAATCGCCTCTTCGGCCGGATACCCGGTGATCCGGCTGAATGCCGCATTGACCTTGACGATGATATTGTCCGGATTGACCACCATGATGCCTTCATAGCTGCTTTCGAACACTACCGCCGCTTCCTTTTGTGCCTGCTCGAGGATCTTGCGCTCGGTAATATCGGTGTGGGTGCCGGACATCAACAGCGGATTACCTTGGTCATCCCAGGTGACTATGCGTCCGCAGGAGAGGATCCAGCGCCAGCCACCGGCTTTGGTGCGGCAGCGGATCTCGACTTCATGGCTGGGGATTTCGCCGCGTAAATGGCGCGCGATCGAGTCTTTGGCGATTGCCAGATCGTCACTCTGCACAATTGCAGGCCAGTTATCGGGTTGAACTTCCATCTCACCTGGCTCATACCCCAGCATGGTCTCCCAGCGTGGGCTGACCACGAATTCGTTGGTCTGCAGATTCCACTCCCAATACCCCTGATCGGAGCCCTCAATGACCCGGGCGAGCTGCTGCTCGCGTTCCAGCAGTGCCTCTTCGGCCCGCTTGTGTTCGGAAATATCGGATAAGGATCCAATCAGACGGGTCGCCTCGCCGCTGGCATCGCGGTGTACCGCGCGCCCCAACACTCGCATCCAGCGAATTCCTCCGCTCTTGGTGACGAGACGAAAGGTGAAATCCAGACGGCTGGTCTCACCACGACGATGTGCATTGATATGATTGAGCACGCCCTCCCGATCAACGGGGTAGATCATGGTGGTAAAAAACGTGAAATCATGGGTATCTTCGTCGGCGGAGTAGCCGGTGACTTCGTAGTAGCGGGGCGAGCGGTAGATGCTCTGGCGTGATATATCCCAATCCCAGAAACCATCGCTGGTGGCCTCGACCACCAGTTGCAGGCGTTCCTGGCTGGCCTGAAGTTGTAGGGCCAGTAATTTGGCATCGGTAATATCCTGCATGGTGCCATGCAGGTGATTGATGTGACCTCGTGAGTCGGTGATGGCTTCGCCGCGAGCCGTGATCCAGCGATGTTCGCCGTCGTTGCGAATGATCTCGACATCACATTCGTAGCTCTGGCCGAGCTCCCGACACCGGGTGACCAGCGGATCCAGCTGCTGCCAGCTCTCGGCCGTAAAGTAACGTTGAACTTCGGGGTAACCTGCGGCGGGGAGCTGGCTATCACGACCAAATATCTGGTAAATCTCGTCGGACCAACGAGGGATCCCGGTTTGCAGATCCCATTCCCAGTTGCCCACCTTGGCCAGGCGCTGGGCATGCCGTAGCGCAGCCTCACTGGCTTTGAGCGCATCCTGGGCCTGTTGTTGGCTGGTAATATCCCGCGAAATACCAAACAGTCCGATGACGGCGCCACTCTTATCCAGTACCGGGCCCTTGGTCACCATAAACACCAGCGACTGTCCGGTCTGGATATTGAGGTGCTCGATATGAGTTTGTACTTTGCCAGCGGCCATGATTGCGCTGTCGGTGTCGCGCAAGCTCTGCGCCGATGCCTCGTCAAATAAGGCTCTGTCATCAAGACCTAGCAGTTGCTGCGGCGTTTTACCGACAAAGGCCGAGGCGGCGGCATTGGCCATCAGATAACGGCCTTGTCGATCCTTGATAAAAACCGCATCGGAGGTGCCGGTCACAATGGAGTCCATCAGCCGTTGATTCACTTCCAATGTGGCGATGGAGCGTTGAAGCAGGGCGCTGAGAATACTGACCGCGATGCCGTTGACCATCAAAAACACCCATTGCAGGTGCACATAGGCTGGAGACGTGAAGGCATGCAGCGCAGGCTTGGCGAGCAGGTCAATGCCCAGACACAATAGCGCCGTGGCCAGTAGACCCGGTCCCAAGCCCCCGATCAGGGCGCTGAGGATGATGGGCAGCATAAACAGGATCATCAGGGGTTGTCGGCTCAACTCGAGCGGGATCGCCATGCGCAGCGCCAGCATGGAAAGCGCTATGGTGATGGCAAAGCCGTACATCAACCAGCGCGATTGCGCGCTATGGCTGATACCGATCGAGATGGCTTCCAGGAGTGAGCTGCGAGGCCCGGCACTGCGATCAGGAATGGCACGCAAGGTAAAATAAAACAGCGCGGCGGTCGCCACAACAAAAAAGATCCCCTTAACCGTCGATAACTCGACTACAGCGTCAGAGCTGGCAAGCAACATCAGCAGATGATCGGAGAGGAAGATCCACACTAAGGCCAGGACAAGATAACTGCTGACCGCCAACAGGATAAAACGATTGCGTGGCGATTTGAACATCGATTTACCACCTCTCAGGGCTACTGACGACGCGGTCCCCGACTGACCCGCAGCTGCACTGAACACCGGATGTGCATCATAACTCACGATCAACCGATGGGCGTTTGGGTCGTCGAGACCGTCAGCGTACACGTTGAACGCGTCAGCCATAGAATGACGTGCTTTGAGTGTACATTCCGTGCTCGAAGATGGGAATAATGATGAAATTGCTGTGGAAACAATCACATTTATGCAGTTTACCCTTGTGAGTCGTGTGTATATTGCACGATGTAGGCTGGGTGGCTGTCATCGGATGGAACCCGGTGACAGCCACTGTCGACCGCTATGTTTAGCGTGGGCTCAGCAGTTGTTCGACATCTTCGATAACTTGCAAGGCCGCTAGCGGGCCGCCCACCGAGGTCCAGAGTGAACCATCGACGCGGCCATAATGGCCGCGCTGGATGGCCCCCATCTGACGAAACGCCGGGCTCTGTGCCGCTTGCTCCATGGCATCCACCGCCTCGCCACTGGTACTGAGTGTGCCAATCACCAACCAATCGCCATCCAGACGGGCTAGGGATTCCAAACTGAGTGACGGCGAGTGGGTATGGCCTGGTTCCTGTTGCAGGGGGGGGCGCACCAATCCCAGCTGCTGGATCACCCGACTGGCAAAGGCATCCCGGTGCATATAGGCCGGCCCCTTCGGATTCCAGCGCACTATGCTCAGACTCTCACCCTGATGGGATGCCAGCAATTGCCGGGCTTGGGCCAGCCGAGCCTCATAGCGCGCCATAAAGGCCGTCGCTTCGGCTTGCCGGTTGAGAATACCCGCGACCCGATGCAGCGTTTCCTGCCAGGGCGCACCCCAGTTGGCGGTGACCAGAGTCGGCGCTATCTGGTTGAGCAGAGCCAGTTGTTCCGGTTTTATCGGCCCGGTGAGGATGAGATCCGGCTCCAGAGCCAGTACCAATTCCAGATTCGGATTATCCAGCGCCCCGATGGAAGGCACTTTCTGGCCGCCAGCGGCCGCTAGATAACGGGGCAGTGCACTCTGCCCACGGCCGTTGACGGCTCCAATCGGCGTGATGCCCAGGGCGAGGGCAATATCCAGATCGATTTCACTCAAGGTCACCACTCGGCTCGGGTGATCCGGAACCTGATGGACTTGCCCCAGGGCATCGGTGACTGGACGCGCCTGGATCGGGCCTGAGAGCAGAGAGCCAAACAGGGCGAGAGTTAACAGTCGTTGCCAACGGTGGAACACTAATTTCAGCATGGAATTTCCTTGGTCGTGAGCTCAGGGGGCAGGGGGCGACGGCGTGGGACTATGACAGGTGCGGCATCGAAGGGTGCCTGGAGAATGTCCACTTCCGTGCCATATAGCTGTTCGATCAGTGGTTTGTTAATCACCTCGCGCGCCGGACCCCAAGCGGCGATCTGGCCGTCTGCCAGGGCCAGTAACTGGTCGCAATAACGGGCGGCGGCTCCCAGATCATGGATCACCATCAACACAGTCTTGCCGAGCTGGGTCATCTGGTGGATGGCCTCGAGCACATCGGCCTGGTGGCCCAAATCCAGTGCACTGGTTGGTTCATCCAGCAAGATCAGCTCGCTGTCCTGGGCCAGGATCATGCCGAGCCAGGCACGTTGCGCCTGCCCGCCGGATAAAGAGGCGACCGGCTGCTGCCAGATGTTGGCTAATTGCAGACGATCCCGAGCCGTGGCGACCAGACGGCTGTCCTCGTCACTCCACTGCCGCAGCCAGTTTTGATGGGGATAGCGACCATATTGCACCAACTGATCCACCCGTATGCCAGCGGGCAGCAGCGGACGCTGGGGCAAGTAAGCTAACTGCCGGGCCAGGGTCTTGTGGGCATAAAGGGGTAACGGCTGACCACCCAAGCGGATGGTTCCGCGATCCGGGATCTGCTGGCGAGCCAGCAGTTTCAGCAGCGTCGATTTGCCGCAGCCATTGGGGCCGACGATACCGACCAGTTGCCCGGGCGCCAATTGAAAGCTGATCCCTTGCAGCACGGTTTTTTGCGGATAGGAAAAATGTAAATCTTCAACATCAAGCAACATTAGTGGTCTCCGGAGGGGCGGCGGCGCAGCAACAGACCGAGTAGTAATAAGCCACCGAGCAAGCGTGTCATCAGCCCGGTTGGTAATTCCTGGGGATAGGCCAGCAGTCGGACCAAGGTGTCACTACCGAGCAGGAGTAAGGCGCCACACAAGGCGGCCAGCCACAGCGGGGCTCCCGGTTGCCGCAACAGGCTGGTGGCCATGATGGGCGCGGCCATGGCAATAAACACCACAGGCCCGCCGATCGCGGTTCCCAACGCCGCCGTCAGAATGGCCAATCCCAGCACCGAAAGTTGCAGCGGTACCATCATCAATCCCAGACTGCGGGCACTGGCCGGATCGAGCAGCAACAAGGTCAGTGGGCGCTGCAGCACAATGAGCAAAGGACACAGCAGCAGCAGACACAGCGATACCGGCTGCAGCGTGCTCCAGCCCTGGCCAGCGAAGTGGCCCATCGACCACAGATAGAGGCTGGCCAGATGGACCAGTGGTTGGCTCGACATCGCCAATTGTCCCAGCGCATTGAACAACTCGGACAGCGCAATACCGATGACCACGAAGCGATAGCCCTGCTCCCCCGGATCCCGGCACAAGGCATATAGGGCGGCAGCGGCCAGCACCGAGCCGAGGGGGGCCGCCCACCAGGGCCAACTGCCAATACCCAACTGGATGGTAAACAGTATGATGGCCAATGCGGCGCCCTCATTGACCCCGACCATGTCAGGGGTCGCCAAGCGGTTCCGGACCAGCGTCTGTAGCAGACAACCGGCGATACCGAGCGCGGCTCCTGCCAGCAGGACTGCGCAGATCCGGGGGAGGCGGATGCCATGGATCAGCAGCTGCGGCATTGCCGGGCCACGCTGCAGCAGTCCGTCCCAGATCTGCTCCGGTGTTAACCAGAGGGTGCCAACGCCCAGAGCCAACAGGGACGCGATCGCCAGTAGCAGCGTCAGCACAGTGCCCAGTAGCAGGCCGCGGCGGGGTAACAGCAAGGCATAGGGCCCTATGCGGAGTAGGAGTTGTCCTGCCGGGATGAACCGCGATGTCGTCATGCCGCTCTCCCGGTTAACCAGGGAGTGCGCGTCCGCCAGACCATGCCGATCAAGACAGGCGCGCCCACCACGGCCAGCAAGGTGCCATCGGCCAATTCGAACGGCTGGATCAGCCAGCGCGCCAGAATGTCCGCCACTAACAGCAGTAGTGCGCCCGTCAGTGCAGAAAATAGCAGCTGGCGGCCTAGCGCGACCGGCGCAACCTGCCGCGCCAGCACTGCGGCCAGTAACCCCAGAAAGCCGATCGGTCCGGCTAAAGCCACCGCACTCCCGGTCAGCAGGGTGACCACTAGCAGGATGATCAGGCGGACCCGCTGCGTGGCGACGCCCAGGGCGCGGGCCTGAGTATCGCCCATCTGCATCAGGCTCAGGCTGCGGCACACCGGCAGGATCAGCAGCCAGGCCAGTAACACCACCGGCAGCAGAAATTTAAGGGCGGCCATTTCGACCGCCGCGACCGAGCCCATATCCCAGAACCGGAACTGATCCAGCACCGCCTGATTGGCCAGTAGCAGGAAACTGGACAGGCCGCTGAAGATGGCGTTCAAGGCGACCCCCACCAGGATCAGGGTCAAGGGTTGACCTGCGGATAGTAACGAGCCCAAGGCCAAAACCAGTAGGTTGCCCAGCAGCGCCCCCCCGGCGGACCAGAGCAGATAGCCGAAGCTAGAGCTGATACCGGCATAGGTCAGCCCCAGGATCAGACCCAGAACCGCACCGGCATTGACGCCGAGGAGTCCGGGCTCTGCCAGAGGATTGCGGGTGGCGCTTTGCAGCAGGCTTGCCGCCACCGCCAGGGCACTGCCGACCAGCACGGCACAGAGCGTCCGTGGCAAGCGCAGCGTGTACAGGATCATGGTCAAGTGAGGATTGCTGTGTAAGGCGGTATCGCCACCCAGGTAGCCGAATAAATAGCCGAATAATTCGGACAGCCCATATTCGCCCGCACCGACCGCCATGGATAACAGCATAAAACTACCGAGCAACAGCAAACCGATACTGGCCAGCCTGCGATGATGACGATGCATGAAACACCTCACGCGACATAGGGAGCAGGTCAGCGGCCACTGGAGTGGCCGCTTGCCGGGTTACAGTTGGTAGGCGAATCCTGCGGTCACGGTCCGGCCTTGCAGCACGGTATCGGCGGCGGTGGCGACCTCATCCCGTTTGGTATTTGTCAGGTTGTTCATGCCCAGTTTCAGCGTCAATGGCTGGATTGGGTTGTAGTTGGTACCCAGATCCAGGGTATGGAATGCCGCACTCTTCTGGTTGGCATTGGCCGAGGCCACATAGATCAGCTGGCTACCTGTGTATTGGTAGCGGCTGAAGGCGTTGAGGTTGCTCAGCATTTGCCAGTTCAGAGTCAGGTTGGCGGTGTGCTCGGGGGTTTGCAGCAACTCCAAACCCGTGGTTTCATCCTTGGCTTTGACGAGTGTGTAGTTGGCATCCAGTTTCACATTCTGAGTGACATCCATCCAGGGCATGAACTCAATCCCGCGCAGGCGCGCCTGACTGATGTTCTGGTAGGTGAGGACCGGTGCGCCGGGATTGGTTTTCCAGCTCTGGCTCTGGATCATATCCTCAATCTGGTTATCGAAGGCGGTAATGCCGGCTCCCCAGCTTGTATCCTGATAGGCAGTTCCGAGCTCGTAACTGAGGGCGGTTTCCGGTTTCAGATCTGGGTTCCCGACCACGACACAACGACCGCGACACGCGGTGACACTGTAGTCCTCGTCGGACTGTGCCAGAGTGGGCGCCTTGAAGGCTTTGCCGACACCGCCCTTGACGACCCAGCGCTCGGTCAGGTTATACAGGGCATAACCCCGTGGACTGAACTCACTGCCATAGGTGTCGTGGTGATCCAGTCGTCCGGCGACGGTCAAGGCCAGATCGCCAATGCCATATTCGTCCTGCAGGTAGGCGGCTTGTTGATCGACTTTGGCATCGCCAGACTTCAGGTTGATGGAGTGTTGCAGTTGTGTCTGCCGATATTCGGCACCTGCGGTCAGCAAGTGGTCGCCGAGCAGCGTGCTGAGCTGGCCATCCACCGTATGATTCTGCTGGTTAATGTTGCCGATGGCGCCATTGAGTTCGGAGTCATCCATCAGATCGACATCTTCATAGAAATAGCGCAGTTGGCTGTTACCCGCTTGCCAGCGTCCGTTGTGAGCCAGCCCCAGCGTCACGCGATCCATCTCCTGACGGTTGGTCGGTGTGGCGCCGTAGTTGTTCCAGTGCGCCAGGCGATCGTCGCGGGTCAGACTGGCATCCAGGGTAATATCTTGTCGCTCGTCGAGCAGATATTTCAGTGAGGAGAGCAGACTGCTGCGTTCTTGTTTTTCGCTGGCATCGGCGTTCGGGTTGGTCGATTGTTCACTCTTCCAGGCATCTTTATGCTTTTGCTCGACAATGACCTGACCGAGCAATTTGTTGTCGATCAGGGCGCCGCTCAAATAGCCGCTGCCATCGTGCAAATCGCCACTCTGACCGGAAGTCGGTTCCTGATAGGCATATTCCAGTGCGCCCTTGGTCTTGGAGGTTGGCTCGCGCAGGATCACGTTGATCACACCGCCGAGGGCATCCGCACCATACAGGGACGAGATGGCACCACGGATCACCTCGATGCGCTCGACGGCAACCATGGGGATCGATGACAAGTCAAAATCGTTGCCATACGAGGAGCTCAGGGCATCGCGAGAATTGATACGACGGCCATTGATCAGCAACAAGGTGTAGTCACTGTCCATGCCACGCAGTTTGATTTCACTGCGCCCATAGCTGGTGGCCGGATTGACATTGACCCCAGGTAGAGACTTGATGGCATCGCCGAGGTTGGTAGCAGCCAGTTGATCCAACTGCTCTCGCGTGACCACAGAGACACTGGCCGGAGCGTTCAATTCGGTATGTTCGGTCTGACTGGCCGTCACCACCACACTCTCGGCGGTAGCCTCCGCGTCAGTATTGGCCATGGCGAGGCCAGGCAGCAGGGTGGCGCATACAATCGCCTTGGCCAGCGTGTTTAGTCGATGAGATGGGTTGGATGAGGGCAGCACATTAGACTCCTTGCAGGTGTGTCTTCTACACAAAAAATGAAATTGACCATTCCATAGCCGAGATATGCCGAAGAAAGGTTGCCGGGATCGGACGGGTCATTGGGGAGCTGAACGCTTCCCTACTCGAATGAAAGGATATTATTGATAATAGTTATCACTGTCAATGAGTGATCTATGCCATTGTTCTTGCGCATAAAAATGAACATAAATGGAACCATTACTACAGGTGGTGGCGTGGAGTCTTAATTCAGCAGGGATATGGATATACGAATCGGCCATGACGGTTTAGCCACGGCGGCACGGCTACGTCTGGTCTATGTGACGGGGCTGGATAAGCTTGGATCTATGGCGAAGGGTTAGCGTTCTGGACAGCTCGATGTCGGCAACCGGTAGGTTTTGAGCCGGACAATATGCACTGTGGTGGCAACTCCGATCAGCAGCAGTATGACGGCTAATGGCCACCAGTGAGCAGGAACGGCCACGACGGCGGAATAGCCCAGTGATAACCACATGATGAGCAGCGTCATGACTTTGGCCCGTAGCGGCATGCCATCCCCCGCGCGATAGCGTTGGATATAAGCACCAAACAGCCGGTTGTGGTGCAGCCAATGGTGCATACGCGTCGAGCTACGCGCAAAGCATGCCGCGGCCAGCAACAAAAATGGCGTGGTGGGTAGCAACGGTAGCAGAGCGCCCAATAGACCCAGTCCGACACATAATAAACCTGCGATGAGAAATAGCAGACGCACCAGCTGGTGGCGCTCGACCTGGCGAGGCGAGCTTGCAGTGACTGAGGCTCTTTCAAGCGGTGCTGGTTTGTTGGCAGTTGGCATCACAGCGATTTCCAGTCGGTATATTGCAGGGATCACCACCGGACTGGGGCTGATTCAATAGCAATATGCGATTAATTCTCATCTTGTCTGTGCTGAGCATATGGCCTAACGCCACGAGTTGCCACTCTTTGTTGTGCTCGATTCGTCATTTATTCAGCCTAGACCGAAGAGGGCGGATAGAAAAAAGAGGGCGGATAGAAAATAGCGGTTGTGATCCGCCTTGCTATCCGCCCGCCGCTTTTAGCCTTCTGTCTGGCGCCCCAGGGCCTGGGTCGTCAGCCGGGAAAGACGGCTCAGCTGCTGCCCCTGGCTGTCGAAATTGTCATCGGCCAGCCAGTGCTGATAACAGGGCAGTAACAGCGGCCACTCCCGATCCAGAATGGAAAACCAGGCGGTATCGCGGCTGTGCCCTTTATCGACCCTCGCCTGGCGGAAGGTGCCTTCATACAGAAATCCCAGCCGGACGGCCGCTTGCCAGGAGGGACGATTCAGGGCGTTGCACTTCCACTCGTAGCGGCGATAACCCAGTGAAAATGCATACTCCATCATCAGCACCATGGCAGCGGTCGCCAGTCGAGAGCGCTGCAGGGCTGGTGAAAAATGCAGCCAGCCCACCTCCACACTCCCGGCGGCCGGGTCAATCCGCAGGTAGCTGGCCAATCCCAGCGACTGGTTGCTGGCGGAGTCGATGATGCTAAAGAACAGCGGATCCTGTTGCTGACTGATGGTGTGCAGCCACTGCATGAACGCCGCTTGATCGACAAAGGGCCCGGTGGTCAGGTAAGTCCAGAGCGCGCCATCATCCAGGGCAAAGGCTTGCCAGAGATCCGCGCCGTGCACCGACGGATCCAGAGGCTCCAGACGACAGCCCCAGCCGGTCAGCACACAGCGTTGCGGATAGGGGCGTGGTTGCCAATCGGGGATCGGAGCCCCCAACGGCTGACCCCAGGGGTTGATATATGAGTTAGCATGCACAACCGATCCCTCCATCCGTCAGTTCACCGGCTTCCAAACCGGTGGCAATGGCAAAGCCATCCTGACGCCACCAGTGCAGGCCACCGATCAGTTCCTTGACCTGAAATCCCAGCGCGGCCAGCTTATAGGCGCCTCGCGTAGAGCCGTTACAGCCGATGCCATCGCAGTAGCAGACATAGAGCGTCTGCCGATCCAGATCGGCGGTACTACTGGCGTTCATGGTGCGATGAGGAAACGAGATCGCGCCGGGAATATGGCCGGCACTGTAATGTTCGGTCGAGCGGGTGTCGATGACCACAATGCCTGGCTCCTTGGCGAGCAGATCGGCGGCCAGGTCAGCGGGATCGGTACGAAACTGCAGTTGATGCTCAAAAAATCGGGCAGCGTCAGCGGGTAGCGCCAAGCCGGAGGAACGAACAGCACTCATGGAAAACTCCTTATGAATTCGTCACTGCCTGTGACAGGAAACGGGGTAGCTATTCATGACTCTAACGGCATAATGTACTGGTTAAACCAACCAATTTTGCACTAACGAGCAGACCAATTTTAAACCGCTGGTGGTGCATCATGTTGGTTCACCCTTGAACGTGGAGTCTTTGATGTCCGCCTTGCCCACTCTGCTTGCTCACCCTTCGCTGGCCGATTTGCCGTTGCATGAACGCCTGGTGCGGGCATTGCGCACTGCCATTTTGGAGGGCCATCTGTTGCTGCACAGTCGATTACCGGCCAGTCGCGCTCTGGCCCAGGATCTGGGTGTATCCCGCAGCACGGTGGAGCTGGCGTATAGCCGACTCGAGGCCGAAGGCTACTTGCAACGACGCACGGGGGCTGGAACCTTTGTGGCGCTGGCGGCTCGGCCGCAACCCAAACGGGCTTGTGTCACGGCGGCAGGCTTGTCCTTGCGCGGGCAGCGAATTCTGGATGCCGGACTCTGCCGTGATCCGGTCGGAGTGCCGGAGACCTTTGGCTCCGGTCAGGGAGATCCGTGGGTTTTCCCTCGGGATATCTGGGGCAGTTTGATGCAACGGCACTGGAAGCGGCAGGCGCCACGCTTGATGAGCTATGGTGATCCGCAAGGATTACCGGAGCTGCGCGCTGCCATTGCCTCCTATCTGGTGCAATCCCGTGGCCTGGTCTGTGCGCCTGAACAGGTGTTGATCCTCACCAGCTCGCAGCAGGGGATCCAGCTGATTGCCCAGTTGTTGATCGATGCCGGTGACCGGGTGTGGCTGGAGGAGCCGGGCTATCTGGGCGCGCGTAGCGCCATGCTGAGCGCCGGGGCCGTGGTGCATCCGGTGCCGGTCGATAGCGAGGGGATCGCCCTGGCGGCTTCGCACCCGGCACCCCGATTGATCTACACCACGCCTTCCCATCAATACCCTCTGGGTATGGTGATGAGCCTGCCCCGCCGTATGGCGCTGCTGGCGGAGGCGGAGCGGCATAACGCCTGGATTTTGGAGGATGACTACGATGGTGAATTCCAATATAGCGCCCATCCGCTACCGGCCTTGCAGGGACTCGACCAACAGGGGCGGGTGATCTATGTCGGCACCTTTAGCAAGTCGTTGTTTGGTTCATTGCGGCTGGCTTATCTGGTCTTGCCTTCGGCCCTGGTCGAGCCCTTCGCCCAAGCCCGGGCGGCGTTCGATGGTCACAGTAATCAGCTGTTGCAAGCCGTGACCGCCGATTTTATCCAGGAGGGACACTTTGCTGCCTATTTGCGTCAGGTCCGGCCCCTGTATCGCAGCCGTCGTGATCTGCTGTGGTCCGAGCTGGCCCGGCATTGTCCGGCGCTGACCCCGCTGCGAGCCGATTCCGGCCTGCAGTGTGCGGCTTTGCTGCCGCGAGGTGGGGAATCGCGCTGGACATCGTCCGGCAACGCACTCGGATTGGGATTACGGCCATTGAGTGGCTGCTACCTGGGCGCCGAACGTCAGGAGGGCTGGTTATTGGGCTATGCTGCCGTCAGCAACGCCCGGTTACTGGAGTTGTGTCGCCTGCTGGGGGAGGTCATGGCGCGTTAGCACCGTTCACTCATCAGGCCTGGGGCGTACCGGAGTCGGAGCAGGACGTCCGCACAGCGGCGGCGGGCGGGGCCGTCAGAGTCTGGGGGATATGCAAAAATGCTTTGATGGCATCGACGACTGCGGGATGAGAGCTAATATGCGGCAAGTGTCCTTGCGCATTAATAATCGATAATTCGCTGTTGGCAATTTGATTATTCAGATAGGTGGCAACTTGCAGGGGCACAAACACATCATTTAGGGATTGAATGATCAAGGTCGGAGTGACCACACTGGGTAATCTATCCCGGAAATCTGAGTTTAATATCGACGAGAGAACCGTCAGCATAAATTCCGGCTGAAATGAACGAATGGTCTGCGCAAAATAAATAGCCAAGTGTGGCTTATCATGATTGGCCATGGCGGATGAAGCAAAATCAACGACCCAGTCATCGAAATGATGAGTCACGGCTTTATAGATATTATTAAGATCTGCCGGAGTGAATCCACCCGAATAGTCAGGATGGTTGAGATAACAGGGCGAGGCGCCAATCATAATCAGATGTGAAAAACATCCGGGATATTGGATCGCGGCCAATAAACTGATCATGGCTCCTACGGAGTGACCGACGATAACCGCATTTTCAATTTGCAGATAACCGCAGATATCCAATAAGTCATCCGCATAGCGATCAATGCTGTGATAGTGCAGGGCAAAGTCTTCATCAAGGGTCGTGGCTCCGGCCCCCATGTTGTCGAATAAGATGATCCTGTGTGTCGCTTCAAACTCAGCGGCTATCGGTTGCCATGCCGTTTGATCGGTACCCAAACCATGTACAAAAATCATGGTGTTGTCTGCGGACAGGTTACCCATGATATGGACATTATTTTTTTGTAGCGGAGAGGGATTCGGCATTGCGGTGGGCCTCCAGAACAATAAATAACCTAGGAATACTAGACGAAGTGACGGATAGAGTTGTCGGATGGATCGCAAAACTTAAGCGGAGTGGGAAGTTCGGGTCACTCACATGGTATCCAGACGGGTGACACCTGGCCGTACGCGGTCGCGCCTGTTGCTTGTCATCCAGATAGCGGCATTCCAACCGCCCACTATTAATATCCAGGTCATGGCAGTTATTTTCATGATCCGGTTCTGCAATCGGCATGGAATTATATTGAATGATTAAGGTGTAATATTGGTTAAAAATGATCTGCGGTTTAAATAAATTTCAGATTAACTTGTAATAATAAAAATACCGCCTGATGGTTGGCGTTTTAGGTATATTGAAATAACCAAGATGTGACATTTATATTTAAATTATAACCGAAACCTTATTTCGTCTATAAAGTACGTTATTCCCTGAATAATCCGTAGCAACCACAGCAACGTCGGGATAGACGAGGTTATTCTACGGCGGGCTATGCACAGATCCTCGTTGCCGATGGCTCGATCATAGCCCGCCTGTGATGCGGTATCAGTCGCTGGCGACTGCGTTCAAGGGAAGCGGTTGTGCCCCACGTCGGGCGAGCCAGAACAAGGCCAGTCCGGGAACATACAGCCACAGCGACAACAGCAGGTTATCCAGCCCCGAGGCATACAGTAGCCAGGCCCCGTACAGGGTGGCTCCTCCGGCAATCAGATACTGGCCGACACCGAAGGTTCCCTGTGCCCGACCTCGTTGTTGCCAGCTCCAGCGCAGCAAGAATGCACCCACCAGCAGATAGGGCACCAGGATCATCTGGGACGAAATCGCCAGCAGCGTGTTGTAGGTTTCACCACTCCACAGCACCGCCAACAGAGAGCCTTGTACCGTCAGGCTGGTCAGCCACAGCGAATTGATCGCCACGCCTTGACGATTCTGGCGCCGGAAAATAGCCGGGAAGGCGCCATGCGTGGCGGCACTCCAGGGCACTTCTACGGCAAACAGAGTCCAGCTCAGGTAGGAGGCGGCGACTGAAATCACCAGACCTATGGCAATGATGTATTTACCCGGCTCACCCAGCAGCTGTTCCATCAGTAGCGCCATGGAGGGATTGTGCAACCCGGCCAGCGACTCTCGCGCTTGCAGGCCAAAGGCGAGCACGGTTACCAGCACATAGATCACCAGTGCCAGCAGCACCCCGAATACCGTCGCGCGGCCGATGTCCTGGCGTTTTTGCGCCCGGGCCGAGAGCACGACCGCGCCCTCAATCCCAGTAAAGACCCAGAGGGTGATGATCATGGTCTGCTTCACCTGCTCCCAGACCGGCACTTCCAGACTGATGCCCTGAAAGTCGAGTTGGGTTAGATCCAGACGGAAGGCCAACAGAGCCAGTACGATAAACAGCAGCAAGGGCAGCAGCTTGGCAATGGTCGCCAGCAGATTGACCAGGGCCGCCTCGCGGATGCCGCGGGCGACCAGCCAGTGCACGGCCCAGACGAACAGCGAGCCGCAAACTACCGCCTGCCAGGTGTTGCCATCGCCGAAGATCCGGCTCTGCTCGCTATCGGTGAACAGGCCCAGAGTGGCAAACACGATCACCAGATAGGAGACGATACCTATGGTGGCGCACAGCCAGTAGCCCCAGGCCGAACAAAAGCCGATCAGCTCGCCGAAACCGGCGCGGGCATAGGTGTAGATGCCACCCTCCAGATCCGGCCGCTGCCGGGACAAACGCAGGAAGCATAGGGCCAGCAGCAGTATGCCGACGCCGGTGATGCCCCAGCCGATGAGCACGGCCAGTGGCGCGGCCACCTGGGCCATGTTCTGTGGCAGGCTGAAGACCCCGGCGCCGACCATGGAGCTGAACACCAGGGCGGTCAGCGACCAGACCCCAATCTTGTGATTAGCGCTCATGGGTAGCTACCTCCGCCGCTGTGGTGGCAAAGGCTTGGGCGAGCACGGCGATATGCTCAGGCCCGATGCCGCAGCAACCACCGATCAGGGTGGCTCCGGCCTGGTTCCAGCGCTGGGCCCATTGCAGGTAGGCGGGCGGATCCAGATCGCTGCGCAGCTCATCGAGCCCGTCATTGGCGGTGGCCTCTTCCGGTTGTGGGGGGAATGCATTGGCATAGGCGCCCAGCGCCAGCTCGGCATGCTGCTCGTCCCGCACGACGGCGGCCACCTGCAAGGCCGATTCGATCACCTCGGGCTGGCTGCAATTGAACAATACCGCCTCGGCGCCCAGCTCCACGGCTGCACGCACGGCATCGGCCACCGGCTCGCCCGAGCGCAGGCGGGGAATGGCATCGACGACCGCATCCTGCAGGGTAAAAGAGACCCAATAGGGTTTGCCATCGGCGGGAAGCAGGGCGCGCACGGAGCGTACTTCGGCGATCAGGCTCTGGGTTTCCGCCAGCCAGAGATCAACATGGGCGGAAAGCGCGGCAATGATCGGCGCGGCCAACTCGGTGACGCGATGGGCTTGATACAGATCGGCGCGGTAGGATCCAAACAGCGGCGGCAGGGAACCCGCCACCCGGGTCTGGCTGCCGCGGCTGGCCTGACGGGCCAGCTTACCGGCTAGGGCGGTCAGTTCGGAGCCGCGCTCGGCGAAGCGGCCTTCACCGATATGAAACGGTACGACGGCGTAGTTATTGGTGGTAATGACTTGAGCGCCCGCGTCGATAAACGCCTGATGGGCGGCGACCACTTGCTCCGGTGCCTCCATCAGGGCCAGGGCTGACCACTCCGGCTGCCGGAACGGCGCGCCACGACGTTGTAATTCGCGGCCCATGCCGCCATCCAGAATGAGTGTTTGATGTTCCATGTCGTTATTCCATTTTTTCGCTAAGCATCGATAAATAGACGCTAAGACGTGTAGCCACTTGGACGTCCAGACTACCATCTCTTGTGACGAATACAAGCTTGGCGACGATCAACAGGTCCATGACGTTGGGATAGAGGAGGGCATGCGAAGTAAGAGGCGGCTCGGGTAGAAAGGGAATGAAGGGAATGAAGAGAATGAAGGTACGCCGAAGAATGGACGTCTCCCGTCGTGTCTAGCCTGTGGCTGGCTGCGACCGGAGAGCGTTTGTTGGCGGCAATCCTGCCGCCAACGGTTGGCTCGAATGGTTATCTTGCCTGCGCTAACTGACAGGCATTACTCCGAAACGTGAGCCTATGGGGGCTGTTAGGGGCATTTCTTCAGATTGAATTGCCAGTCGGCTCCTGAGAAGACCTGATGTTTGGCCGAGAAGCTATCCATATTCAGCGCCAGCGAGACCTGCAGCAGGCTGTTCAGATAGACCAGGGGTTGTCCCTCGGGCACATCGCCAAAGCTGCTGACATAAGGGGCGCTGCCACTGTATTTCTCCTGCTTGCCTTCCAGGATACGGATGCAGAGTTTGTCACCCTTCTGGATGCCAGCCTTGGTCAGCAAGCTGTCATCGATATTGGTCCAGACGTTGCCGTACTGGATATCGAGTACCGGGATCGTACCCTTGATCTCTCCGTTGGCCGAGAGCTGAGCCTGTTGATACGGGATCGAGACCACCTCAGCGGCCAGCTTGGGGCCGACCTGCTCGTAACTGATCTTGCCAGCGGCCAACCGGGCTCCGGTATAGGCATAGACGTCACGGCCGTGGAAGGTGTAGGACTTCTCGGAGCCTGGCAGGCGATTGGTTTTCTCATCGATCTGCCGGACTTCGGCGATGCCCAGATGTTCGGCCAGCAGGGTCAGGGTGCCGTTATCGGGTGAAACTATGTAGTGGCCGGTTTTGGTTTTTAGCACCACAGATTTGCGATCGGTGCCGACACCCGGGTCAACCACGCTGACAAATACGGTGCCTTTGGGCCAGTACGGCACTGTCTGGTAGAGGCGATAGGCCGCTTCCCAGATGTTATAGGCCGGGATCTCGTGTGTCAGATCGAAGACATGTAGATCGTCATCGACACCAAAGGCGACCCCTTTCATCGCCGAGACGGCACCATCTTTGACGCCAAAATCGGTCTGGATCACCAAGGCTTCATCGGTGTCGCTGGCAGACCAGGCGTTGGGGGCCAACAGGCAGGAGCCGAGCAACAGAGCGAGCGCAGTTTTCTGGAGAGACATGTTATTTCCTTATTCAACTTCCGTAAGTACTTGTTATCGACCGCCTGTTTCCGACAGGACGGCAGTCCGATATTGCCATTCCAATGCGAGACTTGTCTTGCTCTGCCCGTTCGTCACCTAGTAAAAAAGTGTTAATCGATATGCAGGCGTGTGCTAATGGCGGAGCGCCGCTCTGTGCTGGACCAGGGAGAGCGCGGCACGGGGCTCAAGAGAGAATGAGATAGTCGTCAAGTACAGGAAGCGGCATAAAAAATGGCGTATGAGATGCGGGCTCTCTACGCCATTGGGAAACGCGATTGGGAAGCAGAGCTGGTGTGTTTAGCGGTCTAGCACAGAGCCCAGGGGCGCCTGCAGTCGCTCGGCAAAACGGCGCTCCATCTCATGCAAGGTGGACCCTGAAGCGCCCATGGCCTCATAGAAAGCCAATGGCTGGTTGTACTGCATGCCGATGTAGTAGGCACTGGCCTTCATCGGCGTCAGTACCTCCTCCATGGAGCTCTGGATCATGCCCGCACTGGAGTAGGTAAACGCCGTTGCCCCAGCGGTAACCACCAGCTGCATCTCCTTATCCTTAAGAGCCGTACCGCCAGGGCCAAAGGCCCATCCATAAGACCATACCGCGTTGAGATAAGCCTTGAGCATCGGGGTCAGGTTGAACCAGTGGATCGGGAACAAGAAGACAATCCGGTCGGCGGCTTCGGCGGCGCGTTGCTCGGCGGCCATATCAAAGGCTGCCAGCTCCGAGCCATACAGACTCTCCAGATTGCGCACAGTGACATCCGTGCTCTGTTCGGCAACGGCTTGCAGCGCCTTGATGGCATTGGATTGGTCAGGGTAGGGGTGGGAGACAATAACCAGTGTTTTCATGGGTGAACCTCGGAAATGGGTAACGGATGGCAATGGGTTAAACAGTCAGTTCAGCGTGCGGGGCCAGGGATAAACCCTCGGCTAGCCAGGCGTGGGTGGTTGCTGCACTCAGGCGGTGGGCCAGGATCGCCTGGTACTCTGCACTGGCATGCCAGGCATGGGCGGCTTCCAGTGAGGGGAACTGCAATATGATCAGCTGCCCCTGCGGACCTTGGCCCTCGATGATCTCGAGCGAGCCACCGCGCACCAGCAGTTGGCCACCAAAGGGCTGATAAGTGGCCTCGACCTGTTCCATATAGGGCTTCATGGCGGCAAGATCATGCACGATGGCATCAAAAATAAAGAAAGCGGGTCTGGACATGCGGGTTCTCCTGCGGCTCGGTAAAAGAGTCATCCGGTGCGGGCCCGTACAGGCCCGCACTTATTTCGTGAAGAGTTAGAGGCTGGCTTCGAACACCTGACGGCTCACCGCCAGGGTGACATCCTGATGCTCACCTAACTGGGTCATGCCATGGGCTTCCAGACGGCTGACCAGGGTGTCGATATCGCCAGCGCTGATCTGGTAATCCCGCAAGCGGGTGGGAACCCCTAGGCTCTCGAAGAAGTGGCGGGTCTGGGCGATCGCCTGATCGATACGCGCGTCGTCGCGGCCTTCGGTGATGTTCCAGACCCGCTCGGCGTACTGCAGCAGCTTGGCGTGTTTGCTGGCCCGCCGAGTCTGCAGCATGGACGGCAGCACGATCGCCAGGGTGCGGGCATGATCGATACCAAATTGCGCGGTCAGTTCATGCCCTACCAGGTGGGTGGACCAGTCTTGCGGCACGCCTGCACCAATCAGACCGTTCAGCGCCATGGTGGCCGTCCACATCAGGTTGGCGCGAGAGTCATAATCCGCCGGTTCATTGACCACCTTGGGACCAATCTCGATCAGTGTCTGCAGCAGCCCCTCGGCAAAGCGATCCTGTACCCGACCCTCTGCCTGATAGGTCAGGTACTGCTCGACGATATGGGTAAACGCATCGACCACCCCGTTGGCCAACTGGCGGGCTGGCAGGGTATAGGTCTTGACCGGGTCCAGGATCGAGAAGCGCGGGAACACATGGCTGGAGGCAAAGAACGCTTTGGTCTTGGTCTCCTGACGGGTAACGACCGCGTTATAGTTCATCTCCGATCCGGTTGCCGGTAAGGTCAGTACGGCGCCCAGTGGCAATGCGCGGGTGACGGCTTGCCCCATGGTTTCCAGAATGCTCCAGGGATCCCCGGCAAATTCCGCGGCGGCCGCGACAAACTTGGTGCCATCGATGACGGAGCCGCCACCCACCGCCAGCAGAAAGTCGAGTTTCTCCTGGCGCACCAGCGCCACGGCCCGCATCAGGGTCTCATAGCTCGGGTTGGGCTCGATGCCGCCAAATTCCATGAATCGACGTGCTCCCAGAGCGGTGCGCACTTCATGCAGGGTGCCGGTTTTCTCGGCACTTTCGCCTCCGAACAGGATCAATACGCGCGCCTCTGCCGGGATCAGGGTATCCAGGCGGGCGACTGTTTCCCGTCCGAAGACGATGCGGGTCGGGTTATAAAATTCGAAGTTGAACATGGTGTGTTTCCTCGTCAGGTTCAGGTGAAGCGACAGTGGATTTCGATCAGCGGTAGCGGGGTGCTTGACCGTATCTGGGCGCCATTATTGCGTGTATTATTGATAACCATAAGTCGATGTATGGTTGATGCTTTCGTAACATAGAGTTGTGTATTGCGAGGTGTGAACGAGGTCAACGCGGGTCAGGGAGAGGAAGCCGTATGGAGATATCACAGCGGGTACGCGCCATTTTATCGTTTGTCGAAGCGGTGGATGCCGGCAGCTTTGCCGCGGCCAGCCGGGCACTGGGCATCAGTGCCGCTGCGGTCAGCAAGAATGTGGCGGGACTGGAGCAGGCGCTGGGCGTGCGATTGATGAACCGTACCACCCGGACCCTGAGCCTGACTGACGAAGGCTCCTTGTTCCTGAAACAGGCGCGTATTGCCCTGGAGGCGCTGGATGCGGCGGTGGATGTGCTCGCCGAGCAGCGTTTTGAAACACGGGGCCATGTGCGGATCTCCACCAGTGCTGCCTTCGGCCGGGATCATCTGATGCCGATCTTGCCAGGATTGCAGACCCGCTATCCGGCGCTGTCGGTGGAGGTGGACTTCGACGATCGGGTCATCGATCTGGTGCGTGATGGCTATGATCTGGCGCTGCGGGGTGGGCATGTCGCCGATTCTGCGCTGGTGGCGCGTCCCATCTGTCAGTTGAACATGGTGCTGGTGGCCTCGCCGGACTATCTGGCGCGTCAGGGAATTCCGGCGACGCCGCAGGCGCTTGCTTCCCATCGGCTTATCGCGCGGCGCTTTCTGGCCGGACGGGTCTCGCCCTGGAGCTTCAGACGTGCCGATGGCAGCCTGATCACCCAGGATCTGGAGCACGCCGTGCTGACGCTCTCGGCGCCGGAAGCCTTGACGCAATCGGCCGTGCTGGGCATGGGCATTGCCCAGGTCGGGGTCCATCATGCCTGGTCCTATCTGCAATCTGGACAGCTCAAGGCGCTGCTGGTTGGCCAGCACGATCCGGGCCATTACGAGATGGTGCTGCAATACCCCCATCGAGCCTTGATGGCCCCCCGGGTCCGGGTCACAGTGGACTATCTATTGGCGGCTTTTGCGGCCGATAAGGCGCTGCATGTGCCGCTATCGGCACTCGACGATTATGCCGCCCGGTAGGGCGGCATAGCGGTCGTCATAGTTACTTTGACGTGGTTACTTTGATGTGGTTACTTTGAAGTGGTCACTTCGATGTAGTTACTTCGCCGCAGGCTGATCGAGCGTCCCGGCATATTCGGCATCGCTGACCTGTTCCAACCAGGCGGCCGCCTCGCCATCCTCATATTCCTGAATGGCGATATGGCTCATGGCGGTCAAGGGGGCCGCGCCGTGCCAGTGACGTTCGCCCGGTGCGATCCAGACTTGGTCACCGGCCCGGATCTCCTGGATGGGCTCTCCTTCGCGCTGGATGCGGCCGCAACCGGCCACCACGATCAGCATCTGGCCGAGCGGGTGGCTATGCCATGCGGTTCGCGCCGCGGGCTCGAAGGTGACGGTTGCGGCCGAGAAACGAGCGGGCGCCTCGGGTTGATACAGACCATCGATACGGACGCGGCCGGTAAACCAGGTGTCAGGGCCTTGCAGGGAGGGCAGGGAACCATTGCGTAGGATGTGCATGCTATTTACTCCTGTGTGATGTATGAGGGAGGGCTGAGACGCCTGCCATTGCCGATGATCAGGGTCGCGATGATGAGCTGCTTGGCTCATTTGGCTGCCTCTTGCGTGTGCTCGGCTTCATGGGGGATCGGGGTGATGATCAGAGTAGTGGTCGTCCCCTTGATCTTGAATGCTTCGGGGGATCCGTCGATATGACCCAAGCGGATCAGCCCCTTGGAGTAGCCAAAATCGTGGTGAAAGAGTGCCAGATTGCCCCAGGGCGCGTAGTAGCTGATGTCGCCAATCTGCGGATCGATTCCCGCGGGTGCTCCCTGGGTTGTCAGCTTGCGCGGCAGATAACCAATGGTTTCGGTCGCAGCATACTCCTCGACGTTCAGCGTCAGTGGCAATAGGGCGTAGAAATCGCGTCCGCTCGGTGTGTCGTCGAGCGAGGCCTGCAAGTGATGGCCATTGATTTCGAGTTGAATCTTCATGGTCTCCCCCTGGGTGTGATGGGCAACGAGGCTGCATAGCGGAAGCAGCAATAAAAATGGCTGGCGAAGGAACGCAAACATTGGCGGAGGTCCTCCCTTGAACTCGGGGTTACTGGCAGTAGGCGTTGTCGTGAACGAGGCAGGTTGTTTGAAAAAAAGCGCGGCCATAGGCGAGCCGCGCAAAGGACTTAGTGTATTACCGACCAGAGCGAGTCCATTTGCTCCGGGCACTTGCCGGTTATTTCAAGTTCGTTTTGAAAAACTGCTCGATCTTGTCAAACGGGATCTTGTTCGCCTGGTTGTCGTACAGGTCGATGTGATTGGCACCTTTGACGATCAACAGCTCCTTCGGTTCATTGGCGGCCGCGTAGGCGGTTTCGCTGAAGTAGCGTGAGTGAGCATTTTCACCATGGACCAGCAGCAGCGGGCGTGGCGAGATCTCCTTGATGTAACTGAGGAGCGGCATATTCATGAAGGACAACGGCGTGGTCTGGGTCCAGGAATTTCCGGAGTTGACCGCTCGAGCATGATAGCCGCGCTTGGTCATGTAGTAGTCGTGGTAGTCCACCATGAATTGCGCCTCACCCCCCTTCAGTTGGTTGTAGGGCGGCTGGTAGGCAGGAGCCCCGTTTTCGGCATCCTTCCAGCGCTGCTGGCCCAGTTGTTCGAGGATCTGGGTACGCTGTTCCAGCGGCATGCTGTCGTTGTAGCCCTTGGACATCACGCGGGTCATGTCGTACATGGTACTGGTGACGACTGCCTTGATGCGCTTGTCCACGGCGGTGGCATTCAACGCCATGCCGCCCCAGCCACAGATGCCGATGATGCCGATGCGATTGCGGTCGACCTCGGCTTGCAGGCCGAGAAAATCCACCGCGGCGCTGAAGTCTTCGGTGTTGATATCCGGGGAGGCGACATTGCGGGGTTGGCCGCCACTTTCGCCGGTATAGGAGGGGTCAAACGCCAGGGCGACGAGGCCGCGCTCCGCCAGGGTTTGGGCATAAAGACCGCTCGATTGTTCTTTCACTGCGCCAAAGGGGCCGCCGACGGCAATGGCAGCCAGCTTGTTATTTCCCCGGTCTTTCGGCAGATAGAGGTCGGCCACCAGCGTGATGCCGTAACGGTTCTTGAAGGTGACCTTGCGATGATCCACCTTGCTGCTCTGGGCAAAGGTTTTATCCCATTGCGTCACCATGGAGACGGGGGCTGTGGGATCGGTTGGTTGTGCGTGACTCATGGCGGAGACTCCGGTTAATGCTGCGCCCAACAACAGGGCAGAGGCGATAGCGCTCAGTTTTTTGGGTAGAACATTCATGGCAAGGCTCCTTGGCGGTTGACTCATGGTTTGTGGCTCAGACGTTGGTGGTTTTGTGACCCATGCCCTGCATTTTAGGGAGAATAATTAGTGATGATTAGAGGTGGTTTTTTGATAACATTAATGCGTTTTTATGATTAATGTGGTGCGATCCATAGGCCATAAATCGACTACCCAAAGTAGATGGTAGGGAGTGGAACACCATGAAAAGTCGCGAGAATTACAACGATCTCCATGTGTTTATGCTGGTGGCGCGCGAAGGCAGCTTTACCAAGGCCGCGGCCCGACTGGGACTCGTGCAGTCCGGGGTCAGCCGTACCATCCGCGATCTCGAGGCGCGGCTCGGGGTGCAACTTCTGGTGCGGACCACGCGCCGCCTGTCACTGACACCGGCCGGTGAACAGTTGTATCGAACCACCCAGAGCAGTTTTCAGTCGCTGGATGCCGGGCTGGCCACGCTCGCCCATTTTCGGGACACCCCTTCCGGCACGGTACGGATCAATGCCAGTCAGCATGCCATCGACAAGGTCCTGCTCCCCAAGCTGACCTCGTTTCGGCAACGCTATCCTGATATTCGCCTGGAACTCATCAGCGAGAACCGCTTCGTGAATATCATCGACGAGCGTTTTGATGCCGGTATCCGGCCGGGCGATGAGGTCGATGAAGGCATGGTGGCGGTGCGGATTGCACCTGACATGGAGATGGTGATGGTGGCGACGCCAGAGCATTTCCTGCAATACGGATTTCCACAGACTCCGGCCGATCTGGCGCTACACCCCTGCATCGCCTACCAGTTTGCCGATGGCAGCTTGTATCAGTGGGAGCTATGGGATGAAGGCAAGTTGGTCAAACACAAACCGCAAGGGCAGTGGGTCTTCTCGGACAGTTACATGGAGGCGGCGGCGGCAAGGGCGGGATTAGGGCTGGCCTATGTGCCCGAGGATCTGGTGGCGGAGGATCTCGGACGCGGTAACCTCATCCAGGTGTTGCAGAATTTCAGCCATCGCCTGGATGGCCAGCATCTCTATTACCCGCACCGCAATGTCTCGCCCGCGCTACGCATGGTCATCGAAACCCTCAAGCTCTGATCCGGCTGAGCCTTGCCCCGAAATCAATCACAGCTGCATCGAGCTGAGCTACGATACGGCAAAAAAAGCGCGGCCATAGGAGAGCCGCGCAAAAGGACTTAGTGTTACAAAAAACCGGTGACCCCAGCCTAGGGGTTCGTAACCCGCGCGATGAGGGGCCTATTTTTCAGCACTCAATCCGCAGCGGCTGGCAAAAAGATCCAGAAGTTTGGAGCGACAGCCCGCTTCGCTGCTGCTCTGGCTTGCCACTTCCCGGGCCGGTTCGGCCTGCCACCAGGCGTAGGCGACTTGCGGCTGCGCGATCTTGACCTGCTCACCAAAGCGCGGTGTGCTGATGTTCTGCTGCTGGGCCTCGGCCAGTGCCGTGATGCGCTCCAGCGGTTCACGCCAGGCATGTAGCGCCAGATCGAAGGTGCCATTGTGGATCGGCAGCAGCCAGTTGCCGCGCAGATCCCGGTGCGCCTGCAGGGTCTCTTCCGGCTGCATATGCACACCGGCCCAGGCCTTGTCGTAGGCGCCGTTTTCGATGAGCGTGAGATCAAAGGGCCCGAAGCGCTCGCCGATGGCCTTGAAGCCGGCAAAGTAACCACTGTCGCCGCTAAAGAAGATCTTTACCTCCGGTGCCGCGATGACCCAGGAAGCCCAGAGCGTGCGGTTGCGATCGCTCAGGCTGCGTCCGGAGAAGTGCTGGGCCGGGGTGGCGGTCAGTTGCAGCGCGCCAACCCGGGTTGATTGCCACCAGTCGAGCTCACGAATTTTATCCGCTGCAATCCCCCAATCCTGCAGTCGCTGACCGACGCCCAAGGGGGTGACGAAGAGTTGGGTCTTGGTGGCCAGGGTCAGTACCGTCGCTTTATCCAGGTGGTCATAGTGATCGTGGGAGAGGATCACCGCGGCCAGGGGCGGCAGCGCGTCGACGGTGATCGGCGCCTGATGAAAGCGTTTGGGACCGGCAAAGCCGAACGGCGAGGCGCGCTCGGTAAACACAGGATCCGTGATCCAGAATTGGCCCGCCAGCTTGAGCAGCACAGTGGAATGGCCCAGCCGCCACAGGCTGTTATCCTCGGCCGCCAGCAGATCGGCGGTGGTCAGCGGCAGCAGCGGAATGGCGCTATCCGGTACCGCCTCGGCGGATTTATCCATCAAAAAGTGCCACATGCCTTTGAGGCCGTCGGCAAAGCTCAAGCCTTGTACCGGGGCCAGATTGTGAAACTGGCCATCGGCATAACGGCTGGCGAGTGCCTGTCCGCCCTCGATGTGCGGTGTGCTATCAAACAATTGGGAATAGGTCATCAGGCTGGTTCCTAGTAATAGTGCAAGCCCAAGCCAGCCGTATTGGCGGCGGAGGCGGGGATAGCGACGGCGGCGCGATGTGGTTTGCATCATCGACCGTCTCACTGGAGATCCTGCATTTCGGCGGAGCCGAGAATACGGATGCCAGGGCTGCTGGCTAATAGGCCACTCAAGGCCCGGGCCACGCGTTCAGCGGCAATCGGACGCCAACCGGACGGCAACCAGTGTCCCACCCGCAGGAGCAACTGTTGCGACCAAGACTCCAGGCGCCGTACCGGTTGGCCGAGTGCGCTCCGATCCCCGAGCAGCAAAGCGGGGCGGGCAATCAGCAACGCATCGGGCGCCAACGCCATCAGTGCCTCTTCCAGCTCACCCTTGGTGCGGTTATAAAACACCCGGGAGTTGGCATTGGCACCCGCGGCGCTCACCAGGGCGATGCGGCGGGCACCGGCGGCCAGCGCCGCCTCGGCCGTTGCCCGATTGGCTTCCAAGTCAATGGCGCGGAACGCACTCTGGCTACCGGCCTGGCGAATGGTGGTGCCGAGGGCCAGATAGACCTCGTCCACTGCGGGCAGCGTGGGCAAGCGAGCAAAGTCGACCACCAGAGCCGTGAGTTTGGGATGGCGCAGTGCCGGCTCCCGACGCCCGAGGGCATACACCTGGCTGATGGTCTCATCGGCCAGCAGTTGCTCGAGCAGGTGCTGGCCCACCAGACCGGTCGCTCCGGCAATGGCCACCCGGCGGGTATGGTGGGTTGGGGAAGAAGTGGCGTTTGTGGGCATCCTGGTCTCCATCGAGCGGGTAATAAATCGGCACATGCCTGATTAATCACTCATCTAACGGTTAAAAAATCAACTTGGCTGAAGCAGCGGCCAGGTCAGTGCAAACGAGGCCCGCTTGCAGGCATCGGCCTGTTCCGGGTGCTGCAACAGGTAGTTGATCGTCGCCTGGGCAATGCCGGTAGAGAGGGCATTGAAATACTCCAGCGAGGAGCTCTGATCCATACCGGGAAACTCCATACCATGCAGTGACTGCTGGGCGCATTCACACAGCCCCCACGCCTCATCGCGCGCCGCCGTGGTCAGCTTGTCGGAGACCTCCAGCTGGGCGATGGCGCTGAACGCCGCCGAGTTGGCTAGCCCCCAGTCAATCCAGGCTTCCCACATGCGCAACATCCGCGGCTCCATCGGCAGAGAATCATCCCAGGCGGTATTGGTGGCTTCGCTAGCCCGGCGACACTGATAGAGATACAGAGCGTTGAGCAGTTCATCCTTGGTGGCGAAGTAGCGGAACAGAGTGCCTTCGGCCACGCCCGCCCGTTTGGCGATCAGCGAGGTCGGCGCCGCCAAGCCCTGCGCCGCAATCACCTCGGTGGCCGCTTCGAGCAGAGCCAGTTGTTTATCTTCACTACGGGGTCTGGCCATACTATTTCTTCAATCAATAAGTGAGTACGCGCTCATTTAAGCAGGCCAATCGTTGGCAGGCAAGGGAAAAATCGGAGTGGATGGTGAGGATAACTGCGTCCGGCTTTCAAACCGGACGCAGGTTCGGGGAGCTTTCAACGCTCAGCGTGCGGGGGGGCCTCTTCGAGCACTCTCTGCTACTGGTCCATTGAGGAGGCGGGCTGCGGATCCGGGGGCGCGGATGAGCGCCATGCCTGGAGCCGCTGTTGCAGAGCCATGACCACCACGAAAAAGACCGGCACAAAGAAGATCGCCAGCAGAGTGGCACTCACCATACCGCCAAATACGCCGGTGCCGATGGCGTGCTGGGTTTCCGCACTGGCTCCCGTCGCCAGCATCAGCGGAATAACGCCCAGGCCAAAGGCCAGCGAGGTCATCAGGATCGGCCGCAAGCGCAAACGCGATGCCTCGACGGCGGCCGATATCAGCGTGTGTCCCCGTTCATGCAGTTGCTTGGCAAACTCGACAATCAGGATCGCATTCTTGGCGGACAGGCCGATCACCGTGATCATGCCCACCTTGAAGAACACATCATTCGGCAGATCCCGCAGCAAGACCGCCAGCACGGCACCGAGCAAGCCTAAGGGGACAACCAGCATCACGGCTAAGGGGATGGACCAGCTTTCATACAGCGCGGCCAACACCAAAAATACCACCCCCATCGACAGCGCCATCAGCCAGGGCGCTTGCGCTGCTGCACTGCGCTCCTGCAAGGATTGACCGGTCCAGTCGATGGTGAAGCCTTTGGGCAACTGTTCGGCAAGACGCTCCATCTCTGCCATGGCCTCCCCGCTGGTGACGCCCTCCGCGGCCTGACCCGAGATCAGAATCGCGGGGTAGCCCTGATAGCGCATCAGCTGCAGAGGGCCATCTTGCCAGCGGGGGATCACCACCTCGGACAAGGGCACCATGCCGCCGTTCAGGTTGCGCACATAGAGCTTGAGCACATCTTCCAGCTGCATGCGCGCCGAAGCATCGGCCTGCATGATCACCTGCTGCATCCGACCAGCATTGGGAAAGTCATTGATATAGAGGGATCCCATCGCCGTGGAGAGGGTATCGCTGATGGTGGTAAAGGAAACCCCGAGGGCCTCGGCCTTTTGGCGATCGATCGCCAGATGAATGGTGGTTCCGGGTGGCAAGCCAGCCGTCATGACCTCCGACAGGCGCGGGTTTTCTGCGGCGAGGGCCAGCAAGTGCGACTCCGCCGCCTTCAGCGCCGCATATCCCCGATTGGCTCTGTCCTGCAGATAGAAGGTAAAGCCGGAATGGGTACCCAGCTCGTCAATGGAGGGCGGCATCTGGTTCATCACCTGTCCCTCGGGCGCACTCGCCATGGCCGCGTCGGCCAGCGCGACTTCCTGCCGGGTGGAGGAGCTGCCTCGTTCGGCGTTCGGTTTGAGCGTGGTGAAGGCCTGGGCTGTGTTGGTGCCAGATCCCGAGAAGCCGAAGCCAACCACCGCCATGGTGGAGTCGATGGCCGGACGGGACAACACATGCTGCTCAAATTGTTTGACGATGGCCAGCGTCCGCTCCGCCGTTGCCTCGGCAGGCAGCTGGATGCTGGTGACAAAGTAGCCCTGATCCTCCTCCGGTAAAAAGGCGGAGGGCAGTTGCCGGAATGCCAGTACCAGCACCAGGGACAGCAGGCCGAACACCAGCATGACGCGACCGGCGCGATCCAGCAGGGTCTGGACGCTATGGCCATAGCCTTCGGTCATCCGCTCCACGCCACGGTTGAACCGTCGCCAAAAACCGTGGCCGGAGCCGTGGGGCCGCAGCACAGGCTTGAGCAGGGTGGCACACAGGGCTGGGGTCAGCGTCAGGGCCAGGAATGCCGAGAACAGAATGGAGACCGCCATCGACAGGGTGAATTGTCGATAGATCACACCCACCGAGTCACTGGCCAAGGCCATGGGAATAAACACGGCGGTCAATACCAGCGTGATGCCGATGATGGCGCCGGTGATCTCCTGCATCGCTTTGGCGGTGGCGGCCTTGGGGGATAAACCTTCCCGGGCCATCAACCGCTCGACGTTTTCCACCACGACTATGGCATCATCGACGATGATGCCGATAGCCAGCACCATGCCGAACATGGTCAGCACATTGATGGAGAATCCGCTCACCAGCATGATGCTGAAGGTGCCCAGCAAGGCGATAGGCACCACTATGGCCGGGATCAGGGTATAGCGCACATCCTGCAAGAACAGATACATCACCAGAAATACCAGCGCCATGGCTTCGAGCAGGGTATAGAGCACCTTCTCTATGGAGACTTTGACATAGGGCGCGGTATTGAACGGGATCGAGTAGCTCATCCCTGCGGGCAAACTGAGGCTTAACTCATCGAGCCGGGTGGCAATCTTGTCGGCGGTGATGACGGCATTGGCGCCCGGGGCCAATTGTATCGCCGCTGCCGTTGCATTCTTGCCGTTTTCACGGTTGATAAAGCCATAGGATTGGGCACCGAGCTCTACTCGCGCCACATCGCCCAACACGACTTTGGCGCCGTCAGTCGTCGCCCGCAGCACGATATTGGCAAACTCCTCGACGCGGCTTAGCTGCCCTTCGATGGTCAGCGGGATCGTGATCGTCTGTCCGGCCAGCGTGGGGGCGGCGCCGATGCTGCCAGGCGCTATCTGGATGTTTTGTTGGCTAATGGCCGATGAGAGGTCGTTCATGGTCAGACCGAATGCTAGCAGCTTGGCGGGATCGACCCAGATCCGCATTGCTTTTTCCGCACCGAACATCTGGATCCTGCCGACACCCTCCACTCGTCGTAACTCGTCGACCACATTGCGCACCATGTAGTCGCTCAACTCGGTCTCATCAAATTGTCCGCTTTCCGATTTAAGGCCGACGATCATCAAAAAACCGGAGGAGGCGGATTCCACGGTCAGCCCGCTCTGCCGGACCGCCTGGGGCAGGCGCGATTCAATAGCCTTGAGTTGATTCTGGATATCCACCTGGGCCAAATCCGCATTGGTTCCCGGCTTGAAGGTGGCGGTGATAGTCGCCGAGCCCGAGGTATCCGCCGAGGATTCGAAATAGAGCAGATCCTTGACGTTGGACAACTCGCGCTCAATCAGCCCAAGGACGCTGTCGTTCATGGTTTGCGGTGTCGCCCCCGGGTATGTGGCATAGATGCTGACCGAGGTGGGCGCGACCGAGGGGTAGCGGGCGATCGGCAACTTCGGGATAGCCAGGATCCCGAACAGCACGATAAACAGCGCGATAACCCAGGCAAAAACCGGACGTTGAATAAAAAAGTGTGGCATGCAGGGATCCTCTGGCGGCTAGTGGGGGAGTGAGCTGGCGTCGGTGGACGTCCAGTCCTGCACATCGACCTGCTGATCTTCGGTCAGCCGCTCCATGCCTTCGACAACGATGCGCTCGCCTGCCCGAAGGCCTGCGCTGACCCGATAGTGCTGAGCCACCAGCTCGGCGAGGGTGATGGCGCGACGGTGAACCTTGCGCTGCACCGAAATAGTCCACACATAGGCTTTGCCCTCGCTGCGGACCACAGCCTGCTGGGGAATGGTCAGGGCATGGGGGTAACGGGCTTGCGGCACCCGTGCCCGTAAAAACATGCCGGGCAGGAATCGCCGCTGCGGGTTATCGACCTGTATGCGCAACAGCACGTCGCCGGTGCCGGGATCGACGCTGACCCCCGAGAACAGGATGCGGCCGGATTCGGGGTAGGGCTGGCCATCGCTGCGCAGCAGCGCCACGGTTAGACCGCTCTGAGCCTGAGCCTGAGCCTGAGCCTGAGCTTGTGCTTGAGCCTGGGCCAGGGCTTCGCGCAAGGTATCCAGGGAGGAGGCCGGGCGGCGGACATCGACATAGACCTGGTCGATCTGCTGGATCCGCGCCAGTGGCGAGCTATCGCTGCTGCTGACCAGGGCGCCTTCGGAGATCAGGCTCTGATCGATCCGTCCGGAAATGGGCGCCACCACAGTGGCAAACTGCAGATCCAGCTGCCGCCGGTCGAGATTGGCCCGGGCCTGGGCCACATCGGCGGCGGCCTGATCCCGGGTCGAGACCGCATCATCATAATGCTGCCGACTGATCGTCTCGGTCCGTAATAGCGGCTCAAGTCGTTTGACCTGTAAACGCTCGCGCACCAGGGTCGCTTCGGCGCGCTTGAGGGCGGCCGCGGCGGAATCTACCTCGATCTGGAACGGTCGGGGGTTGATTTGGAACAGTGGCGCTCCGGCGTTGACTTCGCTGCCCTGCTCGAACAGCCGCTTCTGCACTATGCCGCTGATCTGGGGCCGGATCTCGGCTGCGCGGATGGCCGTCACCCGTCCTTGTAATTCCTCCGTGACATCGAGTGCCACCGGGGCCAGTGTCAGGGCGGAAACCCGGGGTGTCGCCTCGACGGTGACGGCATCATGGGGGCGACAGCCCGCTAGCAGCACCAGCAGAAACAAGTAGCGGCTCGGGGTATAGCGTGGTCTGGTTTTCATGCGATCTCCTGAAGTGAGACCCGACGACGATGGATGCCTGGATCTACTCCGCGAGTCTAAATGTCGAAATTGGGGTTTCTGCTGCGCTACTATGGAGATCTGATGGAGATTAAAAAAATGCCTCACGTTGCGGATCCCCTGTTGCAAACCCCCGTGCCGACCCTTCAGCCGCTGATCCTGATTGCCGAGGATGAGCCGGAGATTGCCGATATTCTGGCGGCTTACCTGGCTCGGGATGGATTCAGGACCGTCCAGGCGGCAGATGGTCAGCGGGCCCTGGATCTACACCTGCAACTCAAACCGGATCTGGTATTGCTGGATGTGCAGATGCCCAGGCTTGATGGCTGGCGCGTGTTATCCGAACTGCGTCATCGCGGCGAGACGCCGGTCATCATGCTGACCGCCATGGATCAGGATATCGACAAGCTGACCGGGTTGCGGATTGGTGCCGATGACTATGTGGTGAAACCCTTTAACCCCGCCGAAGTGGTGGCCCGGGTGCGGGCCGTGCTGCGCCGGGCCGGCAACCAGGCGCCCCGGCAGGCCCACTCGGTATTGCGTGTACCGCCATTTCATATCGATCTGGACTCTCACGAGGTCAGCGTTCAGGTCAATGCCAGCGATCGCCCCTTGGCGCTGACCCTGACCGAGTTCCGGCTGCTGGTCCAGTTGGCCCGGGCGCCCAGACGGGTCTTCAGCCGCGGCGAGCTGTTGGCCACCTGTTTACCCGAGGGGGATGCACTGGAGCGCACCGTGGATAGCCATATCAGCAAGCTGCGCAAAAAGCTCGAAGCGCTGGATATTCACGGCATTCCGGTCGTGGTGCGCGGCGTGGGCTACCGGTTGCAGGGGGCAGAATGAAGCTGGTAGGGCTCAGTCGTCAGATCGCATTATCGATGATCCTCATCGCCGCGGGCACCGCGCTGTTGGCGCTCCTGGGCTCCTTTTTGTTCTATTACCTCTGGGCTGTCTACTGGCCGAGCCAGGTGCCGGAGGAGGTGGGGCTGGCTCCTTCGTGGCCGGAATGGGCGTGGATTGCCGCGACTGTACTGACAGCGATGGCGCTGGCTATGGGGGTTGCGGTCAAGCTGGCGCGGCGAATTCTGCAGCCGTTGAATTCAGTCGCCGAAGGGCTCCGCTGCATGGCGCGCGGGGATCTGGAAGCACGGGCGATCGCCGCCGATCCTTCGTTGGGGGAGGCGGCACATCTGGTGGATGACTTTAATACTCTGGCGGACAAACTGCGGCAGATGAGTGAGGAGCAGGTGTTCTGGAATGCGGCGATCGCCCATGAGCTGCGCACGCCTGTGACCATCTTGCGCGGGCGATTGCAGGGGCTGGCGGATGGGGTGTTTGCTCCCGAGCAGGCGCTGTTTCACCGCCTGCTGAGTCAGGTGGAAGGGTTGACGCGCCTGCTGGAAGACTTGCGGGTGGTGAGTCTCGCGGAGAGTGGCCACCTGCGGTTGCAGTGGCAGAGCGTGGATCTGGCCGCCGAGATCCGGGATGTCGTCGAGCTCTGTGCGCCCATGCTGCAACTGGCACAGCAATCCGTTGAGCTGGAGCTGACGGCTGGGCCTGTGAGCTGCGATCCCGCCCGGATCCGGCAGGCGCTACTGGCGTTATTGGAAAATGCCCGCTGCTATGCGCTGCCCGGGGTTATCCGGGTCCGCAGTGAGCTGCGGGATGGACACTATCATCTGTGTGTTGAGGATCAGGGCCCGGGCGTTCCCCCCGAGCTGGTGACGCATATCTTTACCGCCTTTCGTCGGGCTGCCGATGATAAAACGGCAGGCAGTGGCCTGGGATTGGCGGTGGTCGCCGCCATCGCCAGCGCCCACCACGGCAGCGCCCGCTGTTACCCTGCGCCGAGCGGCGGTAGCGTCTTTGAACTCTGCTGGCCCATTCAGGGCGCTGCGGGTCAGCATTAGTTTCTACTAGTGATTCGCCGGATTAAATGTTTGCCATAGCCCGATATAAATCATCGGGAGTATCGTCATATAAAATATTCAATTCTCTGTTTTAGATATTAATTGCGAGTCATATTTAAAGCCAAATGAGACCGCTGCATGGCTTTATTTTCAACGACGCTAGTCGGCTTTGAAGTGAGCCAGCATGGATTTCTAATTTATGCCCATCAGGATCCAGGATATAGAGTGACTGCCCCTCACTCTTATTTTCTTTCCAAACTTCGACACCTGATGAAGTGACGCGTTTTGCAAAGGCTTCAAACTCGTCTGGTGCTATATCAAAGGCGATATGGGTATAGTCGCTTTTGGGGCAGGGAGCATCGACAGAAAGACAAAACCAGAGCTCGCCAACCGATAAATAGGCCCCATTATCCCACTTAACATGAGCCGTAAACCCTAGAATATCTCGATAGAAGTGAAGAGAGCGCTCGACATCACTGACTGCTATGGTTATATGATTCAAACCTAAGATCACCGTTTTCTCCATTCAACATAACATTATTAAATAACCGGGTCGTGAAGCGAGCAAGTAGGGCGCAATAGCAAAGCGTATTGCGCCAAGGATAATAGTATTCATGACATATCCCAATAATATAATTTGCTTTGCCAATCAATCATTGTTATTTCTTTGTCGCGAGTTAACGGGAAGAAACAGGTGTCTACTAGTCTACAGAACCTTCAATAGCAGATGGTTTTTATGGTTTGCTATGGTCATTTGTCCGGCAGCAATACGCTGCGCTATTGCGCCCTACGGCACTTTCATTATTTTAACTTCGCGATTAGGATAGATTATGTTGGAGGTAACGTGCGGCCGGAACGCCGTAGGCGTGGAGGGAATCCTTGGGTCGTCACGTTGACCGAAAGGTTAGGAACATATATTTTGAGCGGACTCATTTACAAGAGACTTTTCAAATGCAGCGGTTGGCGTGCCTTGATGGAATATCAATTGCCAGCCAGAATCTGATTTCACCCAGAGTGAGCTTCTCAATGTGTGATGGATAAGCTCATTGTCGTCAATGATATGGGCGGATTTGTATGTTATCAGAGCCGTATTTTCACATTGATATCGAACTTCATAATCTTGAGACCATATAAATATTGGATCGGATGGTTCTTCGTCTACGAGATACTTTATGATCTGTACGTAATTATATTGATTTCCGGATCGGCCAAACTCGGAAAACTTTTCGTGCAGTAATTTGGAAACTTCAGTTGCGCTGCTTCTGACACTGGCTTGGTGTAATGCAACTTCTTGATATTTTAGCGTGGATAAAATTTCTGCCGCGTTCATGATGCGTCCTTCCTCGGTGGGGATTTCACGTGCCTAACATTTGGTTAAGGGGTTGGCTTTAGCTGGTCTCATGTAAGCGAAGCGAACGATTTGAACCACTTGTTAGGGCTTGTAACCATAAATTGTTATGCCTTCAGAATTTTCATCTAACTCAAAACTTCCTATGGCGTTTAGCTGAATCAGTATTTCTGATAGATCCTGCGTCAAAAATTTAGCTGGAGCTTTATCGTATGGTTTATACCCAATGCTAGTAGGTAGTTTAATCCACTCAATACGTTTGAATTCGAAGGGGCCATTTAAAGCGCCACAATCGCCGACATAATTTTCTCCCAACTGTTCGAGATCCGGGACGAATCCATTTTTTGGTTCTCTCTCATCAACAAGCTTCCAGACACAATGGGCGAACTTTAAATTGGATCCATTTACCACGCTAAATAGCTTTCTCCATTTGGAATTGGACATGCAGGAGTATGAAAAATTTGCAATTTCTTTGTCTAACACTGTACTCTCCGAAAACTCTAATAGTCGACTACAAGGCGTCCTGCCAAAGGCTGAACGTCCAAGTGAGCAGTATGAACGCCTTTAAGTCGCTTGTTATAGCTATGCTTTTGATATGAATTTGGCATAACATTCGGTGCACAGCCAAGTGTTGCCGCCATAGTAATATCCAAAACCATCTTCACAGTTTTCTGATCTAAAAATTGTCCAATAGCAAATCAAGCAATGCTCATGATCATTCGGCTTATCATATTTCATGAATATCCATTGTTGTTCCTTGCACCAATCTACATTTTCCTGAATGTCTGACAGCTTCCACTCGTCGCCATGTATCTTAACTAATTCAAGCATGATCTATGACTCTTTACTAATTGGCTGCCGCAACGTAGCGTAGGATACGTTGTTTGTATCCGTAACGAAATTAAGCAACTTGTTATAGGGGTGGTTATTCACTAATTAATATACCGTTTTCCCAGAACTCGTTTACTTTGCCCCACCACTTTTTGCTCTCTGGATGTAGATAGGTCTCTATTGATGTTGTATTACTTTGGCCTTGAAGTCCCTCAAACAAACCAATTGTGGCCGCCTCTTTAACATAGGGACT
>NZ_JBVAYG010000015.1:0-109886 GCF_055413365.1 Pseudaeromonas sp. HNCC25DJ182 | reverse complement strand
GTTTTAGATTTAGAAAGATTTATTTGACGGTCATAGCGCAATGGAACCACCTGTATCCATGCCGAACACAGAAGTGAAACGTTGTAGCGCCGATGGTAGTGTGGCATTCGCCATGCGAGAGTAGGACACTGTCAAATACCCATTTAAGAGCCCCGCTGTAATCAGCGGGGCTTTTTGTTTATGTTTTTTCCGCAACAGATCCTGATGTGATATGAGCTCCACGGTGACGCACTTGGGGTTATGGCTTCGGGTCGGGTGCTAGGGCAATCTGAAGCTGGTTGGTTTGAATTGGAGCATTTATGACGGAGCAGACCTTTCATCGTTGGCCTTGGTTAGACGCCGCTCGTGGCTTTGCGATCTTGATGATGATCGCCTTTCACTTTTGTTTTGATCTCGTGTACTGGCAGCTTGCAGATTTTCAATTATTGAGCGACTGGCGCTGGATGGCTTGGCGCAATGGAATTGTCGGATTGTTCCTGTTGATCATGGGAGTGAGTCTGGTCTTGGCGGCCGATAATCCAGCGGCACACTTCTGGCGACGACTCATTCGAGTTGCGTGTTGTGCTGGGCTTATCTCCGCGGTCAGCTGGGTGATGTTTGCGGACCGGTTCATCTATTTTGGTATTTTACATTTCGTTGTTCTGGCAAGTCTTCTGGGCAAGATCTTGCTACGGCTGAAATCGCTGGATAGATGGAGTGTCTGGCTATTGCTCGCTCTGCTTTGCCTTGCAGCGGTCTGGTTACCTGGAGCTGAGGCTCTGGATCCTCGCACACTGAATTGGTTGGGAATGGCCGCTCACAAACCACAAACCGAAGATTATGTTCCTCTGTTACCCTGGTTCGGGGTTGTGTTGTTTGGCATGGTAGTAGGCCATTGCTTGCGATGTCTCCCTGGCCAAGAATACCATCTTGCTATCCCCCAAATATGCCGACCGGTAGCAGTGCTCGGGCGTCACAGCCTACTCATTTATATGCTGCATCAACCTCTTTTGATGAGCCTATTCTGGTGTTACTCCTTGCTCTAAAAAACAGGCCAGCTATTTGCTGGCCTGGTCATTATTCCTCGCGGTTCTTGAATCTAGAGGCGGAACTCACTGAGTAAGGTATCCAGTTGCGTAGAGAGCTCTCTCAGTGTTCGACTGGTATGGGTTAACTCTTCCGCAATGGTGGCACTTTCCTGGGTCAAATTATTGATATCATCGACATTACGGTTGATTTCGCCGACCACACTGGATTGCTCCTCGGTAGCGGTTGCGATGTGGATGTTCATATCGTTAATTTGCTCGATATGTTTGGCGATCCGGCTCAGAGCTTGCTCGGCGGCGCTGGCTTCGCTGACAACCTGATGAGCGCGGATCTGACCATTTTCCATGGCCAGCACTGCACGACCTGACTCGCCTTGCAGTCGATTGATTTTCTTTTGAATTTCTTCCGTCGCCTCGGCTGAACGGCGAGCCAGGGTTCGAACTTCATCTGCAACGACCGCAAATCCTCGGCCTTGTTCTCCGGCTCGAGCCGCTTCAATGGCCGCGTTCAAGGCCAGTAAGTTGGTTTGCTCCGAGATACTACGGATAACCTCCAGAATCGAGCCGATACTCTGGGTATGTTCAGCCAAGGTGCCAATCACAGTGCCGGCTTCCGCAATCTCCTCAGCTAGTGAGGAAACGGCTTGGCGGGTGCTGGCGACGACCGCTTGTCCGGTTGCGGATTCGGAGTTCGCTTCATTAGCGACGTCGGCTGCAATAGCGGCATTATTGGCAATCTCGGATACGGTTGCGCCCATTTCGTTGATGGCCGTTGCGACTTGAGTGGTACTGTCTTTCTGCGTCTGGCTATTACGGAAGGTCTCTTCGGCTTTATGCGCCAGTTCGTTGGCTGATGTGGCTAGTTGGTGCGAATTGTGAGCAACTTGGACCAGAGAGCCATGGATCTTGCCGATGAAGTTATTGAAGCCGCGGGCGACGCGCGCTAATTCATCGTGTCGGCTGGTATCCAGACGCTGTGTCAGGTCGCCGTCACCAGAGCCTAGTTTTTCAAACAGCTCTGCCAATTGCTGGATCGGGCGGCTGATACCGCCTGCCAGCCACAGGGCGAATATGCCCATGACGAGCAGAGTTCCAAGGACCAGTAAAATGGTGAAGTATTGAGCCTGGTGGAGCTGGGCATAGAGTTCAGATTCCGGCACCTGGGCTATGAGGTACCAATTCAGCGCGGGGATATAACTACTGGCGATAAACATGGCGCGGCCGTCCAGCGTCGCCTTTGCCATGGTAAAGGATTGTTTGCTTAGTAAATCCTGTCCGCCTGTTCCGAACAGATCTGTCAGTGTCCGCTGGTCAATCAGACTGGTGTCTGGATGCAATTTGATCATGCCGTTGCCATCGGCCATGAAGACGAACCCGGTTTGTTCCAGGCGTTTGCTGGCCAACTGGGCGATCATGCTATCGAGGGATTTTGATAATCCCGAGGCGACCCGGCCATCCAGTTGCTTGTAATTGACGAATAACTTCACCTCGCCGTTTTGTTCACGAAAGATGCTGAGCATGTACGCTTCGGCGGTCTGGTTATAGCTATAGAACCAGCCATCTTGCTCCGGTGTCAGCAGCCGTAAAAAGCCATTCTGGTTGTAATAAGCCGCACTCTTGCGATCCACAATCGAGGCATCAACCAGATCATACTGCTGACGCAGTTGTTGCAGTTTTTCAATCATCAGAGGCTCTAGTTCTTTGGGACGATCCCCGTTGAACCAGGTGGTAATTTGTGGATCGTTGGCCAGCTGACGCGAGGCATTGGCCATGGTATCGAGATCTTTTTCTACGTCCTTGCGGATGCTCTGTAACAGGGTTGGCAGCTCCTGCTCAATCAGGCGTTTTTCCATGATACCGCCGAGTAATGTCAGATTGAGACCTCCGACGGCGAGAGCAGAAATCAGGACGGAGAGACAAACTCCGAGCAGGATCTTTTGTTTGATGGTCAATCTCGTTAGCATAGGTCCCTCAATGGCTTAGGTGAGAATATCGTGAGTGTAGCGGCCGATAAAATGGCAAGGCAAAGACTGTTCTGCTTTTTCGGAATAGCATACGTTTGCGCGCTGCTTTTATGCGCCCCCCAACTACAAGCCGCCGTTCCCAAAGGCAGCGAGCGCCCCCGGATTGCACTGGTCCTGAGTGGTGGAGGCGCCAAAGGTGCTGCTCATCTGGGGGTATTGAAGGTTCTTGAGGAGATGCGGATCCCGGTCGACATCGTTCTGGGGACCAGTATGGGTGCTTATGTCGCCGGTATGTATGCCATGGGGTATTCGGCGGATGAGGTGACCACCAAAACACTCTCGCTGGATTGGAGCAAAGGTTATAAAGATAAAGTCACGCGCCAGGATCTCTCGTTGCGAAAAAAGGCGCAGGCCGATGACTTTCAATTGCAAACCAACATAGGCCTCAGTGATGGTCAGGTTAAATTGCCTGAGGGTATGTATCAAGGACAGGGCATGGCCTCACTGTTACGGGATGCAACCTCGAACCTGCCGGCGTTACGCAGTTTCAATGAGTTACCGATCCCTTATCGAGCGATCGCGACCAATCTGGAAACGGTGACGCCCGTAGTTCTGGATCATGGAAATCTGGCCGCAGTCATGCAGGCATCCATGTCGATCCCGGGGGCTTTGAAGCCGATCGAAATTGATCATCAGCTGCTGGCAGATGGTGGCATTGTTAATAATTTACCGGTGGATATTGCGATTAAGATGGGCGCTCAGGTCATCATCGCCGTAGATATTTCCGATAAATTAAAGGCGAAAGATCAGTTAAATTCAGCATTTGGTTTGCTGGATCAATTGACCACCTATCTCACTCGTTCCGGTACAGAACATCAGCTCTCGTTGCTACGTGAACAAGACGTGCTATTAACACCGGAAGTCAGCCAGTTCTCCGTCTCGGATTTCAGTTTGATGACCGAGATTGTCCAGCGCGGGGAATCCTCCGCTGAAGGGATGCGCCCTCGCTTGCGCGCCTTGTCCGTTACCGAAGAGGAGTATGAAGAATATCGACAGGCCAAACTGGATCGCCGTGCTCAGCTTGGTGGCCAGCCTGCATACTATCTGGATCGGATCGTCATCCATAACAACTCCCGTCTCAGTGATGAGGTGATCAAGGGCATGCTGCAGGTGGAAACCGGTATGATCCAGACCAGCGAAAATCTGGAAGCCGGTATTGAACGGATCAACGCACTGGGAACGTTCGAGCGAGTAACCTACGAGATCGATGAGGAGCAGGGACAGAATGTCTTGGTGGTGAATGCCAGCGAAAAAAGTTGGGGCCCAAATTATCTGGATTTTAATTTTGCCTTTGAGGACGACTTTAGCTCACGTTCCAACTACTCGTATGGCGTGGCCTATACCCTGACCAATATCAATCAATTAGGTGGGGAGTGGCGCAATGAAATGAGTCTGGGTAGCTGGAAACATCTACGTAGCGAATTCTATACACCATTTGACACCCGCCAGCAGTACTACTGGCAGTTCGGCGGCGGTTATGACAATCAAACCCGTGCCATCTATATGAATCAAGCCAGAGCGTTGTGGCGTGATGACGATCTCGGCTCTTCAAATTTCGTGAATATGGAAAATGGAACCTGGGGACTCGACACCGAGGTGGGCTGGAATCCGCAACCCTGGCATCAATTCGCGCTGGGCATGCGTGGGGCCCGCTCCACGCTGGATGTGCAAGGCGTGGCGGCAGAGACCAAGGTCTATAGTTGGGGACCTTATGCGCGCTACAGTTATGACACGCTGGATAGCCGCTTTTTTCCAACTCGCGGTCATTATCTAGCCGGACAATTGGACTATGTGCATAGTCAGGATGGGGATTCGGCGGCAACGCTGCGCAGGTGGGGTTTAGTCTCGGATGTGGATTATTTGCATCCATTTACCCTGTCGGAGCGCCAAAACCTGAACTTTCGTCTATCGGGAGGTGGTTCTGCCGTCAACGAGTTGCAACCCATGTACCTGCAGGATTTGGGCGGACTCTTCAACCTCTCTGGCTTTCAGCGCTATCAGCTGAATGGTCGCTATAAACTGTTTGGTGCTTTTATTTACAGCTATCGATTGCTGGATAATCATTTTGGCTCCTTCAAGTCGCCGGTTTATCTGGGATTTTCCGTAGAGCGGGGTAATGTCTGGAATGAAAAGTCCGAGATCAATTGGGATGACATGCGATCCGCTGGCAGTATCTACATCGGTTCAGATACCTTTTTAGGCCCTGTTTATCTGGCATATGGTCAAACGGATAGTGATGATGACTCCTTTTACCTGATGTTTGGGAATACCTTCGGTTTATAAGCCTTAGATATTCAGCGGGTTTATAGCGGTTATATTTTTCATTAAACCTGCAAATCTATATAGTTAGAGCCACGTTACCGGGCCTGACAGGCCGTTTCATGGATGATTGTCATTGCTTGCGATGTCCACCGCTCTGGCGGAGGTGTCAGTGGCTGACAACTTGAATAGATATGAGGAATTCATCGTGCTAGAGAGCTATCGCCAACATGTTGCCGAGCGTGCCGCCCAAGGCATTGCACCCAAGCCCCTGAATGCCGAGCAGGTTGCTGCTCTGGTCGAGCTGGTAAAAAATCCCCCGGCAGGAGAGGAATCCCTGTTACTGGATTTACTGGCGAATCGCATTCCACCTGGCGTGGACGAGGCTGCCTACGTCAAGGCAGGCTTTCTGGCGGCAGTTGCCAAAGGTGAGGCGATTTCGCCGATACTGAGCGCCCAAGCTGCCGTTGAGCTGCTGGGTACTATGCAGGGCGGTTACAACATTCAGCCGCTGATTGATCTACTGGATGATGCCAACTTGGCGCCGATTGCGACCAAGGCCTTATCCCATACCTTATTGCTGTTTGATTCTTTCCACGATGTGCAACATAAGCTGGAAGCCGGGAATAGCTATGCCAGACAAGTGATGGAGTCCTGGGCAAATGCCGAATGGTTTTTGTCTCGTCCCAAGCTGGCAGACAAAATCACCCTCACGGTATTCAAGGTCAGCGGCGAAACCAACACCGATGATCTGTCGCCAGCACAAGACGCCTGGTCGAGACCCGATATCCCTCTCCACGCCTTAGCCATGTTGAAAAACAGTCGTCCCGGGATTACTGCCGATCAGGAAGGGGTCGTTGGCCCAATCCAGACGCTCGACGCGCTGAAGGCCAAGGGATTCCCCTTGGTATACGTTGGCGACGTTGTGGGGACAGGCTCCTCGCGCAAGTCGGCCACTAACTCGGTGCTGTGGTTCATGGGCGATGATATTCCCCATGTACCGAACAAGCGTGCCGGTGGCTTCGTGCTGGGTGGCAAGATAGCACCGATTTTCTTTAACACCATGGAAGATGCGGGGGCGCTGCCCATCGAGCTGGATGTCAGCAAGATGAAGACCGGCGATGTGATCGACATCTATACCTATGAAGGTAAAGTGACCTTGCATGGTAGTGATGAGGTGCTGGCTACATTCGAGCTGAAGACCGAGGTCTTGCTGGATGAAGTGCGCGCAGGTGGCCGTATCCCACTTATAGTGGGACGTGGTTTGACCGACAAGGCTCGGGACATGTTAGGCCTGCCGTTTTCTGACGTATTTAAGCGACCACAACCGGTAGCGGATTCTGGCAAGGGCTATACCTTGGCTCAGAAAATGGTCGGCAAGGCCTGCGGTGTCGATGGTATTCGCCCTGGCACCTACTGCGAGCCGAAGATGACTACGGTCGGGTCACAAGACACCACCGGGCCCATGACCCGTGATGAGCTCAAGGATTTGGCCTGCCTAGGTTTCTCTGCCGATCTGGTGATGCAGTCCTTCTGTCACACCGCGGCTTATCCAAAGCCGGTGGATGTGCAAACCCACCATACTTTGCCCGATTTCATCATGAATCGCGGTGGTGTAGCCCTGCGTCCAGGGGATGGCGTGATCCACAGCTGGCTCAACCGTATGTTGTTGCCGGATACCGTGGGTACCGGCGGTGATTCGCACACTCGTTTCCCGATTGGCGTCTCCTTCCCTGCGGGATCGGGTCTGGTTGCTTTTGCCGCCGCAACCGGTGTGATGCCGCTGGATATGCCGGAGTCGGTGTTGGTGCGTTTCAAGGGGACCATGCAACCGGGGATTACGCTGCGGGATCTGGTGCATGCCATTCCCTATCAGGCTATCCAGATGGGGCTTCTCACCGTCGAGAAGGCCGGGAAAAAGAATATTTTTTCCGGCCGGATCCTCGAAATTGAAGGCTTGCCGGAGCTGAAGGTCGAGCAAGCGTTTGAATTGGCAGATGCCAGCGCAGAACGTTCCGCAGCTGGTTGTACCATCAAACTGGACGAGGCGCCGATTGCCGAATACCTCAACTCCAACATTGTCATGCTCAAATGGATGCTGGCGGAGGGATATGGGGATGTTCGCACCATCAGCCGTCGGATCAATGCGATGGAGGCCTGGTTGGCCAAGCCGGAGCTGATGCAGGCGGATGCCGATGCGGAATATGCCGCGGTAATCGAGATTGATCTGGATACCATCAAGGAGCCGATCCTCTGTGCGCCGAATGATCCAGATGATGCCCGTTTGCTGTCCAGCGTGGCCGGTGACACTATCGATGAGGTGTTTATTGGTTCCTGCATGACCAATATCGGGCATTTCCGGGCGGCCGGTAAGCTGTTGAACCAGTTCAAAGGCCAGTTGACGACTCGTTTATGGATCGCGCCGCCGACCAAGATGGACAAAGATCAACTGACCGAGGAAGGCTATTACGGTATCTTCGGTCGTGTGGGCGCGCGAATTGAAATCCCGGGATGTTCACTCTGTATGGGCAACCAGGCGCGTGTCGCTGATGGTGCCACTGTGGTTTCTACGTCGACTCGCAACTTCCCGAACCGATTGGGGCAGGGGGCGAATGTCTATCTGGCATCCGCGGAGCTGGCGGCCGTGGCGGCCATCTTGGGTCGGATCCCGAGTGTCGAGGAATATCAGGGGTATGCTCGTGAATTGGATACCCTGGCGAGTGATGTTTATCGCTACCTGAACTTTAACCAGATTGCCAGTTACACCGCGAAGGCCGACCAGGTCATTCTGCAAGTTCCGGCGTGATGGATGCTGAGTGGCAGGAACGGGGCGCATGATGCGCCCCGTTTTTTTATGATATGCCCTTCTGGCGCTAGAATGAGAAGAGCAGGCTGAGGGGGTTAAGATGGATTATGAATTTATCAAACAGGCGGATGGGCGTTTGCGTGTCAAATTGGCCATGGGACACGAGGCGTTTGGTCATTGGTTGAATGATGCGATCGCCTCGAATCTGACTCTATTGGCTGATATTTTACGAGATGTTGAACGAGTCCAGCAGGGTGAGGTCGAGATGCTGACCTTGCATAGCGCCGGGTATACCTTGCAATTGGGGGATGGAGAAGCCGAAATCTCGGCCAATGTGGTGCAATTTGAATTTGGCGATGAGTTGGAGCCGGATATGGCCTATTACGATGATGAACAGATGTCGGGCTGTGGGCTGGAGGATTTTCAACGCTTGTTATTGGCGTGGCAGGATTTTGTCCAATCGGAGTCCTAAGCTGAGCTGTCGTGCGGGGTGATTTTTGTGCTGCACCAAATTGGCGCCCTGTTCAGTGACATCCCGAACTGAGCTGCACCAATTGTAATGGAAGATGGCTGGTTAATTTGATTTTTTATATTTATCTATATGAATAATATGGGTTTTATTATTGTGGCATAGACATTGAATTAGTTTGTTAAACCCAATATCAACCAGGGAGTGGGAGACAAGGTATGAAGCTTATCAGTGCAATTATTAAACCATTTAAGCTGGATGACGTGCGTGAGGCGGTAGCGGCTCTGGGCGTTGACGGTATGACAGTGTCCGAAGTGAAAGGTTTTGGTCGTCAAAAGGGCCACACCGAACTTTATCGTGGTGCCGAGTATCAAGTTGATTTTCTGCCAAAAGTGAAACTGGAAATTGCCAGTGTGAGCGAGAATGTCGAGAGTATCATCGAGGCAATCTGCAAGGCGGCATATACCGGCAAGATCGGTGATGGCAAAATCTTCGTGTATGACCTGGCCCATGTGGTACGTATCCGTACCGGTGAAGTCGACGACGAAGCCATCTAGCGGTCTCGGGTGTTGACTTCGTTCGGAGGGCACCCGCCATTTCATGATGTATTGAGCTGTACTTGAGACCCTTAGGGGTCTTTTTTTATTTCTATTGAAGCAATAAATGCGAATGACTATCATCAGCGTGAATTTTTTTGATTTACGTCAAGGGATGGTGGGTTTATGGGTTGGCGGCATCTGGTCAGTTTATCTCTATTGTTGGTTTTTCAGGCGCAGGCGGCTGAAGAGGTCAATGTCTATTCGGCGCGTCAGGCGCATTTGATTGAACCTATCGTGCGGCAATTTACTGAGCAAAGCGGTATCAAGGTCAATCTGGTTTACGCCGAAGATGGACTTGCCGAACGATTGAAGCGCGAAGGGCGGTTAACGCCCGCCGATCTGGTTTTGACGGTGGATATTAGCCGTCTGATGGAGCTGGTTGATGCGGATCTGGTGCAACCTGTTCGTAGCCCGTCTTTGGAGCAAGCAATTCCGGCTCAGTATCGGGATCCAGAAGGCAAGTGGTTTGCCCTTACCACGCGAGTCCGTGGCATTTACAGCAGCAAAGAGCGTTTGGGGCAGTTGAGCACCATTCGCTACGAAGACTTGGCGGATACCAAGTACAAGGGACGCATCTGCACCCGGAGTGGCAAGCATCAGTACAATGTGGCGCTGGTTGCTTCCATGCTGGCTCACCAGGGTGAAGCCAAGACCCGTCAGTGGTTAGAGGGGGTTAAGGCGAATCTGGCACGCAAGCCTCAGGGGAACGATCGGGATCAGGTAAAAGCGATCAAGGAGGGGGTCTGCGACCTTTCTCTCGGCAACAGTTATTACTACGGCAACATGCTGGAGGATGCCAATCAGAAGAGTTGGGCTGAGGCTGTCTATCTCAACTTCCCTAATCAGGCTGACCGAGGCGCGCACGTTAATGTCAGTGGCGTGGTCATGACCAAGTATGCCAAGCACCCAAAGGCGGCTCAACGTCTGATGGAGTACTTGGTCGGGGATCAGGCGCAGCAGCTCTACGCCGAGCTGAACAAAGAGTATCCGGTCAAGTCAGGGGTGGCCCTGTCGCCGTTAGTGGCTTCCTGGGGGCAATACCGTGCGGATGATTTGCCTCTTATTGCGATCGCCAAGCACAGAACCCAGGCGATGAAGTTGTTGGATGAGGTGAAATTCGATCTCTAATCTCACCTTTTCAACCGGCGAAAACGCCATATGAAGGCGGCTATCTGGATGGCGAGCAGCAGAGGCATTGCTCTGCTGCTCTGTTTCCCGTTGTTGGCTTTGTTGATCGAGGCCGGGTTGTCGCCTCTGGAGCTGCTGGCTCATCTCTGGGCCACCGTATTGCCGACTTATCTGCTGAACTCCGGGGCACTGGTGTGTGGCACTGTCTTGGTCTGCTTACTGCTGGGGGCGCCAGCGGGTTGGTTGATGGCCCGCTGCCAGGTACCGGGACGGCGTTGGTTGAATTGGGCCTTGGTATTGCCACTGGCCATGCCGGGCTATCTGGTTGCCTATGTCTATACCGATCTACTCGATTATGCAGGCTGGGTGCAGCAGAGCTTGCGCAATCTGTTTGGCTGGCAAGAGCCCGGGGATTACTACTTTCCACCTATCCGCTCCTTGGGGGGGGCCATCGGGGTCTTGTCTCTGGTGCTCTACCCTTATGTATATCTGTTGTCACGCGCCGGATTTGGCGAGTTGGCGCCGCAGCTGCTCGAGAGTGCCCGCATGCAGGGCTATGGCCACTGGCGTCGCTGGTGGCATCTGGAACTTCCCCTGGTACGTCCTGCCATTGCCGTAGGGCTCTCCCTCGTGGCGATGGAGACGCTGGCTGACTTTGGTACTGTCTCCTATTTTGCCGTGCCAACCCTGACGACAGCCGTCAATGATGTATGGCTGGGTTACGGCGAGCTGGGGGCTGCAGCTCAGATCTCTTTGGGATTACTGGCGTTGGTAGGGTTGATCCTGCTGATGGAGCGAGTGAGTCGAGGTCGGCAGCAGCGTTATCAACGACAGAGCCTGCTGCAGCCGACGGAGGCTTTGGTGTTGCGGCCGGTTGTGCGTGCGCTGGCCGTGACTTATTTGCTGACGCTGATTGTGCTGGGTTTTTTGCTCCCCTGCGGTGTCCTGATGTATTACGCCTGGCAAGTCTGGGGCGGGGAGTGGCCTGCCGGTCTGTGGGATGCCAGCTTCAATAGCTTGCAGGTCGCGGGGTGGGCCGCGCTGGTCGCCTCAGTCATGGCACTGCTGATCCTGTTTAGCCAACGCCTGAACCTGAAGTTGGTTTGGCCACGCCAATGGGCTGGATTGGGCTACGCCATGCCCGGTACTGTTTTGGCCATCGGGATCTTGATCCCTTTGACCGCGACAGACTTTGGTCTTAACGCTTTGCTGGCCGGGTTAGGGCAGCCTGAGCCAGGGCTGATTTTGACGGGCTCGCTGTTTGCGCTGATCGCGGCGTATGTGGTGCGTTTTATTGCCATGGCGCTGGGGGCTATCGAGAGTAGTTACGGCCGCATTCCGCCGTCGCTGGATATGGCCAGCCGTGCGTTGGGGCATGGCGCAAACAGCCTGCTGTGGCGAGTCCATCTGCCGTTACTGCGTCGAGGCATTTTGACCGGGGCTTTGCTCATCTTTATTGAAGCCATGAAGGAGTTGCCTGCCGCTTTGATGTTGCGTCCGTTCAACTACGAGACGCTAGCCACGCTGGTCTATCAATATGTAAAGGCGGAGCAGTTGGCCGAAGGCGCCTTCCCTGCGCTGCTGATCGTGGCTGTTGGTCTTTTACCCTTGTTGTTTATGAATCACTACCTTGGGGAGCGGAAGTCATGAGTGCTTTGCGAATTGAGGAGCTGCATTGTCAGCATCAGCAGCAAGCCGTGTTGTCTGGGGTTTCGCTAACTGTGGCGGATAACGAGATCCTCTGTCTGCTCGGCGCCAGCGGAGGAGGCAAGACCACGTTGCTGCGGGCGATAGCAGGCTTGATGCCGATCTCGCAGGGGACCATCTGGCTGCGAGGGCGCCAAGTGGAGGGGGCGGGCGTGAGTGTACCGGCCGAGCTGCGGGAGACAGGATTTATTTTCCAGGACTATGCGCTGTTTCCTCATCTAACCGTGGCGCAGAATCTGGCGTTTGCGCTCCGTCCGTTACGACTCTCCGGGGAGCAGCAGCGACAACGAATTCAGGAGATGCTGAGTCTGGTGGCACTGACGTCGCTGGCTCAACGCTATCCCCATGAATTGTCGGGGGGGCAACAACAGAGAGTGGCGATTGCTCGGGCCTTAGTCTGTCGTCCACAACTTCTGCTACTGGACGAGCCCTTCTCGAATATTGATGCCCAGGTCCGTTGGAGTTTGATCCGCGAGCTCCGCGCCTTGCTCAAAAGCTTGAACATGGCAGCAGTCTTTGTCACCCACAGTAAGGAGGAGGCGTTTGCATTTGCCGACCGGCTGGCTTTACTGGAAAATGGACGTGTGGCGCAAATCGGTACCCCGAAACAACTCTACCATCAACCGGCTAGCCCCTATGTCGCCGAGTTTTTGGGGCGGGGGAATCTGGTCCGTTGCGACTGGCTTGCTGCGGGGCATCTGGCCAGTGCGCTCGGAGAGATCCGGGTAGAGTGTGATCCCGCCGCTTGTCCTGACCCCTTGCTTTTTGTGCGACCACAATTATTGGCGGTGACCCCGGGTGGTCAGGGAGCTGTGTTAGAGCAGCAGTTTCTTGGCAGTCATGTCCGCTGTCTTATCGACTGGCAGGGAGAACACTACGAGGCTTGGCACCATGAATGGTTGACCGAGCCTGAGTGTGGCGTGTCTCTGTCGCTGCGTCCCCATGCTCCTGTGCTCTTCTCGCGGACTGAGTGGCCTCAGCTTCATTCCCGTCTGTAGTGCGCTAGCTGCTAGCGTGACAAATGGCTTATAGTGAACGCCTTGTCTTTCGAAGGAGAATGTTCATGTTCCAGCCACAAACAGGTCTCTGTGCCGAGCCCAATTCCCATGCTTATTATCTGATGTTTGATATTCAGGCTGGTGCGGAGTCTGAAATCCGGCTGGCGCTGGCGCATTTCCCCGAGCTGTGTGAAGAGCTGGCGACTAGCTATCCCGAGGCGGATTTCAGCGGATTAGTCGGTGTGGGGAGCGAGGCTTGGGATCGGTTGTATACCCAGCGACCGCCGCTATTGACTCCTTTCCCGACGCTGGAACAGGGCGAGCGAGTGGCTCCCGGGACACCGTTTGATCTGTTTTTTCAGCTTCGCGCCGAGCGCGTCGATATCTTGCATCTTGCGGGTCAGCGGTTGATGGCTCGGTTGGCAGGCAAAGTGCTCTTACGAGAAGAACGGCATGGTTTCCGGTTTTTGGATTCTCGGGATCTGACCGGGTTTGTCGACGGCACTGAAAATCCACAGGGTGAGCACAGAGCCGAAGTGGCGCAGGTGGCTGAAGGCCCCTTTGCGGGCGGCAGTTATTTGCATGTGCAGCGCTTCGTACACAACATGGCCCAGTGGCAGCGATTGGCCTTGAAGGAACAGGAAGATATCATAGGCCGCACCAAGCAGGACAACATCGAATATGCTTCGGTGGATAAGCCACTGACCAGTCATATCAAGCGTGTGAATCTCAAGAACAGCGCAGGCAGGAGTAAAGAGATACTGCGCCAGTCGATGCCTTGGGGCTCACTGGAAGAGCAAGGGTTGTACTTCATCAGTTGCTGTCACACCCCGGAGCACTTCACCGACATGCTGCGCAGCATGATGATTGGCGATGGGGCTGGGCATTTTGACCATTTGTTGCGGTTTACCCGCGCAGTGACAGGCGCTGCTTTTTTCGCTCCGTCACAAGGCTATCTGCGTCAGGGCGGCCTGATGGATCTCCGCTAAACAGGTTGCTGCACAATAAAAAAACCGGCGCTAGCGCCGGTTTTTTTGACCCGTCAGATCTTTAACCCGCATGTTCGAACAGCTCGAGCACCGAATCATAGAGTTCATCCATGTCGGTCTCGGCGGTCGGGGTGATGAAAATCGTATCATCGCCAGCGATAGTGCCGAGGATCCCTTCGGCTTTGCCCAAGGAGTCCAGCAAGCGCGCGATCAGCTGGGCCGCGCCTGGACTGGTATGGATCACCAGCAAGAAGCCGTTATGGTCAACGTCCAGTACCAGATTCTTCAGCGGGCTATTGATAGTTGGGACGCCCAACTCGACTGGCAGACAGTAGACCATCTCCATCTTGGCATTGCGGGTACGCACAGCGCCAAAGCGACTCAGCATCCGTGAGACCTTGGATTGGTTGATATTTTCGTAGCCCATTTCGTGCAGCGCGGTGACGATCTCAGCCTGCGAGCCAAAACGTTCTTCTCTCAATAAGGCTTTGAAAGCCTTGATCAGTTGTTCCTGTTTTTCACCGGGCTTCATAGCCAACTAATATGTTGTATGGACGAGCTCTAATTTTGCATCCATATGCCAATATTTTCAAGAATTAGCCGATAATTCTGCATAAGGATGCACAAAATTCTTGCATTGACTCCCCCTGTGACTAGAATCGGCGCAAAGTATGGATAAAAGGCCGTCACTCATCATGGGTATAGAGCTCAAAGGAATCTCAAAATCTTGGCATCAGCAGCAGATCCTGCGGCAAGTTTCGTTTCGCTGCGCCGCTGGCGAGACTCTGGTGCTGCTGGGCCCCAGCGGGGCAGGCAAGAGTTCCTTGCTGCGCCTGATGAACCTGCTGGATACGCCCGATGAGGGCGAGTTATTGATCGCCGGTGAGCGGTTTGAGTTTCCGGCTGTTGCCGCGCAAGCCGATTATGCCAAGCGCACTCAGATTCTGCGCAGCAAGGTTGGCATGGTATTCCAGCAATATCATCTCTGGCCTCACCTAAGCGTCGAGCAGAATCTGCTGGAAGCGCCGCTGAAAGTCTTGGGTATGAACAAGAAAGAGGCGCAGGATAAAGCCGGTTACCTGCTCAACCAGTTAAAACTATCCGAAAAGCGTCATGTCTGGCCTGCCAGTCTTTCCGGCGGGCAGCAACAACGGGTGGCTATCGCTCGAGCCCTGATGATGGATCCGGCGATCCTGCTGTTTGACGAGCCGACGGCGGCGCTGGATCCAGAGATCACCAAGGAAGTGGCCGATATCATTCGCAAACTGGGTGATACCGGCATCACTCAGGTGGTGGTGACTCATGAAGTGGAGTTTGCGCGCCGAGTGGCGACGCAGGTGATCTATCTCGAGCAGGGACAAATTGTGGAAATGGGGAGTGCGCAGCGTTTCGCTGAACCTCAGACGGTCCGTTTTGCTGAATTCTTACAACACTAGAACCATCCAGGAAGGTAAATCATGAAGAAGCTATTCACCGCTATTGCTGCCGTGTCATTGCTCTGTGCCCATGCCATGGCCGCTGAAGTCAAGTTTGCCACCGAGGCGACTTATCCTCCGTTTGAATTTATGACCGACAAAAATGAATTCGCCGGGTTTGACATCGAACTGGCACAAGCGGTCTGTGCCGAAGCCAAGCTGAGTTGCACTTTCAGTAATCAGGCTTTTGATAGCTTGATCCCCAGTTTGAAATTCCGTCGCTTTGATGCTGCCATCGCTGCTATGGATGTCACCGAAGAGCGGGCTAAACAGGTCGATTTTTCCAATATTTACTATGAAAACTCTGCCGTCTTTGTGGCGGCAGAAGGTAAGTTTACCGATGTGGCTCAATTGGCCGCGAAAAATGTCGGTGTGCAAAATGGCACTTCGCATCAATCTTATCTGCTGGAGCAGCTGAAGGATAAGGATGTGAAAGCCGTGCCTTATGCCAGCTACCAGAATGCGCTGATGGATTTGACCAGTGGCCGTGTGGATGCGGTGTTTGCCGATACGGCCGTAGCGGCCGAGTGGTTGAAAAGCCATGCCGGTTATCAAATGGTGGGCAAGCCTGTGTCTGATGCCAAGTATTTCGGCGCCGGGTTTGCCATTGCCGTCAACAAGGGTAATAAAGCTTTGCTGGACAGCCTGAACCAGGGGCTCGCCGGTATCAAGGCCAATGGCACTTATCAAAAACTCTACGATAAGTATTTTGCCAAATAATGATCAGCCTGTTGCTGGATGCCGCCCTGATGACCTTGGGGCTGGCTATCGTGTCATTGGTTGGTGGCTTGCTGCTGGCACTGCTGCTGAGCGCTGCTGAGTTATCCCGGCATGTTTGGCTGCGCTGGCCAGCAGCAACCCTGACGACCTTAATCCGCGGCCTGCCTGAGATCCTGGTGGTGCTTTTTATCTACTTCGGCTCTTCACAGTTGCTGTTGTTGTTGGCGGATGGCATCAATCTGGCCTGTGCGACTTGGCTACCAGGGCAAAGCGGATGCCATGCGCCGTGGGATTATGTGGAGATGAGCCCGTTCTGGTGCGGTGTCCTGGCTCTGGCGCTGTTGTTTGCCTCGTATGCCACCCAGACGCTGCGCGCTGCACTGAAAGCCGTGCCCAAGGGACAGCGCCAGGCCGCACAAGCGTTGGGGTTATCTGCCGGTCATATTTTTAGGCGCATCGTGCTACCGCAAGCGTGGCGTCATGCCCTGCCAGGCTTGGGAAATCAATGGTTAGTGCTGCTCAAGGATACGGCGTTAGTGTCGCTCATTGGGGTAAATGATCTGATGCGCCAGTCGCAATTAGCGGTCGCTAGCCCGAGTAGTGAACATGGGCCCTTTACCTGGTATGCCGTGGCGGCGGGCATCTATCTACTGATCACGCTGATCAGTGGGCGCATCCTTGAACACCTGCGTCAACGCAGCTTCCGGTATGGTGGTTAACATGGCCTATCTCTCCGAGTTACTCTCCGGACTGGCGACTACGCTGGAGCTGACAGTGATGAGCCTGTTGCTGGGTGGCATCTTGGCTTTGGTTTTCACCTGGCTGCTGGATCGGCGGATCCCGGTTGCCCGGCAGTTGGTCGAACTATTTCTGGTGGTATTTACTGGAACACCGCTGCTGGTACAGATATTCCTCATCTATTACGGTCCAGCGCAATTTGAGTGGGTAAAGCAAAGCTACTGGTGGGAGTTGCTGAAAGAGCCCTGGTTCTGCGCCATTTTGGCTTTGGGATTAAATACGGCCGCTTATTCGACCCGTTTGTTCAAGGGGGCGCTGGATGCAGTCCCTTATGGCGAAGTGCTGGCCTGCAAGGCCTTAGGTATGACCAAAGGACAAACCTTGAATATCAAATTGCGTCATGCCATGCGGCGGGCGGTTCCTGGCTATTCCAATGAGGTTATTCTGGTCCTCAAAGGCAGTTCATTAGCCAGTACCATCACCATCATGGATATGATGGGTATCGCGCAGCGCTTGAATGCTCAAACCTATGACACCTTAGGGGTTTTCGGGGTTGCTGGTGCCATCTATCTGACTATGAATGGTAGCCTCACATTAATATTTCGCTGGCTAGAACGGCGCGCCTTGGCATTTGCTCCCCATGAATGAGCAGAAGTCATACTGCAGTGATAGGGGGCTTTCGAGCCCCCTTTGTTTTGTTGCGAAAATGTAACTTGGTTGTGCATTCGCTGTTGTGTTCCTCGGCTCACAGTTCCGACATTCCTCTTTGTTCCTTCCTGCGCTTTATCCTATGGTGATGGTGAGCCACATCCATTAATTACTCTACATCATCAATAACGCTCGGAGCTCACTATGAAAGTTGCCGTTCTCGGCGCGGCTGGAGGTATCGGTCAGTCGCTTTCGTTATTGTTAAAACTTCAACTGCCTCCCGGTTTTGAATTGGCCTTGTATGATCTGGCGGCAGTCACGCCTGGTGTTGCCGTCGACTTGAGCCACATTCCGACCGATGTCCGTGTCCGCGGTTATGCCGGTGAGGATCCTACCCCTGCCTTGCAAGGGGCGGATATTGTCATCATTCCGGCAGGCGTGGCGCGTAAGCCTGGGATGGACCGCTCCGATCTCTTCAAATTTAATGCCGGGGTGATCCAGAATCTGGTTCAACATTGCGCTCGCCAATGCCCGAAGGCGTTGCTGGCGATCATCACCAATCCGGTGAATAGCATCATCCCTATTGCGGCCGAGGTGCTGACTCAGGCCGGGGTGTATGATCCGCGCAAACTATTCGGTGTGACGACTCTCGATGTTATCCGGGCGGAAACCTTTGTTGCCAATGCCATGCAGTGCAAGGCTGGTTCGCTGACGGTTCCAGTGATTGGCGGCCATAGTGGCACCACCATACTGCCGCTGTTTTCCCAGGTCGTAGGCCAACATTTTAGTCATGACCAACTCGATGAAATGACCCGTCATGTACAAAATGCGGGTACCGAGGTCGTAAATGCCAAAGCTGGAGCTGGCTCGGCAACCTTGGCGATGGCGCAAGCCGGTTTACGCTTCTGTCTTTCTCTGGTGCATGCCCGGCAAGGGGAGCCCGGGATTGTCGAATATGCGTATGTGGATGGCGGTAGTGCTCACGCTCGTTTCTTCGCACAAGCGGTGCGAATTGGTCGTGAGGGGATTGAAGAAGTGATGGATTATGGCACCTTGAGCCGCCTTGAGCAGGACGAACTGGATGGCATGCTCACCACGTTACGGGAGGAAATCGAGCTGGGAATTGCTTATGCACGGCAATAAGGATTCGTACGCCAAACAAGGGCCTGATGGCCCTTTGTTTTTTCTCAAGGATCCGCCCTGACGGCCGATAGCCTTGTTGGAGGCGCCTATGAATCGAATTTTGCTCATCGTATTGCTGTTAAGTGTTGCATCCGGACTGAGTGCCGAAGAGCCTGCACTGAAACCGACGACCGACATTTTTGCGGGTATGGCGTTGCCTGCTGCCCAGATTGCTGCCGAGCCGGCTGAGGCACCGGCTCCTAAAAAGTTGACGGCTGAAGAGTTGGCAGAGCGTGAGCGCCATCAGCAGGCCGCGATTGCGGCAAGCTCTGCGGTCTCGACCCTATATACCGAACAGACGGTGACGACGATTCCATCGGCCGCGATTTCAACCCTGCAACTTTACAGTCAGGATGAGTTGATTACCTGGATTGGCCAACACAAACACTTGCAACGGGTGATTGCCGACCAGTGTCAATTAACACCCGACATCGAAGCGCGAGCCAAGGTGCTGATGCTGCCTTCGTATCAATATCTGTGGGCGGACATGCTGTTGACCGGCACCTGTGTGCCGAAAGATGCTGCCGTCGGGATTGGCTTTATGTGGGGAGCCGCCGAGCAGGGCTTTCCTGCCGCATTACAACGGCTGGCGCATTACTATGAGCAAGGGCGTTATGTCCAGGTCGATAAGCAACAGGCGGTGGTACTGATGCACGAGGCTGCGGCACTCGGTTATCTGGAGGCGCAGATGGATTGGGTCAGTATGTTGAATCGAGGCATGGGCAGCCCTCTCGATTATGAGGAGGCCTATAGCTGGTTGCATCACACCATCATCACTGATGACAAACAGCATGCCAAGGCTAAACGTTTATTGAACCAACTGGCGGCGCGGATGCCGAGCAATATTGTGTCTCGTGCCAAGGCGTACCGGCTTAATTAAGCGTGGCGGGGGGGGTGATCCTTGCCAGTTTCACCATGTTATTTTCTACGGAAAAAATCTCGATTTGATACTCCGCGATCTGCAGTTGACGGCCAACCTGAGGTAGGTCCTCCAGGTACTCCAGGATCAATCCATTGAGTGTGCGGGGGCCTTCGGTGGAGAAATTCCAGTCCAGCTCTTTGTTGATATCTCGAAGATTGGCGGCGCCTTCAATCAGGTAGCTGCCGTCGGTCTGACGGTAGATCTCTTCATTAGCGCTGGGGGCCAGACTGGTCGTGAAGTCACCCACAATCTCCTCCAGAATATCGTCAAGAGTGGCCAGACCGCGGATGTCACCGTACTCATCGACCACCAGGCCAATTCGCTCCTTATTCCGACGAAATTTGATGAGCTGGGTCAGCAGTGGAGTGCCGCAGGGGATGAAGTAGACCTCATGGACGGTACGCAGCAGGGACTCTTTATTAAACTGCTCCCGGGTCAGCAGGCGCAACGCGTCGCGGACGTGAATGAAGCCAACAGCATCATCGAGCATGTCCCGATATAGCAAGACCTTGGTGTGCGGGGTATTAGTCAACTGCCGTTGAATGGTCTTCCAGTCATCATTGATATTGATGGCATAGATATCGGCCCGCGGCACCATGATCTCTTCAATCGCCAGGTGCTCCAGCTCCAGAACTCCCATCAACATGTCTTGGTGGTTTTGAGGGATGAGACTGCTCGATTCGTTGAGCACGGAGCGTAACTCTTCACTATTGAGCGACTCGTCTTTCCTGTGCAACTTGATGCCAAACAGCTCGAGTAGGCCATTGGAAATGGAGTTGATAAGCCAAACCAGAGGATAGAAAGGGAGCATCAAGATCCGCAGTACGATGGCGGCCGGATAGGCCACCCGCTCCGGATTCAAGGCGGCCAGGGTTTTAGGGGTGACTTCGGAAAATATCAAAATGACAAAGGTCAGTACCGAGGTCGCAACGGCGATGCCGTAATCGCCAAAGGCCCGAATGGCCAGTAGGGTCGCGATAGAGGAGGCCAGAATATTCGCCAGATTATTGCCAATCAGTATCAACCCCAGCAGCCGGTCGGGACGTCGTAACAGGCGCTCGATTCGCATAGCTCCGCGATGTTTGGTCTTGGCCAGATGGCGCAATTTATAGCGATTGAGCGACATCATGCCTGTTTCTGCGGCCGAAAAAAAAGCAGAAATCAGCAACATCAGCATAAGAGCCAATAATAGGGATTGGGTTGAGATGGTATCCAAACAATGGTCCTCTAGTCGCTTGGAAATGATAATGCTGCGATATGACTCAGCTGAGTAGCACCTCTTTGAGGAACCGACTGCCAAAATAGGCCAGCAAGAGGAGAACACTGCCCAGCAAGCTGAGACTGATGAGGGTTTTACCTCTCCAGCCGTGGCGATAGTGTCCCCAGAGCAGACTGGTATACACACACCAGGCCAGCAGGGTCAAAACTGCTTTATGCCGTTGATCGGGAGCAAACATTTCATCCAGAAACAGCACTCCGCTGCCGATCGAGAGTGTTAGCAATACCACTCCGAGCAGGATCAGTTGGTAGACTCGCGTTTCTACCGTCATCAGCGGAGGCAGATGAGGTAGCCCCAGACGTTTGCGCGCCTTGAGATGATAATTCAGATAGGCGAGTAGCAGCGTGAACAGCGTGGCGATCATCAATACCGAAAAGGCCAGCAATGCCAATGTGATGTGCATTAACAGCTCGGGTCTTTGTTCCAGATGCAGGACATATTGCCCGGGGATCAGATTGCTGACGATTTGCAGCAGCGCCGCAAAGCCATAGACCACGGGTAACAGGATCCAGCCATTGAAGCGCTGCACGATCAGGCTCATGACTAGGCTGATGAGTAACGCGACCGCAGATGCTACGTTCAGCAGGCTGAGATTTTGCCCTAATCCTGTCGAGACAATCTCCTGTCCGAGTCCTGCCGCATGCAATGCCATCGCAATCCAGGCACTACTGACCAGAGGCCAACTGATAGTGTGGCTATTGAGCAGGCGATGCAAAGCGGCCAGGCTAGCTAGCAGATAAAATGCAAGACAGAGCAATGATGGGATGACCATAGGGTAATTAATTGAATTGACGGTCATTAATGGACTTAAGTGGCGAGTATATCGCTGTCGTAGGTCTGCTGCCAGCAAGGCTTAAGATCTTGGGGCAAGTTGCGGTATACTCGTGCGCAATTACGCCAATCGTTGGAATAGGCCATGTTTGAGAATCTAACCGAGCGTCTGTCGAAGTCGCTGCGCAACATCAGTGGTCGGGGCCGCCTGACTGAAGACAACATCAAAGATACCTTGCGTGAAGTGCGCATGGCGTTGCTGGAAGCCGACGTCGCCTTGCCAGTGGTCAAGGAATTTGTCAGTCGAGTCAAGGAACGCGCGGTTGGCCAAGAGGTTAACAAGAGTCTGAGCCCAGGGCAGGCGTTCATCAAGATCGTTCAAGGTGAGCTGATCTCCGTCATGGGTGAGGCCAATGAGTCCCTGGACTTGGCAACTCAGCCCCCTGCCGTATTGTTGATGGCGGGCTTGCAAGGTGCCGGTAAGACAACCTCGGTTGCTAAGTTGGCGAAGTTCCTGAAGGAACGGATGAAGAAGAAGGTGCTGGTCGTCAGTGCTGACGTCTATCGTCCGGCCGCAATCAAACAGCTGGAAACCTTGGCGCAGGAGATTGGTGTCGAGTTCTTCCCCAGTGATACCAAGCAACAACCGATTGCCATTGCCGAAGCGGCCATCAATCACGCGCGCAAGCAATTCTTCGATGTGTTGATCGTCGATACTGCTGGTCGATTGCACGTCGATAGCGAAATGATGGACGAGATCAAGGCCCTCCACCAATACGTCAAGCCTATCGAGACGCTGTTTGTGGTCGATGCCATGACCGGTCAGGACGCTGCTAATACTGCCAAGGCGTTCAGCGATGCCTTGCCGTTGACCGGGGTCATCTTGACCAAGGCCGATGGTGATGCGCGGGGCGGTGCAGCACTGTCGGTCCGGCATATCACCGGCAAACCCATCAAGTTTATTGGTATGGGTGAAAAGACCGATGCGTTGGAACCGTTTCATCCTGATCGGATCGCCTCGCGTATTCTGGGGATGGGGGATGTGTTGTCGCTCATCGAAGAGATGGAGCGCAATGTCGACAAAGACAAGGCCGCCAAGCTTGCCCAGAAGATGCAAAAAGGCAAAGGCTTTGATCTGGAGGATTTCCGTGAACAGCTGGCCCAGATGCGCAACATGGGCGGCATGATGGGCATGCTCGACAAATTGCCCGGGGTCTCGGGCCTGCCAGATGATGTCAAAGGCAAGCTGGATGACAAGATGACCCATCGTATGGAGGCGATTATCAGCTCCATGACCCCGGCTGAGCGCCGGAATCCGGAGATCATCAAGGGCTCGCGTAAGCGTCGGATTGCTGCGGGTTCCGGCATGCAGATCCAGGATGTAAACCGTCTACTCAAACAGTTTGATCAGATGCAACGCATGATGAAGAAGATTTCCGGCAAAGGCGGTATGCGCAAGCTGATGAGTGGCATGAAGAATATGTTGCCTCCCGGCGGTTTTGGCCGAGGCCCTTTCTGATTTGTCGCATCAATTTTACTGCGTAAGCTAAAACTCGAGTTGACCAGCCCTGCCGTGCGTGTCTTAAAAAGCGGCGGGTTTGGTTGCATTTGCTGCGGATGTAAGTAAAATTACGCGGCTTATTTTAAGCTGGGGTTCGTGTTTTCCACGGACCTCGTTCATTCAAAGTTAATGAGGACGATATGGTAACCATTCGTTTGCAACGTGGTGGCGCTAAGAAGCGTCCGTTTTACCAAGTAGTTGTGGCTGATGGCCGTTTCGCTCGCGATGGTCGTTTCATCGAGCGTGTTGGCTTCTTCAACCCGATGGCTTCTGGCCAAGCTGAAAAGATCAACCTGGACCTGGTTCGTATCCAACACTGGATCGGTCAAGGCGCCAATATGTCTGATCGTGTTGCCAAGCTGGTCAAAGACGCTTCCAAAGCGGCTTAATGTTCGAATTCTGGCTAAGGAGCCACGGTGGATAAGCCTGTAGTTGTTGGTCGCCTGGGCGCCGTTTACGGCATCAAAGGCTGGCTGAAGGTACACTCCTTCACCGATGATGCCGAGAGCATATTCGAATATTCCCCCTGGCTGATTCAGCAAAATGGGGAGTGGCGCGAGATCCGGATTTCTGGATGGAAACGTCACAACAATGGGTTGGTCTGCAAGCTGGAAGGTATCGACCTGCGAGAAGACGCCCAAGCCATGGCCGGAGTGGACATCGCTGTACAGCCACAAGCATTCCCTGAGTTGTTGGACGGAGAATACTACTGGAGTGACCTTATGGGTTGCCAAGTGGTGAATCTAAACGGCTATCAGATGGGCGAAGTGACTGAGTTGATGGAAACGGGCTCCAACGATGTGTTGGTAGTCAAAGCCAAATTGAATGATGCCTATGGAATGAAAGAGCGGTTAATCCCGTTTCTGGATGGGCAGGTCATCAAAAAGATTGATCTGGCTAACCGTTCCATAGAGGTCGATTGGGATCCGGATTTTTAATCGTACCCGTTGTCGGCATACATCGGAGGTTTCTATGTGGATTGGGGTGATCAGCCTCTTCCCGGATATGTTCCGAGCCATTACTGACTACGGTGTGACGGGCCGGGCCTCAAGGCAAGGCTTGCTGCAAATCAGATGCTGGAATCCTCGTGATTTCACCCACGACAAACACCACACGGTCGATGATCGACCCTATGGTGGTGGGCCTGGAATGTTGATGATGGTTCAGCCGTTGCGTGACGCAATTCAGGCAGCACGAGACGCAGCAGGTGAGGGAGTGAAAGTCATCTATCTCTCGCCACAAGGTCGGAAGCTCACCCAAGCCGGTGTAGCTGAGCTCGCCAAGTCTCAGAAGTTGATTCTGGTGGCTGGCCGATACGAAGGTATCGATGAGCGCGTGATACAGACCGATATCGATGAAGAGTGGTCTGTGGGCGATTACGTGTTAAGTGGTGGTGAATTACCTGCCATGATCCTGGTGGATGCGGTATCACGATTGGTACCGGGTGTTCTGGGGGATATGGCGAGTGCCGAGCAGGACTCCTTTACCGAAGGCTTGCTGGATCACCCGCACTACACGCGACCGGAAGTGATGGAAGGATTGACGGTTCCCGAGGTGTTACTGAGCGGTAACCACGAGAGTGTTCGCACATGGCGCCTCCAACAGGCCTTGGGTCGGACCTGGTTACGAAGACCGGAACTATTAAATAACCTAGCTCTGACTGACGAGCAAGAGAGACTTCTTGCCCAGTTTGTTCGTGAACAACGTGACGAACAGCAGTAGAGTTTTCAGTTTATCCTAGGTAGGAAGAGACAATGAGCAAGATTATTCAGCAACTCGAGCAAGAACAACTGCGTTCTGACATCCCGGCTTTTGCCCCGGGCGACACCGTACGTGTACAAGTACGTGTTAAAGAAGCTGGCAAGGAACGTCTGCAGGCTTTCGAAGGTGTCGTTATCGCCAAGCGTAACCGCGGTCTGCACTCTGCTTTCACCGTTCGTAAGATCTCCAATGGTGAAGGTGTTGAGCGTGTATTCCAGACTCACAGCCCGCTGATTGCCAGCGTTGAGCTGAAGCGTCGTGGTGTGGTTCGTCGCGCCAAGCTGTACTACCTGCGCAACTTGACTGGTAAGAAAGCGCGTATCCGCGAAAAGCTCAACTAATCTCATTAGTTGCTGTAAAGAAAAAGGCTCGCCAATGGCGGGCCTTTTTTGTTGAGTCAGTGCTGTTATTGAACCACGGACACCAGCGAATTTTCGCCACCAAATGGATTGGTGCAATAGGCTTCGGCATCCCAATCATTATCAAATGACTCGGAGCCATCGGCAGAAACCAGCCGGAAGCGGTACTGATAGCTCTCTTTTTCATTCGTGGGCAGATTCAGCGTGGCCTTGAAAATACCATTCTTGAGTTTTTTCAACTCAACCGGCTCCCATCCAGCAAACTCGCCCAGTAAAAAAACCTGCTCGGCCTCTTTCGCGGCCTCTTTTGTCACCTCAAAGGTGACCTGCACTTCCGGCTTGGTCTTGAGGAATTTTTTAGTGACAGGCATGTGATCTCCTTGAAGGTTTAATCCTGTGTCAGATAGGTGGGGATTTGGCTTCCCATGGGTATCATAAAACAAAAAATAGCCGATGTGCCGACCAGAGATCAGGAAATGGTCGAAAAATGGGCAGATGTGATCGGATTAATGCGGGGAAAAAACTTTCTGCAACAGTCGGCGAGTGAATCGGGTACGCAGATAAAAGCCGCGTGGTCGGGTCTGGATCAGCTCCCCATGTCGACCGATTGCCGGAGTCAGGGCTTGCCCATTGGCCGCTTTGGGTCTGAGTTGCAAGACTTCGCCGTGGTGGGCTGTGATGGATTCGATCTGGCCCAAGGCTATCAGCTCCATGAGCTCTTCCCAATCTTGACGCAGCAACTGCTCTTCCTCCCCATCGGGACTCCAGATGAAGGGCGTCGCGATCCGGCGTTCAGCAAGAGGGATGTGGCGGCTACCTTCCACCGGAACCCACAACACCCGTGACAGCTTGTTGCGCACATTACTCGACTCCCACCGCAACCCTGTGATCCCAATCAGGGGAGTTACGCAGACGAAGGTGCTCTCCAAGGGATTTCCATGTTCATCAATAGGCAGTGTTTTCAATTCAATACCCAATTCCGGAAAGTCTTGTTCTGGCTTGCTGCCGGCCATGGCTCCCAGTTGCCCTTCGATGAGTTGTCCAACCCAACCCTTATCGCGGCGCAGGTCGCGTGGTATGGCAATATGCTCGGCTTGGCAAAGGCTGGCAAATGACTGTCCGGCTAATTGTTCGGCGCGCAGCAATAGCTCTGCTTCACTCTGGGGGGGCGGGTGCCGAAGCTCTGTGGTCATGGGCCTTCCTCCTCTGGTTGAAAACTGCACGATTTCACTGCTACTGCGGTGAATAAGCAATAGTAAAATCATATACCCATAGGTGTATGATTAAATTGGTTTTTTAAAACTAATTCTCTCTTTTTACCCAAGTTATCCTCAGCGGGGCAGGTTATCCCGCGCTATCCGCAACTTGCTACACAATCTTATCCACAAAAATCTTGAATAACTTTGTTCCAGCCGAAGATTCGCGGGATTAGTCGGGGTGGCTTGTGAGTTAAAGCAGAAATGTCGGCAGATAAATGATGAGATCTTGGACGGTTTTTGTGGATAACAATTGATTGTTTAAAAAGGAAGCGATCTGTTTTTTACACATGGATCCCCGTGATCCTGCATAAGATCTGGAACCGCCATATAGAGAGTTAACTCAGTGTAATTATATGAAATATATGAATTTATATGGTTGTTTATCTCTGGTATGTTACTGTTCATCATAAAAATAGCTTCTTCGGTCATCAGCCTATACAGAGTTATGCAGAATGATATCCACAGAAAACGTGGGCAAGCTGTCGGAGAGATGGGCCTCTATTGTTTATAAGTTTGATGACTTGACAAAGTTATCCAGATGTTAGCAAAAATGCGTTGTTTGCTGACAAGCAGGGAATGTGAAAAAATCCCTGTCAGATAAAGATTGAACCTTGCAGGTGCTCGCGTGATTGATGGTGACGGTTTTCGTCCCAATGTAGGAATCGTGATCTGCAATCGTAATGGACAGGTTTTATGGGCCAGACGTTTCGGTCAACACTCCTGGCAGTTTCCACAAGGTGGCGTGGATGATGGTGAAACACCAGAACAGGCCATGTTTCGGGAGTTGTACGAGGAGATCGGACTCAGACCTGAGGATGTCACCATCCTGGCTACCAGTCGTAACTGGTTGAAATACCGGTTACCCAAGCGCCTGATCCGTTGGGATAGCTCGCCTGTTTGTATCGGGCAGAAGCAGAAGTGGTTTTTACTGCGGTTAGATGAATGCAGAGAATCTGCCATTCAGTTCGGTTGTCATGGTCAGCCGGAGTTTGATGATTGGCGCTGGGTTAGTTATTGGTACCCGGTGCGGCAAGTCGTTTCCTTTAAACGGGAAGTATATCGGCGGGTCATGAAAGAGTTTGCCCCCATAGCCATGCCGTTCCTGCCTAAAAAAGAGAATCGGCGTAATACCAAAGGACGATAGGAGGAGAGTCGGTGCTGACGACACTGCGGCAAATCGTAGAGGGAGTGACCCAGGCGCCATCATTGCATGATGCAATGAATGTTCTGGTGCGTCAGACCCGCTCTGCCATGCAGGTGGATTGTTGCACCGTCTATCTGGCCGAATCCCAGCGTCGCCGTTACCGCCTAGTGGCGACTGATGGTCTGGCACCGGAAGCTGTGGGTAAGGTGACCTTGCCCTATGATGAGGGGCTCGTTGGCTTGGTCGGGCGACGAGAAGAGTTGCTCAACTTGGCGGATGCGGCTTCCCACCCCAATTTCAAATATCTCCCCGAAGTCGCCGAAGATGATTTCAACTCCTTCCTCGGAGTGCCGATCATGCAGCAGCGCCAGGTTCTGGGTGTCCTGGTGGTGCAGCAGGCCGATTCCCGGCAATTTGACGAGAGTGATGAGTCGTTTCTTGTGACCTTGGCGGCACAGCTGGCGGCTCGCATCCTGCATGCCGAAATGAAAGGGATGTTACACGCTGATCAGCAATGGCGGCGTAGCCTGAAGGGGGTTGCCGCGTCCTCCGGGGTTGCCATTGCCCGGGCCTGGGTCTGGCGTCCCAAGATGGAGCTGGAGCATGTGGCTCCCAAGCAGAGTGATGATCCGGAATTGCAGCTGGAGTTGTTTAACCAAGCGGTACTGCAGGTCCAGCTGGATTTGGATGCCACGGCGTTGCGATTCCGCGAGTCGGTCAGTCAGGACTCGATGGCCATCTTCGAGATCTATCAGCACCTATTGACGGATCCCGCCTTTATTCAGCAGATCGAGGCCGAGATCGTCCGCGAAAAATGGAGTGCTGCCTCGGCCGTGCGTCGGGTCAGTGAACGGTTTATCCAGCAATTTCAGGCCATGTCCGACAGCTACTTGCGGGAGCGGGCGGTCGATGTCCGCGATGTGGCGCAACGTCTGCTCAGTCACTTGGCCCATAGCCAAATCGATGAGTTCGATTTTGACGAGCCCGTAGTCCTGCTGGCGGAAGAGGTCACGGCTTCCCTGTTGGCGGAAGTACCTCGCGAGCGCCTGGCGGCCATGATTTCTTTACGCGGGGCTGTCAACTCCCATGCGGCAATCCTGGCGCGCGCCATGGGAATTCCCGCAGTTATGGGCCTCGAGTTGCCGTTGGCAGGATTAGAGCAACGCTTGCTGGTGGTCGATGGTAACCGTGGCGAGCTGTTGGTCGAACCCACGCAATCGGTACTCGATGAGTATCGTCAACTGATCCGCCAGGCTAAGGCCATGGACGATCGGCTGGGTGCGGAAAGTCATTTGCCATCGGAGACTCTCGACGGCGCTCGCATCTCGGTGTTGCTGAATGCGGGATTGAATCTGGAATCGGAAAGTGCGATGCGGGATATGGCTGATGGCATCGGACTGTATCGCACCGAGATCCCCTTCATGTTGCATGACAGCTTTCCCTCTGAACAGGAGCAGACTCTGCGTTATCGGGAAGTGCTGGCTAATTTTTCCGGTCGTCCGGTCTGCATGCGGACCCTGGATATCGGCGGCGACAAGCCTCTGCCCTATTTTCCGATTGTGGAAGACAACCCGTTTCTGGGTTGGCGCGGTATCCGTCTGACCCTGGATCATCCGGAATTGTTTCTGGCTCAGCTCAAAGCCATGCTGCGTGCTAGCGAGTCCCACGATAATCTCTCCATCATGCTGCCCATGGTGGGGTCATTATCCGAAGTTCAGGCGGCGCGTCGTTTGTTGGACCAGGCGTGGCTGGAGGTTTCGGAAGAGCTGGGTCGCAAGGGCAGCAGTGTGCGTTATCCAATGCTCGGCGCCATGATCGAGGTGCCATCGATTCTGTATATCTTGCCGGAACTGGCGCCCTACGTGGACTTCTGGTCGGTGGGAACCAATGATCTGACGCAATATCTGTTGGCGGTTGATCGGAACAACAGTCGAGTGGCCGGACTGTATGATGCGTTCCATCCGGCTGTGATGCGGGTTTTGCAGCAGATTGTGGGAACTGCCAATGGTCATGGCAAGACGGTCTCCATCTGTGGCGAACTGGCGGGCGATCCGCTGGGGGTACTGATCCTGATGGCGATGGGCTATCGCACCTTCAGTATGAATTTGAACAACATAGCGCGGGTCAAATACCTCATCCGCCGCGTCAAGCTAGCCGATCTCTATCCCTTGCTCGAGATGGGGCTGCATCAGGGTAGTTCGGCGGCGCTCAAGGGATTGTTTACCGGATATCTGGAACAACTCGGCTTGCACGATTTACTGCCGCCGAAGTGAGTTCAACACCACCACGCTAAAACTTTACGTTAGAATACCCGGCTTAGATCCCGCACTGTTCGGAACTATGGTGCGGCTATCTGCCATTTGCTCCGCGCGTGCCGGGGTGACAGGGGTCCACGGTAAGCAACCGGGTTGGAGAAGAGATCATGAAAAATTATTTGGCATTGATGCAGCAGATCCTGGATCAGGGGACACCGAAAGGGGATCGGACCGGCACTGGCACCCTGTCGTTGTTCGGCCATCAGATGCGTTTCAATCTGCAAGAGGGATTTCCTCTGGTGACGACCAAGAAATGCCACCTCAAATCCATCGTGCATGAATTGCTGTGGTTTCTGCAGGGCGAAACCAATATTCGTTATCTGAAAGAACACGGTGTCTCGATTTGGGATGAGTGGGCGGATGAGCAGGGTGAGTTGGGGCCTGTGTATGGGTATCAATGGCGCTCCTGGCCCAAAGCCGATGGCGGCCATATCGATCAAATCCAACGCGTTGTGGACGACTTGAAACAGAATCCGAATTCCCGTCGTATCATTGTTTCAGCCTGGAATGTCGCCGATCTGGATCAGATGGCGCTGGCTCCCTGCCATGCGTTTTTCCAGTTCTACGTGGCGGATGGTAAGTTGTCTTGCCAGCTATACCAGCGCAGTTGCGATGTGTTTTTAGGGTTGCCGTTCAACATTGCCAGCTATGCCTTGTTGACCCACATGCTGGCGCAGCAGTGCGATTTACAAGTCGGGGATTTCGTCTGGACCGGTGGTGATGTGCATCTGTACAACAATCATCTGGAACAGGCGCAGTTGCAATTGAGCCGGGAACCTCGCCCATTACCGAAGTTAATCATCACGCGGAAACCGGATTCTATTTTTGATTACCGGTTCGAAGATTTTCAAGTCGTAGATTATGACCCCTATCCTGGCATCAAGGCTCCGGTCGCTATCTGACTATCTAATAAAACGGGCTGCGAGGTGCGGCCCGTTTTTTTGGACGCTAACCAATGGCGGGGCTGCGCTCCTATGACTTGCAGCCAGCTGATAGGCTCTTGCTGGATTGCACTAAGTCATAGCAGGGGTGTTTTTTCGTTATACGGGCTAAATGATCGGTAATCCCGAGCAATTGTCCCGTAATAAGTGATTTTTATATGTTCGGGAACCGGCATAGACTGTTGGTAAGTATTCTTTTTGACCACTAGGTTTGTAGGGTTGGCATCATGACCAATGCAATCAAAAAATTTCTTCATCTGGAGTCGGCCAGCGGGATCATTTTGATTCTCGCTGCACTCTTGGCTCTACTCCTGGCGAATTCACCCTTGGCTCACTATTACCAGACGTTTCTGGATATCGACGTCCAGATCCGCATCGGCGCGCTGGATCTACATAAACCGCTGTTGTTGTGGATCAACGATGGGCTAATGGCCATTTTCTTTCTGTTGATTGGTCTGGAAGTGAAGCGGGAGATGATCGACGGTGCACTGTCGAGCCGGGAGCAAGCTATCTTCCCGGCGATTGCCGCTATGGGCGGTATGCTGGCTCCTGCGTTGATTTATCTGCTCTTCAATCATGGCAACCCGGAAACTCACAGCGGTTGGGCGATCCCGGCGGCAACCGATATTGCCTTTGCGCTCGGCGTGATGGCTCTGCTCGGCAAGCGGGTGCCTACCAGTCTGAAGGTGTTCTTATTAGCCCTGGCAATCATCGATGATCTGGGCGTTATTCTGATTATTGCGTTGTTCTATACCTCGCAGTTGAACCTGATGGCGTTGGCTATTGCTGCTGTGGCGGTGGGCATCCTGTTTTGGATGAATCGTCGTGGTGTGGACCGTTTGTCCTGGTACCTGCTGGTAGGGACCCTGTTGTGGGTTGCGGTGTTGAAGTCCGGGGTGCATGCCACGCTGGCCGGGGTGATCGTCGGTTTCATGATCCCGAACCAGGGCCGCCGTTATGTATCGCCTCTCAAGCATCTGGAACATAGATTACACCCCTGGTCCTCTTATCTGATCCTGCCGCTGTTCGCGTTTGCCAACGCCGGGATCTCGTTGGCGGGAGTCAGTCTGGCGAGTCTGGCCACTCCAGTGCCGCTGGGGATCATGCTCGGCTTGTTTGTGGGTAAACCGCTGGGGATTTCGTTGATCAGCTGGTTGGCGATCAAGACCGGGCTGGCCCGCCTGCCGAAAGGCATCGGCATGCGACACATCTTGGCTGTGAGCGTGTTGTGCGGGATTGGTTTTACCATGTCGATATTTATTTCGTCGCTGGCATTTCATGGTGGCGCGGCCGATTACTCGACCCTGTCCCGCCTGGGGATCCTCAGTGGTTCGACCATGGCGGCCGTTCTTGGCTATATCGTCTTGCGGTTATCTCTCTCTTCCGCTGGTTTAGCCAAGGTTCAGGCAGCTCAAGGGTGAATCGTAGTAGGCTGATCCCAGTCGGGGTCAGCCTCGTGACGGCACCGGATCGTGAGAAAGAAACACAGGATGTAATGTTGGTCTCTGCTCATCAATGATCGTTTTTTAACCCTCAAAGGCAGCTTATGTCCCATCTGAATTACAACCACCTCTACTACTTCTGGATGACCCAAAAGAAAGGCTCGGTTACCGCGGCAGCCGATGCTCTGTTTCTGACGCCCCAAACCGTGACCGGGCAGATCCGTTTGCTGGAGCAACGCCTAGGCGGGCGCTTGTTCAAGCGTAAGGGGCGCCAGTTGGAGGCCAGTGAATTGGGGCAACTCATTTTCCAGTATGCGGACAAGATGTTTTCGCTTTCCTACGAAATGCTGGATATCGTCAATTATCGCAAAGAGAACCAGTTGCTGTTTGATGTCGGCATCGCGGATGCGCTCTCCAAGCGTCTGGCCAGTCGGGTGCTCTTGTCGGCAATCCCCACCGATGGTTCCATCCATCTGCGGTGTTTCGAATCGACCCATGAATTACTCCTCGAGCAGTTGAGTGAGCACAAGCTGGATATGATCCTGTCGGATTGCCCGGTCGATTCGGCCCAGCAGGGCGGACTGTTATCGAAGAAGTTAGGGGAGTGCGGGGTGAGCTTCTTTTGCAAGGCCCCCATGCCAGCTTCGCCATTTCCCGCTTGTCTGAATGAACGCAAACTCCTGATCCCGGGGCGCCGCACTGCCATGGGGCGTCAGCTGACACGCTGGTTCGAGGAGAAGGGATTGTCGCCACAGATCCTCGGCGAATTTGATGATGCGGCTTTGATGAAGGCGTTTGGCTTCTTCAACCAGGGGATTTTTGTCGCACCATCTATCTATCAAAGCGAAATTCTGGAAGGGGAAGAGGTCGAGTTGGTTGGTCAGACTCAGGATTTGAAAGAAGAGTACTATGTGATTTTCGCCGAGCGCATGATCCAGCATCCTGCGGTCAAGATGATCTGTGAAAGTGACTTCTCATCCTTGTTCAGTGGTGAGGAAGATATCTCACGCTTTAACCCTGCACCCTTGTCGATCTAGCTGCTATTATGCGCCGATGACGGGGTCCGCGCAGGATGGATGCATGCAGATTGAAGAGATGCAAACCCAGGCCAGTAAGGCGGTGGGATTATTAAAGGCCTTGGCCAACGAGAATCGGTTGTTAATTCTGTGCCATCTACAGGAGCGCGAGCTTTCGGTTGGCGAGATCAATGACTCTTTGGGATTGAGTCAATCCGCGCTCTCCCAGCATCTGGCCATTCTGCGTCGAGATGGCCTAGTGACGACGCGCAAAGCTGCGCAAACCGTCTTTTATTCACTCAAGAGTGAGGAGGTCCGGGCCGTAATTTCAGTCCTGCATGGCCTCTATTGTCGCTGATCTCGTTTAGCTAGATCGTTTGACGTTGAAAAGGGATAAAAAAAACCGGCGCAAGCCGGTTTCTTTTTTCATCGCATATCGCGTCTTACAGTGCCTTGATTTGGGCAGCCAGACGAGACTTGTGACGAGCAGCCTTATTCTTGCTGATCAGGCCCTTAGTGGCCATACGGTCCAGAATAGGCTGAGCAGCTTCGAAAGCGGCTTGTGCGATAGCCTTGTCACCGGCGGCGATAGCAGCAACTACTTTTTTAACGTAGGTGCGGGTCATAGAGCGACGGCTGGCATTGTGCTTGCGGGCTTTTTCTGCCTGAATCGCGCGCTTCTTAGCAGATTTGATGTTAGCCAAGGTAAAACTCCTAAAACTGTCTTAGCGAGTATGCTGAAAAGGCCCAGAAATATGCCTTCTCAACCTGAGAATGTCAAATGGTTTGTGCAAATAACCACCGCAACCCTGTGGCATGTAGCATACGGGGTGGCAGGTCGTTAAACTGTCGGCCGATTTTAGCAGCTTTCACCGCGCAGTCACGGTTTTTGAGGAGTTATAGTGAGCAAGAAGCTGATCCGCTCCGGATTGTTAGTCTCAGGTGCGACCCTTGCGTCGCGGATCCTCGGTCTGGTCCGGGATATTGTCATCGCCAACCTGTTGGGGGCCGGTGCCGCGGCGGATGTATTTTTCTTTGCCAACCGTATTCCTAATTACCTGCGTCGACTCTTCGCCGATGGGGCCTTCAATCAGGCCTTCGTCCCTGTGATGACCGAATACAAGGCCAAGGGTGACAAACAGGCGGTGCGGGAGCTGCTGGCGGCAACCATGGGCACGCTGGGTACCATCATCTCGGTGGTGACGATCCTGGGGGTGCTCGGCTCGACTGTGCTCTCGGCGCTATTTGGCTGGGGCTGGTTTATGGACTGGTGGCATGGCGGGCCGAATGCCGAGAAGTTCGAGTTGGCCAGCCTGCTGCTGAAAATCACCTTTCCCTATCTGTGGTTTGTGACTTTCACCGCGATGTCCGGGGCTGTGCTCAACACCTTCGGTCGCTTCGGTGTCTCTTCGTTCACGCCGACTTTCCTGAATATTGTGCTGATCATTGTCGCTCTGTGGGGCGCGCCGCAGATGGCCGAGCCGGAAATAGGTCTGGCCATCGGGATTTTTATCGGTGGCCTGGTGCAGTTGCTATACCAGATCCCTTACCTGATGAAGATGCAGATGCTGGTATGGCCCAAATGGGGTTGGCATCATCCGGGGGTGGTGAAGATCCGTACCCTGATGATTCCGGCCTTGTTTGGTGTCTCGGTCAGTCAGATTAATCTGATGATCAACACCATGCTGGCCTCGTTTCTGGCTACCGGTGCTATCAGCTACCTCTATTATTCCGATCGGCTGCTGGAGTTTCCGCTGGGGATGTTCGCGGTGGCCATCAGTACCGTGATCCTGCCTGCGCTCTCCAAAGGCCATGTCGATCAGGATCCCCAGCGCTTTTCGCAAACCATGGATTGGGGGGTGCGCATGGTGCTGTTTCTGGGCTTGCCGGCCATGGGCGGCATCATGGTGTTGCGGGAGCCCATCTTGCGGGTGCTGTTTATGCGCGGTGAATTCGGCCCCCATGAGGTGATGATGTCCGGTGCCAGTCTGTTGGCATCGACCTCCGGCTTGTTGTCATTGATGCTGGCCCGGGTGTTGGCTCCCGGGTTTCATGCCCGCCAGGATACCAAGACCCCGGTGCGCTACGGCATTCACTCCATGATCGCCAACATGATCTTCAACTTCATCTTTATCTTCCTGACGCCACTGGGCTATGTCGGTCTGGCGTTATCCACCGCCCTGTCGGGAACCGTCAATGCCATCTCGCTGTTCCAGGGGCTTTACCGTCGTCATGTCTATCGGCCGGGGCGTAGTACCCTGTTTTTCATGTTGCGCTTGAGTGTGGCTACGGCAGCCATGTATCTATTGCTCTGGTGGCTGAGCCCAACCCTGGAGGTCTGGGTTAAGTGGTCCATGTGGCGCTCTGGACTGGAGCTGTGCAAGATGGTGGTTATCGGTGGCCTGTGCTATCTGCTGACGGCTGGCGTGTTGGGGATCCGTCCTCGTGACCTGAAAACGGTCAACGAGGGCTGAAAGCCTGGGCGCTTCGTTATATAATCCGGCGATTTCACCGGCAAGGACAGGACATCAGGCCGCTATGCAGTTGATCCGCGGTATCCACAATTTGCGTCCCGAACACCAGGGGTGTGTGCTGACCATCGGCAATTTTGATGGTGTACACCTGGGGCATCAGGCGGTGCTGCGCCAGTTGCAGGCCAAGGCGCAAGCGTTGGGATTACCCGCCTGCGTGATGTTGTTCGAACCCCAGCCCATGGAGTTGTTTGCTCGTGACGGGGCTCCGGCCCGACTGACGCGGTTGCGTGACAAGTACATGGCACTCAAGGATCTCGGGTTGACCCGCTTGCTGTGCATCCGTTTTGGCCTTGAGTTTGCCAATCTGGAGCCCGAGTTGTTCATCGAGGAGATACTCGTGCGCCGTCTGGGCGTCAAGTATCTGGTGGTGGGCGACGACTTCTGTTTTGGTCGCGGCCGCCGCGGTGATTTTGCCATGCTGCAGCAGGCCGGTGAGCGTTACGGTTTCGAGGTGGTCAGCACACACAGTTTTTGTGTGGCCGAACAACGTGTCAGCAGTACCCGGGTACGTGAGGCACTGCGCGATGACCGCCTGGCCGAGGTGCATGCCATGCTGGGTGAGCCCTATACCGTCAGTGGTCGGGTAGCGCACGGCGACAAGTTGGGGCGCACTATCGGTTTTCCGACGGCGAATGTGCACCTCAAACGCCAGGTCGCGCCGGTCAGTGGCGTGTATGCGGTAGAAGTGTTATTTTCCGGCCACACCCATTATGGCGTGGCCAATGTGGGCACCCGTCCCACGGTAAACGGCCGACGGCCACAACTTGAAGTACATATTTTCGATTTCTCGGGCGATCTCTATGGCCGGCACATCCGTGTCAGACTGTGCCACAAGCTTCGTGACGAGAAAAAGTTCGACTCTTTTGCCGCCCTGCATGCGCAGATCCGCGAGGATGCTGCCACGGCCCGCCGTTATTTCGGCCTCGCGGCAACCCCTATTGAATCATGATGGAACCCAGGACTGATGAGCGACTATAAACATACCCTGAATTTGCCGGAAACCCCGTTTCCGATGCGTGGCGATCTGGCCAAGCGTGAGCCGGAAATGCTGAAAGCGTGGTATGAGCAGGATCTGTACGGCGTGATCCGCACGGCCAAGAAGGGCAAGAAGTCTTTCATTCTTCACGATGGCCCCCCGTATGCGAATGGCAACATCCATATCGGTCACTCGGTCAACAAGATCCTCAAGGACATCATCATCAAGTCCAAGGGCATGGCGGGTTTTGATTCCCCCTATGTCCCGGGTTGGGATTGCCACGGTCTGCCTATCGAGCTGAAGGTCGAAGGGCTGGTGGGGAAGCCGGGCGAGAAGGTCTCGGCGGCCGAGTTCCGGGCCGAGTGCCGGAAGTACGCCAAGAGCCAGGTCGAAGCCCAGAAGACTGACTTCGTGCGTCTGGGGGTGTTGGGCGATTGGGAGCACCCCTATCTGACCATGGATTTCAACACTGAAGCCAACATCATCCGTTCGCTGGGTAAAATCATCCAGAATGGTCACCTGCACAAGGGTTCCAAGCCGGTGCACTGGTGTACCGATTGCGGTTCGGCGCTGGCCGAGGCGGAAGTTGAATACTACGACAAGAGCTCGCCCTCCATTGACGTCCGTTTCAAGGCGCTGAATGAAGAACAAGTGGTGGCGGCTTTTGATTGTGCCGAGGGACATCCGGGGCAAGGTCCTCTGTCCGTCGTGATCTGGACCACCACCCCCTGGACCTTGCCCGCCAACCGCGCCGTGGCACTCCATGCCGAGCTGGACTATGCGCTGGTGCAGGTGGAAGGCGAGCAGCCGGAACGTCTGATCCTGGCAGAAGCCTTGGTCAAGGATGTGATGGATCGTGCCGGGATCAACCAGTACCACAATCTGGGCTACTGTAAGGGCGCCGATCTGGAGCTGTTACGCTTCCAGCATCCCTTCTACAGCTTCGATGTGCCGGTGATCCTGGGTGAGCATGTCACCATCGACTCCGGTACTGGTGCCGTGCATACCGCGCCGGGCCACGGTCAGGAAGACTTTGTGGTCGGCCAGAAATATGGCCTGGAAGTCGCTAATCCAGTGGGTGGCAATGGTGTCTATCTGCCGGATACCGAACGCTTTGCTGGTCAGCACGTGTTCAAGGCCAACGCCTCTGTGGTTGAAGTGCTCAAGGAAACGGGCGCTCTGCTGCATCATCAGGCCATCCAGCACTCCTATCCCCATTGCTGGCGCCACAAGACCCCGATCATCTTCCGTGCTACCCCCCAGTGGTTCATCAGCATGGAGCAGGCGGGTCTGCGTCAGAAAGCACTGTCAGAAATCAAGGGTGTGAAATGGATCCCGGAGTGGGGTCAGAACCGTATCGAAGCCATGGTCGAGAACCGTCCCGACTGGTGTATCTCCCGGCAACGGACCTGGGGTGTGCCTATCGCCCTGTTCGTACACAAGGAGACCCAGGCGCTGCATCCCCGTTCCGTCGAGCTGATGGAAGAGGTGGCCAAGCGCGTTGAAGTCTCCGGTATCCAGGCCTGGTGGGATCTGCAGCCTGCCGAACTGCTCGGCGAAGAGGCCGCTCAGTACGACAAGGTGCCGGATACCCTGGACGTCTGGTTTGACTCCGGCTCCACCCACTCCTCGGTGGTGGATGTGCGCCCCGAGTTCAACGGCCATGGTGCTGACATGTATCTGGAAGGCTCGGATCAACACCGTGGCTGGTTCATGTCCTCGCTGATGATCGGTGTGGCCATGAAGCATCAGGCTCCCTATAACCAGGTACTGACCCACGGCTTCACCGTGGATGGCCAGGGCCGCAAGATGTCCAAATCGCTGGGCAACGTGGTGAGCCCGCAAGAGGTGATGAACAAGCTGGGTGCCGATATTCTGCGATTGTGGGTTGCCTCCACCGATTACACCGGTGAGATGACGGTTTCCGACGAGATCCTCAAGCGCTCGGCCGATGCCTATCGCCGGATCCGCAACACCGCCCGTTTCCTGCTGGCCAACCTCAACGGCTTCGATCCCAAGTTGCATATGGTCGCCGCTGACGAGATGGTGGTACTGGATCGCTGGGCTGTCGGCTGTGCTCTCAAGACTCAGGAAGAGATCATCCAGGCCTATGCCGATTATGACTTCCATCTGGTAACCCAGAAGCTGATGCAGTTCTGCTCGGTGGAGATGGGCTCCTTCTATCTGGATATCATCAAGGATCGCCAATACACCGCCAAGGCCGACAGTCTGGCCCGTCGCTCCTGCCAGAGCGCCCTGTATCTCATCGCGGAAGCCATGGTGCGCTGGATGGCGCCGATCATGAGCTTCACCGCCGACGAAATCTGGAAACTGTTGCCGGGTGAGCGTAGCCAGTTCGTGTTCACCGAAGAGTGGTTCGATGGCCTGTTTGGCCTCCACGACGGCGAAGCCATGGATGATGCCTACTGGGCGGATCTGCTGGCGGTACGCAGCGAAGTGAACAAGGCCCTGGAAGCGGCGCGCGCTGACAAGCGTATCGGCAGCTCCTTGCAGGCGGAAGTGACCCTGTTGGCCGAGCCGGCACTGGCCGAGAAGCTGGTGCGTCTGGGCGATGAGCTGCGGTTCGTGCTCATCACCTCACAAGCTAAGGTGGAGGCCGTGACGACCGCTCCGGCGGATGCACAGGCCACCGAGCTCAGCGGCCTGTGGTTGCAGGTTTCTGCCACCGCAGCCGCCAAATGCGAGCGTTGCTGGCACCATGTGGCTGATGTCGGCACCATCGCGGGTCATGAGGGGATCTGTGGTCGCTGTGTGACCAACGTCGAGGGTGACGGCGAAACTCGGGCCTTTGCATGATGATCGCGAGCTGGAAACAAAGTGGATTGCGCTGGTCATGGCTGGCGCTGATCGTGGTGGTGCTGGATCAGCTGGCCAAGCTGGCGATCCTCGATGGTCTGCCGTACGGCGGACCGGGGATCAATGTGCTGCCGTTTTTCAATATCGTCCATGTCTATAACACGGGCGCGGCGTTCAGTTTTCTGGCGGATCAGCCGGGTTGGCAGCGTTGGTTCTTCGCGCTGTTTGCGCTGGGGGTTTCCGCGGCCATGGCCGTGGGGTTGCGACGTCAGGCGGCGAATCAGCTCTGGTTGAACCTGGCGTTTGTACTGGTGATCGGTGGGGCCATCGGCAATCTCATCGATCGGCTGGCCTACGGTCATGTGGTCGACTTCCTGCTGTTTTACGGTTATGGCTACTTCTTTCCGGCCTTCAACTTGGCGGACTGTGCCATCACGGTCGGTGCCCTCATGATAGTGCTGGATGGTCTACGCAAGAAGCCGGCACAGTCGGACGAACAGAAGGCGAGTTAAGATGAAGATCCTGCTTGCGAACCCCCGAGGCTTCTGTGCTGGTGTCGATCGGGCGATCAGTATTGTCGAGAATGCGCTGCAGAAGTTTGGTGCTCCCATCTATGTGCGTCACGAGGTGGTGCATAACCGCTACGTGGTGGAGTCACTGCGTCAAGCCGGGGCTATCTTCGTCGAGGAGCTCTCCGAGGTTCCGGACGATCACATCGTGATCTTCTCCGCCCATGGTGTCTCCAAGGCGGTGCGCGAAGAGGCCAGACAGCGTGGACTGCGGGTATTCGATGCCACCTGTCCTCTGGTGACCAAGGTGCATATGGAGGTGCATCGCGCCAGCCGCAAGGAGCAGGAGGTGATCATGATTGGTCACGCCGGGCATCCCGAGGTGGAGGGCACCATAGGCCAATACGAGAGCCAGCAAGCGGGCATGTATCTGGTCGAGGATGCAACCGATGTGGCCGCGTTACAGGTCAAGGACGCCAGCCAGTTGCATTTTGTCACCCAGACCACCTTGAGTGTCGATGAGACCAAAGAGGTGATCGCCGCTCTGCAGAGCCAGTTCCCGGCGATCCAGGGGCCGCGCAAGGATGACATCTGCTACGCCACCCAGAATCGTCAGGATGCGGTGCGCGAGTTGGCGGCTCAGGTCGACTTGTTCATCGTGGTCGGGTCGCGCAATTCCTCCAACTCCAATCGCCTGCGCGAGCTGGCCGAGCGGCTGGGGACGCCGGCTTATCTGGTCGACGAGGCGGCGCAGCTGCAGGCCGACTGGTTCGCCGGGGTTGCTACCGTCGGCGTGACCGCCGGGGCTTCTGCGCCGGAAGTGCTGGTCCAGCAGGTGGTCTCCCGCCTGCAAGAGATCGGCGGTGGCCAGATCGAGGAGTTCAGCGGCAAGGAAGAGGATGTGATCTTTGAAGTGCCTCTCGAGCTGCGACTGGATTAATGCTCCACGCGTTTCCGGAACCCCCGCCCTGCGGGGGTTTTGTTTTTTCATGGCTCACCCCGGGCCTTTGCAGCATTTCACACATCCAGAGAATGAAAACAGGTATAAAGGTGTCGAAAGGAGCTGAGGCTCCAACCGGTAGGGAATTCACAGCAACAAGCAGGAGCACGAGAGCAGCATGGGTGAGTTTATTGCAGTAACAGAAATGGATGAAGCCATTGAGGCCACGCCGTGGCAAGAGCCTCGCCGAGTTCGGATCGGCCGTGGCTGGGGCTGGATTTATGGTGCGTTTGGCCTGTTCAATCGGGGCATGGGGGTCAGTGTCGGCATCTGTTTATTTAGCATGGTGTTGTCGATTGGCTCTGGTCTCGTTCCAGGCGGGGGCCTGTTATACCAGCTGTTCAGCATGGTGTTTGCCGCCGGTCTGATGTCTGTCGCTCACCGGGCCCACACCATGGGCTATATCTCGTTCAATGACTACTTCGAAGGCTTCCGTCAGCAGATGGGGCAACTGGTGCTCACGGCGGTGATTTATCTGGCGCTGATCCTCGGGATGGTCTTTCTGGTGGTGATCGCCGCCTTGGTGACTATTGGATTCGAGCATCTGATGGAATTGGAGGCCGTCATCGAGAGCGATCCGACGATGGCATTGCAGATACTACTATGGGTTCTGGTGGGCTTGGCCTTGCTGATCCCGTTGATGATGGCGGCCTTGTTTGCACCGGCGCTGGTGTTTTTCCATCAGGTCGCCCCCTGGGAGGCCCTGAAGTTGAGTCTGCGTGGCTGCTGGCGCAATTTTTGGCCCCTGACCTGGTGGGGCATTCTGGCAACCCTGCTGTTATTGCTGGGCACCCTGATGCTGCTGGTGGGTCTGCTGGTGGTGGTACCTGTCACTGGCTATTCCCTCTACGTCGCCTACCGCGATATCTTCCTGCACGACGAGATTTAATGGTGCTTCTGTTGCTTTCATGCCAGTCATGTAAGAAAAATGCAGGCAGGTTCCCTTTCACCAACACGCCGTGAATACATCCGTGTAGGCTCGCTGGCGGCATCCCTGCCGCCAACGGTTGGTTCAATGGGAACACTCCCTGCCTTATCTATTTAGCATTACTTTTATTGCTCCTGTCTTTTCGGGAACAAGAGCCCTAATGCGACCCCACTACCATCTGCATTGTTTCTGGAACACTTATGCCGTTTACACCGTTACATATGGGCCCGGCGCTACTGCTCAAGGCTGGTGCCGACCGACGATTCAGCCTGTTCGCCTTTGGTTGTGCCCAGATCTTGATGGATATCGAGCCGCTGCTGGGATTGATCCGCCATGCGCCAATTCTTCACGGCCGCACTCACACGCTGGCCTGGGCGTTGCCCATAGGTCTGGGCGCCGTTCTGCTGGCGCGTCTGTTGCGCGGCCTGGTGTTGCGGCGCTGGAATCGGGAGGTGAGCCATTATGGGCTACGCTGGCTCTCGGTGCCGGTTGCATGCTCCTGGGGAATGTTGTTGTGGGGCGGTCTGCTCGGCACCTACAGCCATCTGCTGTTGGATGGGCTGATGCATGGCGATATCCAGCCGTTGTGGCCGCTCTATGCGGGCAACCCGTTTTATGGCTGGGTGAGCATCTCCAGGCTGGAGGCCTTCTGCCTGTGGTCGGGAGGCTTGGGAGCTCTGCTGTGGTTGGTGCGGTGCTGGTGTCGGCGTTGAGCATTTCTGGAGCGGGATGAGCTGTTTCGGTTCCGGCATACAACAAGACCCCGGCTTTGGGCCGGGGTCTTGGTCTTTGCGGGGCAGAAAATCGGGCTGATTACAGCGCCTGGATGGTTTCCTGCTGCTCCTTGAGCTTGGTCAGCTGCAGCTGATAGTCGGCCAGCTTCTCGCGCTCCTTGGCCAGGACCGCTTCCGGCGCCTTGGCGACAAAGCCTTCGTTGCCGAGCTTGCCTTCGATGCGGCCGCACTCCTGGGTCAACTTGGCGACTTCCTTCTCCAGACGCGCCAGTTCGGCCTCCTTGTCAATCAGGCCCGCCATGGGGATCAAGAGCTCGGTGGCACCGATCAGCTTGGTGACCGAGACCGGAGCCGCATCGCCGGCTGCCAGCACGGTAATGGATTCCAGCTTGGCCAGGGACTTCAAGGTGGCCTCGTTGGCGGCGGCGCGGCCGGCATCCACCGCATCCGCCTTGAGCAGGACTGTGAGCGGTACGCTCGGAGCGACCTTCATCTCGGCACGGATATTCCGGATGCTGATGATAAATTGCTTCACCCACTCCTGATCCGCCAGCACGGCTTCGTCGACCTTGGCCGCATCGAACGCCGGATAGGCTTGCAGCATCAGGGTATCGCCTTCGTTGAAACCGACGCCAGCCAGCGGGGCCACGTTCTTCCAGATCTCCTCGCTGATAAAGGGCATCAGCGGATGAGCCAGACGCAGCAGGGTTTCCAGTACCGTCACCAGGGTGTGGCGGGTTGCTTGCTGCTGGGCTGGAGTACCGTGCCAGAGTACCGGCTTGGTCAGCTCCAGATACCAGTCGCAGAACTGGTTCCAGATAAACTCATACAGCACACCGGCGACCTGATCGAAGCGATAGGTGTCCATGGCATGGCGCACGTCGCGGATGGTCAGCTGCAGTTGGGACTGGATCCAGCGATCCGCCAGGCTGTAATCCGCCGCGGCTGCCGGGCTGCAATTTTGATCTTCGGTGTTCATCAGCACATAGCGGCTGGCGTTCCACAGCTTGTTGCAGAAGTTGCGATAGCCGTCGAGGCGCTTCATGTCCCAGTTGATGTCGCGGCCGGTCGAGGCCAGCGCCGCCAGGGTGAAACGCAGGGCGTCGGTGCCGTGGGCTTCGATCCCTTCCGGGAACTGTTTCTCGGTGCGCTTGCCAATCTTCTCGGCCAGCTGGGGCTGCATCATGTTGCCGGTGCGCTTCTCCAGCAGTTCGGGCAGGCTGATGCCGTCGATCATATCCAGCGGATCCAGCACGTTGCCCTTGGACTTGGACATCTTCTGCCCCTCTTCGTCCCGGATCAGGCCGGTGACGTAGACGGTCTTGAAGGGCACCTGCGGCGAGCCATCTTCGTGCTTCATGAAGTGCATGGTCATCATGATCATGCGCGCCACCCAGAAGAAGATGATGTCAAAGCCGGTGACCAGCACATCGGTGGGGTGGAAGGTGCGCAGATCCGGGGTCTGCTCCGGCCAACCCAGGGTGGAGAAGGTCCACAGCGCCGAGCTGAACCAGGTATCCAGCACGTCGTCGTCCTGACGCAGTTTCACATCGGCGCCCAGGCCATACTTGCTGCGCACTTCGGCCTCGTCGCGGGCGACATAGACCTTGCCGGACTCGTCATACCAGGCCGGGATGCGGTGACCCCACCACAGCTGACGGGAAACGCACCAGTCCTGAATGTCACGCATCCAGGAGAAGTACATGTTCTCGTACTGCTTGGGCACGAACTGGATGCGACCATCTTCCACCGCCTCGATGGCGGGCTTGGCCAGCACACCGGCACGCACATACCACTGGTCGGTGAGCATGGGCTCGATGGGCACGCCACCGCGATCGCCGTAAGGCTGTTGCAGCACGTGATCCTTGGTCTCTGCCAGCAGCCCCAGCTCGTCCAGCTTGGCCAGAATGGCCTTACGGGCGGCATAGCGCTCCAGCCCGGCAAATTCGGCGGGCAGTTCGGCCGGGTAGGCAGTGCTCGGGTGGCCACTGGAGTCATAGACTTCGGCCAGCGCACGGACATGGGCATCCAGAGTGAAGATGTTGATCATCGGCAGGGCGTGACGCTTGCCCACTTCGTTATCGTTGAAGTCGTGGGCCGGGGTGATCTTCACACAACCGGTGCCCTTCTCCATGTCGGCGTGTTCGTCGCCGACGATCGGAATGCGACGGTTCACCAACGGCAGCTCGATAAACTTGCCGATCAGATTCTTGTAGCGCGGATCTTCCGGATTCACGGCGACGGCGGTATCACCGAGCATGGTTTCCGGACGGGTGGTGGCGACCACCAGGAAGTGCTCGCCATCGCGGGTCTGCTCGCCATCGGCCAGCGGGTAGCGCAGCATCCACATGGAGCTTTTGACTTCGCGGTTTTCCACTTCCAGATCGGAGATGGCGGTGTGCAGCTTGGGATCCCAGTTCACCAGGCGCTTACCACGGTACATCAGATCTTCGTCATACAGACGGACAAACACTTCCTGCACAGCGCGGGAGAGGCCCGGATCCATGGTGAAGCGCTCGCGATCCCAATCCACCGAGGTGCCGAGGCGACGCATCTGACGGGTGATGGTGCCGCCGGACTCTTCCTTCCACTGCCAAATCTTGTCGATGAAGGCATCACGGCCATAGTCGTGACGGGTCTTGCCCTCTTCGGCGGCGATCTTGCGCTCGACCACCATCTGGGTGGCGATCCCGGCGTGGTCAGTACCGGCTTGCCACAGGGTGTTTTTGCCCAGCATGCGCTGATAGCGGATCAGGGCATCCATGATGGTCTGCTGGAAGGCGTGACCCATGTGCAGGCTGCCGGTGACATTCGGCGGCGGGATCATGATGCAGTAGCCATCCTGGCTGGTATCGCCGTGGGGCTTGAAGTAGCCCTGGGATTCCCAGTGCTGATAAAGCGCCTGTTCGATGGCGCTGGGGTTGAAGGTCTTTTCCATGGTTAGTCGGTCTCGGGTCTGTCAATCGCCTGGACTTGGGCTGCGTTGGGCGCAGGCTGGGTCTGTAGCGTGAAGCCAGCGGCGCGATACTGCTTGTAGCGTTCGCGAGCCAGCTGCTTGAGGGTGTCGTCCGTGGGGACAAAATCTATCACTTCGGCGAAGCGTCCTGCAAATGCCGGTGCCTGACTGCCCAGATTAATCAGCAGTTGGCGGTTGCGGCGCGGCAGGCCGGTGCCAATTTCTACCGGTGCCTGATGGGCGGTGGGTTCTTCGGAGAGACTGTGGGGGACAAAGCTGTCCGGATCCTGTTGCCAGAGCATTTCATCCAGCTGCCAGGCCTGCTGCTGGGTTTCGACACACACAAACAGGCTCTGGCCGCGCCGGTAACGGTCGGTGGCCAACTGGCAGACCAGGGTGAAGAGCTCATCCTCGGTCGGCTGGTCGGTGTCGGGTAACAGGTAGAAGGTGGCTGCTTTCATCACATATCAAGGGGATGGCTCCATCCCCTTGTCTCCTTGGCTGGACGGATTACTCGTCCTGGTCAACACCGGCACGGCTCAACAGGAACTGGGTCAGCAACGGCACTGGACGTCCGGTGGCGCCCTTGTCCTTGCCGGACTTCCAGGCGGTGCCTGCGATGTCCAGATGGGCCCAGTTGTATTTCTTGGTGAAGCGCGACAGGAATGCCGCGGCCGTGATGGCACCGGCAGGACGACCGCCGATGTTGGCCATATCGGCAAACGGGCTTTCCAGCTGCTCCTGATACTCATCCCACAGCGGCAGACGCCAGGTCTTGTCGCCGGAGAGCTCGGCGGCACCCAGCAGCTCGTGGGCCAGCGGATTGTGGTTCGCCAGCAAGCCAGTGGTCTGATGGCCCAGCGCCACGATGCATGCCCCGGTCAGGGTGGCGATATCGATGACGCATTCCGGCTCGAAGCGATCCACATAGGTCAGGGCATCGCACAGCACCAGACGGCCTTCGGCATCGGTATTGAGCACTTCGATGGTCTGGCCGGACATGGAGGTGAGAATATCGCCGGGGCGATAGGCCTTCCCATCGGGCATGTTCTCGGCACCGGCTAGCACACCGATGACGTTGATCGGCAGTTGCAGATCGGCCAGCGCATGCATGGTCCCCAGCACGGAGGCGGCACCACCCATGTCGTACTTCATCTCGTCCATGCCATCGGCCGGTTTGATGGAAATACCGCCGGAGTCGAAGGTCAGGCCCTTGCCGATGAGCACAATCGGCTTGGCATCCGGATGGCCCTTGTACTCCATGATCGACATCATGGCTTCATTCTCGGAGCCCCGGGCCACGGCTAGGTAGGAGTTCATCCCCAGCTCGGCCATCTGCTGCTCGCCAATTACCTTGGTGGTGATATTCGGGCAGGCATCGGCCAGACGGCGGGCCTGGGACGCCAGATAGGCAGGCGTGCAGACGTTCGGCGGCATGTTGCCGACATCCCGGCACACCTTGACGCCCTTGGCCACGGCCAGACCGTGCACGATCGCCCGTTCACCGATTGGCAACTCGCGGCGGGTCGGTACATTGAAGACCAGTTTGCGCAAAGGACGGCGCAGCTCAGCCTTGTTGGTCTTGAATTGATCGAAGCTGTAGAGACCGGCCTGGGTGGTCTCGATGGCCTGACGCACCTTCCAGTAGGTGTCGCGACCCTTGACGTGCAGCTCGGTGAGGAAGCAGACCGCTTCCATGGAGCCGGTTTCGTTCAGGGTGCTGATGGTCTTCTGCATGATCTGTTTGAACTGGCGTTCATCCAGTTCACGCTCCTTGCCACAGCCGACCAGCAAGACGCGCTCGGAGAGCACGCCCGGTACTTGATGCAGCAACAGCATCTGGCCGGGCTTACCCTCCAGATCGCCGCGGCGCAACAGGGCGCTCAGATAGCCATCGCTGATGCGATCCAGCTGCTCGGCGACACTGGAGAGACGACGGGGTTCAAACACGCCGACGACGATGCAGGCACTGCGCTGCTTCTCGGGGCTGCCGCTTTTTACGCTGAACTCCATGGAGACTCCTTGGTCCTAAAGACAAAGTGCGAGGTTTATTCGATAATATGGCATCGAGTCGTGGCCCCGGTGGCCAATAAACGACCGGGTTTACCAGGTAAAATATGCCAAAATGGAATTTTCAGGCCTATTTTTTAGCGATTCGCTCGAAATTACAAGTTTTCCCAGAGGCTAGCGTGATCCTGTCCCGTTACATCTTTAGAGAAACCGTCAAAACCCAGGTCGCCGTACTCGGGATTTTGTTGATGATTTTCCTCAGCCAAAGCTTTATCCGCATCCTGAGTCGCGCCGCCCGTGGCGCGCTTCCGACTCAATTGGTGACGGAAGTCCTGGCGTTGAATATTCCGAGCATGGCGCTGCTGATGCTGCCCCTGAGCTTGTTTATCGCCATCTTGTTTGCTCACGGCCGTTTATATGCCGAAAGCGAGATGACGGTGATGCGCGCGGTGGGCATGACGCCGACCAGTACCATGGCGGTGACCCAGCTGCTGGCGGTGATCACCATGGGGGTGGCAGCGCTGAATACCATGTGGATCAGCCCCTGGGCCGAGGAGCAACAATATTTGCTGCTGGATAAGGTCAAGGCGGATCCCGGGCTGTTTGCCCTGGATAGTGGTCGTTTCATGAATCTGGATAACGGCAAGGTGGTCGCCTATATCGATCGCCTCGAAGGCGAGGGGGTCAAAGAGCTCAGCCGCATCTACATTTTGCAGCAGGGCGATGCCAAGCAGGCGCCCACCGTGGTGGTCTCGGATACCGGCAATATCCAGCGCGATGGCAATGGCTTGCAGTGGCTGACGCTGAACGATGGTAAACGCTACGAAGGGCCCACCGCCAAGGGGGAGTTCAAGATCTCCGAATTTGCCGAATATCGCAGCTGGATCCAGGATCGGGAAGATGTGGCAGCCAGCAATCGCAAGCTCTCGGCCATGCCGATGCAGGAGCTGCTGGCCAGCGACAACCCGAAAGCCATCGCCGAGTGGCAGTGGCGGGTCGCTCTGCCATTGTCGATCCCCATTCTGACGCTGATCGTGGTGCCCATGGCGGTGGTCAATCCACGTCAGGGGCGCTACGCCAAGTTGCTGCCAGCGATTGTGCTCTATCTGAGCTACTTCCTGCTGTTGTCGGCAGGCAAGGCGGCGCTGGAGCGCGGCTCTCTGCCGTCGTTCCCCGGGCTGTATAGCGTGCCGCTGTTGTTTGTATTGCTGTTTGCCCTGCCGCTGAATCTGGTGGATACCCGCTGGTTCAACCGTCTGCGGTTGGGTATCAAGGGAGGCAAGGCCTGATGTTTGGCATTCTCGATCGTTATGTGGGCCGCAGCGTGCTGATGTCCATCCTGCTGTGTACCCTGGTGCTGGTCGGGCTTTCGGCGCTGATCAAATATGTGGAGCAGATGAAGAGCGTCGGCTCCGGCGGTTACGATGCCATTACCGCCGGTTGGTATGTGCTCTATTCCATTCCCAAGGAGCTGGTGCTGTTTTTCCCCATCGGTGCCCTGCTCGGTGGGGTGATAGGGCTCGGCCAACTGGCCTCCAGCTCCGAGCTGGTGGTGCTGCAATCGGTAGGGCGCTCCCGTTTCAATATCGTCATGGCGGTGCTGAAAACCGTGCTGCCGGTGATGATCCTCATCATGCTGGTGGGCGAGTATCTGGCCCCCATCACCGAGCGCCGCGCCGATGACCTCAAGAGCATGGCGGTCTCCGGTGGCCAGATGACGGTCTCCTCGGCCGGGGTCTGGATCCGCGAGCAACAGGACTTTATCAACATCGCCGCTGTGCTGCGCGATGGCACCCTGCAGGGCATTACCCGCTATCGTTTCGGCACCGGCCCCGACTTGCTGGAAACCGCCCAGGCCGAGCGCGGACACTATCAGGATGGACAATGGCAGATGGAGCAGGTGCATCGCACCTTCTTCACCGACAAACAGAAGGTCGGCAGTGAAATGGTGGCGGCCGAATCCTGGCAGATGGGTCTGACCCCGGACAAGCTGGAAGTGGTGGCCATAGCTCCCGATGAACTCTCGGCTTCGGGTCTCTATGACTACATTCGCTATATGGAACAGAGCGGGCAGAAGGTGGAGCGCTACCAGCTGGAGCTCTGGCGCAAGGCGCTGGCCCCGCTGGCGGTGATCGCCATGATGCTGCTGGCCGCCAGTACCGTGTTTGGCCCGTTGCGCTCGGTGCCGATGGGCGCGCGAATCATCACCGGGGTGATCTTGGGCTTCGCTTTTTATGTCGCTAATCAGGTGTTTGGCCCCATGAGCCTGGTCTACGACGTGCCCCCGGCACTCGGCGCCTCGGCTCCCAGCCTGCTGTTTATGGGCGTCGCCTTCTACCTGCTCAAACGCCGCAGCTAGCTAGTTACAATCAGGCTGATCCTCCGACCGCTCTCTCTCACCCCCCCCTTTGCAGGGGGAGGGCTTGTTCCCCTTGTTGTTTAGACCTGCTACTCCACTTCCAGGACCAGCAGGCATTGGCCGGCTTTGACTTGCTGGCCGGGTTCACGCTGGATACTGACTATGGTGCCGGCTTCGAGGGCCTGGACGGCGATCTCCATCTTCATCGATTCGATGATCAGCAGGGTGTCACCGGCCTGCACCCGATCGCCGGGCGCAACGGCCAGCTGCCAGATGCTGCCGGAGACCGGACTCTCGACCGCCCGTTGCCGGGCGCTCAGCACCAGCTCCTCGCCGGTTTCCGCAATCGCCTCGCCATCACTGATAAAGTGCGCCTGACCACTGTCGATCCAGCGTTGGCGCTCGGCTTCGAAGGCCTGTTGCTGGCGCTGTTTGGCGGCGGTGATGGCCTCGGCATTGGCATCCAGTTGGGCCTGATACTCGGCCAGCGAGAACTCGGTCTCCTCGATGGTGAGCGGGTAGCGGCCGCGGGGAAACTCGGCGCGGATGCGCACCAGCTCCTCGGCGCTGACCTCGTAGAAGCGGATCTGGTCGAAGAAGCGCAACAGCCAGGGCTGGCTGAATTCGGTGGTCTGCCGATAGCGATTCCACATCTGCAGGGTGCGGCCGACAAACTGGTAGCCGCCCGGCCCCTCCATGCCGTAGACACACAGATAGGCACCACCGATCCCCACCGCATTCTCCGGGGTCCAGGTGCGGGCCGGATTGTACTTGGTGGTGACCAGGCGATGGCGCGGATCCAGCGGCGTCGCCACCGGCGCCCCCAGATAGACATCGCCTAAGCCCATCACCAGATAGCTGGCGCTAAATAGGATCTCCTTGACCTGATCCACCGACTCCAAGCCATTGATGCGGCGGATAAACTCGATATTCGACGGGCACCAGGGGGCATCCTTGCGCACCAGCTCGTCATATTTGCGGATCGCCAGACGGGTGGCCTCATCATCCCAGGAGAGCGGCAGATGGACGATGCGGGCGGGGACCCGCAGATCGTCGCTCCGGGTCAGCTCGCGCTCGGCCCGCTCCAAGTGCGCCAGCAAGCTGTGGCGTGGCAGATGCAGGTTGTCGTAGTGGATCTGCAACGAGCGGATGCCGGGGGTGAGCTCCAGCACGCCCGGCAGGGCGGCGCGCTCCAGCCAGAGCATCAGGGCGTGAGCGCGAAAGCGCAGGCGGATATCCAGCACCTGGGGGCCATACTCCACCAGCAGGTAATCATCGCCACTGGGGCGATAGACCACCTGTTCACCGTACTCTTCCCGGGGTAGGGTCTTGATGATCGGGGTATCGAGGGGGGCGGGGTTGAGTTGCGGCTCTTCCGCGGGCTCAAGAGTGACCAGCGCGGCGAGTTGGGCGCGCTCCAGCGCTTCGGCATCGTCCAGGGTGACGGGAATAAAGCGCACCCGATCACCGGCCTTGAGCTGACCCATTTTCCACAGATCGGCCTTGATCAGGGTCACAGGACAGACAAAACCGCCTAGGCTCGGGCCATCCGGGCCCAGCAGGACCGGCATATCGCCGGTAAAATCCAGGGTGCCGATGGCATAGGCGTTATCGTGCAAGTTGGAGGGGTGCAGACCGGCTTCACCGCCATCGGTGCGGGCCCACTGCGGCTTGGGACCTATCAGGCGTACGCCGGTGCGACTGGAGTTGTAATGCACCTCGTAGGCGCTACTGAACAGGGTCGTGATATCGGCGTCGGTGAAAAAATCCGGGGCGCCATGGGGGCCGTACATGACTCGCAGCTGCCACTCCTGACCCAGCGTGGGCTGTAGCGCGGTGGGCAGCTGAGCTGGCAGATCCGGGGCTGATGCACCGTCGATCGCGGCATCGGGCTCAGCGTGCAGATGCAGCACATCGCCACTTTGCAGGGCGCGTCCGGCATGGCCGCCAAACTGGCCGAGGGTAAAGGTGCTGCGGCTGCCCAGATAGGCCGGGCAGTCGAAGCCACCGGCCACCAGCAGATAACTGCGGGCACCATGCCCCTGCACCTTGCCCAGATGCAGCAGGCTGCCAGCCGGGATCGTCAGCCGTTGCCAGAACGGCAGGCTGCGGCTCTCGCCTGAGGCGCTGACCAGTCGCACGTCCAGCTCGGCACCGGCCAGCACGATTTGCCGCTCGCAGTTAAAGCGCAGGCTGGGGCCGCTCAGGGTGATCTCCATGCCACAGGCATCGGGTGAATTGCCCAGCAGCCGGTTGCCGAGGCGAAACGACCAGTTATCCATGGGACCGGAAGGTGGCACGCCGATATGCCAGTAGCCGATGCGGCCGGGGACATCCTGCAGTGTGGTCTGGGTGCCACCACTGAGCACATCCAGGGTCTGGGGTTGCCAGATAAAATCATTCAGCGACCGGGTGAGGACCGAGCCGCTTTGCACCAGCGGGCTGGCCAGCAGGGCTTGCAGCCAGTGCCGATTGGTTTCGATGCCATAGACTTCGCTGTCGCCCAGCAGCCCCTGTAACTGCTGCAGGGCCTGGGCTCGATCGTCGCCATGGCTGATGAGTTTGGCCAGCATGGGGTCGAAGAAGGCCGGAACTTCCACCCCGGATTCGATCCAGCTGTCGATGCGCAAGCGGCGACGATCCACGACCGGGAAGGCGGCATGGCTGAGCAGACCGGCGCAGGGGCGGAACTGCTGGGCTGGATCCTCGGCATAGAGCCGCACCTGGATGGCATGGCCTCTGGGCCGCAAGGTCTGCGCCAGTTCGGCCAGCGGTGGCAGGGTTCCAGCCCCCAGCTCGATCATCCAGCGCACCAGATCCAGGCCAAAGACCTGCTCGGTGACGCCATGCTCGACCTGGAGTCGGGTGTTGACCTCGAGAAAGTAGAACTGCTGGGTGTTAGCATCTAGCACATATTCCACGGTGCCGGCACTGCGGTAACCGATGCTGCGCCCCAGTGCCACGGCGGTTTCCCGTAGCGCCTGCCGTACCTTATCACTCAGATGGGGGGCCGGACACTCCTCGATCACCTTCTGGTTGCGGCGCTGGGCGGAGCAATCCCGCTCGCCGATGGCGATCACCTCGCCCTGGCCATCACCGAACAGTTGCACTTCGATGTGACGGGCGTCGGCGATGAACTTCTCGACAAACAGACCTCCATTGCTGAAGTTGTTCTCCGACAGGCGCTTGACCGAGGCGTAGGCGGCTTCCAGCTCGGCGGCATTGAAGCAGCGCTGCATGCCGATGCCGCCGCCCCCGGCCGTGCTTTTAAGCATCACCGGATAGCCGATGTGCTCGGCTTCGGCCAGCGCCTGGTGCACATCGGCCAGCAGGCCGGAGCCCGGCAGCAGCGGCACCCGGGCTGCCTCGGCCAGAGCACGGGCCTGATGCTTGAGACCAAAGGCGGTCATCTGCTCGGGCGTCGGCCCCAGAAACACCAGGCCCTGGACCTCGCAGCGGCGGGCAAACTCGGGGTTTTCGCTCAAAAAGCCATAACCGGGGTGTATGGCTTGCGCGCCACAGCGGTGGGCGATGCGCAGCAGTTGCTCCTGATCCAGATAGGTCTGGCTGGCCGGACCCGGGCCCAGGCTATAGGCCTCGTCGGCGGTGCTGACATGCAGGCTGTCGACATCGGCGTCGCTGTAGACGGCGACGGCACCCACCCCCATGGCTTGCAGGGTTCGAATGATGCGACAGGCAATGGCACCGCGGTTGGCGATCAATACTTTGGCAAACATGGGATCAGACTCCACTCGGGCGGGTCGTCCCGCCTTCCTTGTTGCAAGCCCTCATTGGGTCGTCCCGGGGCTGATAGGGTTCGGAAATGCGCGGTGCTGGCTAGGCTGCCGGATCCCAGATGATCATCTCGACCGGCGTCGGGTTGTAGGCGTTGCAGGGATTATTCAACTGCGGGCAGTTGGACAGCAGGACTATGACATCCATGGCGGCCACCAGCTCCACATATTTACCCGGCGCGCTGATGCCATCGGCAAAGCTCAGACCGCCCTCGGGCGTTACCGGTACATTCATGAAAAAATTGATGTTATGGGTGATATCGCGCTTGGAGAGTCCCCACTGCGGATTCTCGCTGACGGCCAGCAACCAGCTATCCCGACAGGCGTGCATATGCTGCTTGTCGAGGTCATATCGCACCTGGTTACTCTCGGTGGCGCAGGCGCCGCCCAGGGTATCGTGCCGACCGCAGGTATCGGCGCTGATGGTCAGCAGCAGATTGCCGCGGTTGGAGAGCAGACGGCTGCCAGTGGTGAGGTAGACGTTACCCTGCTCGCGGATAGTATCCATGGCGCTGTAACGCTCGGCCGGATCCCGGGCATTGAAGAACAGGGTATCGGCGGCCTGGTTGCCTTCCAGATCCAGAATACGCAGCGTCTGTCCGGCCTTGAGCTCCTGCAGCCAGTAATCGCCTGCCGGAACCGTCTGGCGCACCAGGGCCTGTTCAGGCAGCAATGGACTTGTGGTCAGCATGGTAGTCACTCCTTACTTCATTAATGGTGTGGGCAGCAGAGATAACGGGCGTTGTTGGCAAAGCCACGTCCATTCTCCGGCCGGGAGTTGAGGCAGGGATCGTCTGCCGCCACCGGGTCCGCTTCCAGCAGGGCATAGCGCACCGGCTTGCGCGGGTATTCCGCCACCGGGTTCATGGGATGGGGACAGGTGTGCATCACCACCAGGGTATCCATCTCGAAGCGCAGTGTGATGCTGGCGCCTGCGGGTGAGTGATCGCTGACAAACTGCAAATCGCCGCCGTCGCTGACCGCGACCTTGCTGAACAGGTTCAGATTGGCCGCCAGATCCCGCTCGCCCAGGCCATATTTGGCCACTTCGACCAGAAAACTGTCATAGCCGTTCTGCAGCCACAGGTTGCGGTCGCGCTGATAGTCGCGTGACCCCCAGCGGGCACTCACTTTGGCTTTATTGCTGGTGCCACCGACGGTGTCGATCCAGCCGGTGCTGTCCTCGACGATCGAGCAGAAGATATGGCCCATATCCGAATAGAGGCAGTGGCCCCGGGTCAGCTTGAAGGTGTGCTGGCACTTCAAGGTATCGGGGGCGTTGTAACGCTCCAGCAGATTCTTCGGGTTGTAAAACAGCAGTCCCAGATTGGCGCCGCCCTCTTCATCGGTCAGGCGCAACAGGGTGCCCTTGGGGATTATCAGCGACCAGTGGCTGCCCCCGGGTAACCGGCCTTCATACATCAATTCGCTCATGCTAACTCCTGATAAGACATAGACGGCGACGGGCGGCTGGTGACCTGCTGTACCGCGTCGGGCAGAGGGCCGCCCTTGTCGAGGGGGATGTCGTAGGTAATGTGGGCGCCGTAGCGGTTCGGCTGCTGGGGATCGTGCCGCACCTTGTCGAACACCCAGAGTCGGCTGCCCAGGGCAAAGCCCTCGCGCAGGTCGTGGGTGATCATGAAGATGGTCAAGCCCTGCTGTTGCCACAGCTCGTGGATCAGCTGGTGCATGTCGCCGCGAATGCCCGGATCCAGGGCACCGAACGGCTCGTCCAGCAGCAGGATCCTCGGCTGCTTCATCAGCGCTTGGGCAATCGCCAGCCGTTGCTGCATGCCGCCGGAGAGCTCGGCCGGATAACGGTTCAGAGACTGGGCGAGGCCGACCCGCTCCAGCATGGCGGCGGCTCGATCCCGCGCCAGCTGCTTGCGAGTGCCGAACAGACGGCCGAGCAGTGGGCTGGCGGCGAACTCGTCAGCCAGCATCACATTCTGCAGCGCAGTCAGGTGCGGAAACACCGAGTAACGCTGGAAGACGATGCCGCGCTGCTCGTCGGGCTCGTTGCCGATGGGCGTGCCATCCAGCAGCAGTTCACCGCGGCTGGCGGTTTCGGTGCCCAACAGCAGCTTCAAAAAGGTGGTTTTACCGCAGCCGGAGGCGCCGACTATGGTGACAAACTCGCCGCTATTGACGGTGACATTCACGCGCTCCAGCACGCAGTTGTCGCCATACTCCTTCCACAGATTCTTGGCTTGTAATAACGGGGTCTGGCTCATGTCGCTGCTCCTTCGCCACCACGGCCGTAATACCAGGGGAAGGCCCGGCGTGCCGCCTGCTTGAGTAGCCAGTCCATGCTGAAGGCCAGCAGGGTGATCCAGGCGACGTAAGGCAGGATCACCGCCATATCCAGATAGCGGCGCACCAGGAAGATGCGGTAGCCCAGCCCCGCGGTGGCGGCGATGGCTTCGGCGGCGATGAGGAATAACCAGGCACTGCCCAGGGTCAGCCGCACCGCCTCGATGAGGCGCGGCAGCACCTGGGGCAGCATCACCCGCAGCATGATCTGCCAGCTGCTGCCGCCCAGGGTCTGGGCCTTGACCAGCTGTTCGGCGGGCAGGCTCAGGGTCTTGAGTTGCAGATCGCGGATCAGCATGGGGGTAATGCCGATCACGATCAGCATCACCTTGGCCAGATCGCCGAGGCCGAAACTGATAAACAGGATCGGCAAGATCGCCATCGGCGGGATCAACGACAGCGCCGTGACCAGCGGTGACAGTGGGGCGCGCAGCAGCGGAATGGCTCCGGTGCCGAGCCCCAGCACCAGCGCCAGCAGCGCAGAGCTGCCGACGCCAATCAGCAGCAGCCGCAGGCTGGTCAGGGTGTCGGTGAGTAACAGGATTTCGCCACTGCGCTTGCTGGGCTCGAACGCCAGCCGCTGAATGGCCTCGACGATACTGCCCAGTCCCGGCAACAGCTTGTCCTGCGGGTTGATCTCCAGCCGCGCCTGGGAGCTGAGCAGATAACAGAGCAGCAGCAACGCAAAGGGCAGCAGGGCCAACAGCAGCCGGCTGGTACGCGCCGGCTGGCGATTAATGAGTCGGGTCATGGGACTATACTCCGCTGACGAGTCAGCCTTCGGGGATCAGAGCTTGCCGTCGGCCGCCAGCTGCATAAAGCTCGGGTCGAAGCGCAGCTTGACGTTCTGGCTGTCGCCATAGATGCCGCTGGGGGTTTCAATCCCCACCAGCTGGGCATTCGGCGCGCTGTCACCCAGCAGACCGTGGGCGAACGAGAACTCCGCCACCTGCTGCATGGTGCTCTTGAGCTGAGAGCTGTTGGTGAAGCTCAGTGCATCCTTGGCCTGATAGAACATGCGGGTGGCCGCGAGCTGGGCTTCATAGCCGACCAGATCGGTGCCCGAGGCCTTGGCCATATGGCTGCGTGCGGCCTTGGCGCGCTCATCGGCACCGGACATCAGGGCCATGGTTTCGTACCAGGCGCCGGTCAGCGCCTTACCCAGTTCCGGGTGGGCTTTGAGGGTGGCGCTGTTGACCACCATCAGATCGATGATCTCCCCAGGGATGAAGCTGGAGTCGAACACCTTGTGGCTGCCCGGGGTCTTGACGATCTCGCTCAGCAGCGGATTCCAGGTCACGGCGGCGGTGACATCCGGGGTGGCGTAGGCGGAGACAATATCGGCATCCGAGGTGTTGACGACTGTGACATCCTTCTCGGAGAGGCCCTGGGTTTCCAGTGCACGGGCCAGCAGGTAGTGGGAGACGCTCAGCTCCACCAGATTGACCTTCTGCCCCTTCAGATCGCCCAGGGTACTGCGTCCCTTGAGCACGATACCGTCGTTGCCATTGGAGAAGTCGCCGACGATCAGCGCCGTGGAGTCAACGCCACCGGCCGCCGGTATGGTCAGGGCATCCATATTGGTCATCACGCAGCCATCGAAGCCACCGGCCGTGTACTGATTAATAGACTCGACATAGTCATTGATCTGCACCACCTCGATGTCGATGTGATACTTATCCGCCCACTTTTTGATGATGCCGCTCTGGGCGGCATAGTCCCAGGGCATCCAGCCGGCGTAGATGGTCCAGGCGACCTTGAACTTGGGTTTGTCTTCGGCATGAGCCAGGCCGCCGGTGAGCAGCAGCGGGATCAACAGCAGGGCCACGGACAGGCGCGACAGCAGACGGCGGAGCAGGGTGATGGTGACGGTATGGTTCATGGGTTCCCTCCCTGGGAGCACATTGGTTAAAAGCAACTGAGATCAGGAGCCATATGGCCTTGCTTCTCCCGGGCTTTTATCCCGCCGTGTAACCCTCAAGAGGAAGGTCGACCACTCTCGGACCAGACACCGGTTAAACCGGTCGGAACCCTAGTCGTCTATTGCAGATTGTGGCTCTGGCCTTGATCTGGAGACCCCGGATCGTCAGATGCAGCGTGTATCTGAGCTTAAGTAAAGCAGAGAGTGTGCCAGCTTGTGTACAAGATGTTCAGCCGGTGATGACGGGCCTTCCCTGGGTTCGGAGCGAATGGCGAGCGGCAGGGATGGGCAAAAAGCGGAGGAAATAGCCAAGCTGGCGCCCCAGAATGGGGAGTAACGGCCCGGAATCCATGTTGAGCCGAGCGAGCCGGGAGTATTCCCGTTCCGTCAACCGTTGGCGGCAGGGATGCCGTCATCGAGCCCCCAGGGACGGGTTTATGGCGTGTTGGCGAAAGGGAATTTCCCGGCATTGCTGGTAATGACCGGTATGACACTGCCCGGGCTCTGCTGTGCCCGGGCAGTCCGATGCAGGTTATTGCATATCTTCCGGATCGAGCAGGATCACTTCGCAATCCCCCCAGTGATCCTGAAAGGCCAGCTGATTGATATCGAAGATCACCAGCAGGTTGCCCAGACCAAAGGCACTGCTGAACATCCGTACCAGCGCCTGACCCACCTTGAGGTGGGAGCCGTCGGTGTTCTGCACTCGCAGGCGCAGCACCCGCATGCCCGGGGTCTGGCCGCGCTTGCACCAGAACCACAGATAGAAGCCGCACACCACGCAGGTCAGAAACAGGATATAGAGGGTGTTGTGCGCCAGCCATTGCTGGACATCCGGGTGTTCGCCCAGCTCCAGACGGCCCATGGCTTCCAGCACCAGCGCCAGACCGTAGCCGAGGAAAGCGGCGGCGCCCAGCAGAATGCCGACCAGCGGCAGATCGAGCGCCCAGGCGCCCAGACGACGAAACAGCCCGGCGCGGGGGTGGGTCGGAATAATCACTTTTTGGGTCGGTTCGGCATCATTCGCCGCCGGACGGAGACTTGGTTTCTTTTTCGACATAGGGTACTGCTTTAGTTATGGGTGATTCAGGGCTGCCTAGTCTACCTCAAGCCGGGGTTCCTGTTGCAGTGACCGCATCGACGATTTAATCATCAACCGATTGAGATAATGGAAAAAACCATTTGCGCTGCCGATGGGGATTTGTATAATCCCTCCCGCACAACAGACCGAGACCGCAAGGTAACGGCGTGCACGCCCAGGTGGCGAAATCGGTAGACGCAGCGGATTCAAAATCCGCCGGTGAATAACCGTGTCGGTTCGAGTCCGACCCTGGGCACCAAATTCAGACAAAAGGCCACTCTTCGGAGTGGCCTTTTGCTTTTGGTGTTTTGCGACATTGGATCTGTATTTCCCTTCCTCCCTCGTTCCAGGGGTGAACGTCTATGTTCTATCCGGTCGCGCGAAGATAAAAAAAGGCGGGTCAAAGACCCGCCAGAGGGACTGTGTTACTTGGCGGTAAACACAGTTTCGAACGAAGATGCGGTCACGCCAGTCGGCAGCGCCAGGGCGCCGGCGGTGGTGTTGCTGATGACGATCTTGTTGCTGACGGTGAAGGTCACCGGCGTGGTGGTGGAAACATTCGAGGAGGGGCTGACGTAGGCCTGGTAGGTTCCGGCGTCGACAATCCACTGGTTGTTGGCTTCATCGAAGCTGGCCAACCACTTGGCCGGGATGGTGAACGTCAGATCCTCGGAGGCTCCGGCTTCCAGCGCGGCGGTCTTGGCAAAGGCCTTCAACTCGATGGCCGGTTTGGCAATGGTGCCTGCGGGCGCCGCGATATAGACCTGGGCCGCTTCCTTGCCGGTGACACCGCCGGTGTTGGTCACTGTGGCCGTGACGGTCACGCTGCCGGTGGCGCCCTTACTATCCAGGGTATTGCTGGCCACGGCGGCATGGGTGTACTCGAAGCTGGTGTACGAGAGGCCATAACCGAACGGGAACGAAACCTCCTGGTTGAAGGTGTCGTAGTAGCGATAGCCGACATAGATGCCTTCGTTGTAGTAGTTGGTGTCGACTGTGCCATCGGTATCGGAATCAACCCCCGTGAAGCTGCTGGCGGAAGGAACATCGTCATAGCTGGCCGGGAAGGTCTGGGCCAGCTTGCCGCTCGGGTTGGCAGCGCCGGAGAGCAGATCGGCCACCGCATCACCGGCTTCTTGGCCTGGCATGTAAGCCAGCAAGATACCATCCACCTGATCTTTCCACGCAGTATCGATGACACCGGCAACGTTGAGCACCACCACGACTTTCTTGCCCTGGGCATGGAAGGCGGTGGCGACATCGCTGATCAGATCGGTTTCCAGCGTGGTGAGCTGATAATCCCCGGCCGTGTCGGTACGATCGGCACCTTCGCCGGAGTTACGCCCCAGGGTGATGACCGCAATGTCGTCATTGGCGGCATAGGTGGCGATGTCGCTGGCGCTGACATCCGCCTCGACACAGGTGACTATGGTTGATACCCCGAAGGCATCGGTAGTTTCCTTCTTGTTAGCGGCGAAGAAGTCGTCATAGAAACTCTTCAGCGTGCTGTCGAGGGTGAATTGCTTGGCCAGGCCATCGGCAATAGAGGTGACATAGGCGGAGTGGACATCCCCACTGCCGGTGCCGCCCTTGAGGGTATTGATCTGGGCGATCCCGAAGGCGGCAATCTTCTTGCCTGGGGTGATCGGCAGAGCATGATTGTCGTTCTTCAGCAGCACCATGCCTTCTTCCGCGGCTTGCTTGGAGATCTGGGCATGAGCATTCAGATCCGGATTGTTACCACCGCCGACGCCCTGATTGGTGGTGGTCTTCAGCACCTGGGTCAGGATGCGGGTGGCGTCGTCCGTAATCACCTCTTCGCTGATCTCGCCACTGGTAAAGGCGGTTTTCACTCGGGTCAGGTAGTCGGTGTAGTTGCCGCCGTTGGCAAAGTTAACGCCACCCGGCTGGATCAGATCGTTACCGGCCTTGAGCTGGGCGACCGGATCATCCCCGGCGAACCAGTCACTCATCACCAGACCCTGATAGCCCCACTCGTCCCGCAGCACCTGAGTGACCAGATCCGCGCGCTGGCTGGTATAGGCACCATTCACCTTGTTGTAGGAGGTCATCAATGCCCAGGGCTGGGCTGTTTCCACGGCATACTGGAAGCCGCGCAGGTAAATCTCGCGCAATGCCCGCGGCGAGATGATGTTGTCGACGTTCATGCGGTTGGTTTCGGAGTTGTTGGCCGCAAAGTGTTTGATGGTGGTGGCAACGCCTTCGGACTGGGAACCGGCCGTGACAGCGGCGGCGATGGCACCGGCGACCAGCGGATCTTCGGAATAGTATTCAAAGTTCCGGCCATTGAGCGGGTTACGCTGGATGTTCATCCCGGGCGCCAGCCAGAAATCGACCCCGTACTCCTTGGCTTCATTCCCGGCGGCGGCGCCAACTTTCTTGGCCAGATCCAGGTTCCAGGTGGAAGCCAGCAGGGTTCCGACCGGGAAGCCGGTGGCATAGAAGGTGCCGGATTCATCATCCCGGGTCGAACTGATCCGGATCCCGGCCGGGCCATCGGCGAGTACGGCGGCGGCGACGTCCACGCCCTCATCGCTGTTCAGTACGCCGCTGATATAGCCGGCGGCACCCTCCACGGCGGCCTTGAGATTGGCGACCGCGGCGGTGTTGATGGTGAAGGTGGACATGTCATAGCCGGGGCCGATCAACATATTCATTTTTTCATCGGCGCTCATCTTGGCAATGATGGCTTGGGCTTTGGCCTTGTAATAGGCGTTGTCCTTGGTGGTACTGGTGTTATTGTCGGAGTCGCTGTTACAGCCAACCAGGCCAAACAGGACCAGCGAGACGGCGGTTGCAACGGCGGTCACCTTGACCTTGTGGTTATATGTTGTCATTTCCCATTCCTTTTGCAGCAGGCTGAAATTAGTCCACGGTTCTTTGTGTGTTAATCGGAAATAGGAAAGGCAAGTGATTTAATAATTACCAAATAGTTATGTCACGCCAACAGCAATCTATTTCCGGCCTTTAGCCTAGCGGTTTGAACTATTTTGTCTTTGGCCGATGGGGGCAACTTTTTTGCATTTGGGGGGAGGTTATGAAAGTGCTTTCAGGGTCACAGCGTTACAGTTTGTTGCATTCACATAAACCCCTTATCTGTGAGCCCGATCCCTTTGTTAACGAAGTCGGACTGATATAAACATCGCCGCAATGAATGGGCCGTTTTAGCTATTCGTTCACCATTCAATAATAACCAGATACAAACAAGTCCAGATGCGCCCGATAACGCGCGGTGGACCCCAACACACAGAGGATGAAGCGGCCGCACCCGGGCGGAGATGGGGTCGGATGACGTGGAGCACGGCGGGAATCGTACTCACGGCATAGCAAGGAGAACACTCATGGGCCAGAGTGTGTCAAACCTGATAGCGAGGAACATGCTGGGGATACTGGATTCCCAGGGCGTCGTGGTGTCGACCATCATGGCGCAGTGCGGGATCAGTCGGCATGTGTTGGAAAAAAATGGCGGGCGGCTGTCAGCGCAGCAGCATTTCCGATTTCTCCAGTTCACCGGGCATTATCAGGAGATAATTATTAAATCCATATTGGAGAAAAATATCCAACAAGGATTAACGACTTTTAATTATTCCAATTTCCCGGAGTTTGTCGGTTCCTATTTAAATCAGGAAACCGGCCTGAAATTATTGCAGGTATATCAACAGTATCGAAAGATAGTGGGTGATTGCGATGAGATATTAATAACCCGGAATGACACGCACACCCGGGTTGAATATGTGGTTGAAGGTCCCAGAGCCGGTAATTTTTCAGCGGTGGGAAATTTCATCATGATGTTTGATGCATTGCGCAACAGCATTCCGGATCTGCGGGGGCAGATCTGGCTGGAAATAGCGCGCGACGGTTCCGACTCCGCCCTGGAGGCCTTTTTTGGCCAGCGTTGCCACTTTTCCCAGGCCCACAACCTGTTGTTACTGGAGAATAGCCAGCTGGATCGGCCGAATCACTGCTTCAACCGCGTACTGCACCAGGGGCAGATGCTGTCGTTGCAGCGCAGCTGCGAGCAGATAGCGCCGCCGTTGACGTTCGCCGGTTTAGTCAGCGAGCTGATTGAACACGCCTTCGAGAAAGCCTGGTTGCAGGGGGAGCAGCACATCTTGCCCCAGGTCTGTGCCCTGCTCGGTATCAGTCGCTGGACCCTGAACGAGCGTCTGCGACCGGCCGGTACCAGTTTCAGCGAATTGTTGAAGCAAAGCCGGTTACGACTGGCCTGCCGTCTGCTGGTGGAGTCGGATCAGAGCATTTCCCAGATCAGCGAACGGGTCTGCTTCTCCTCCCAGGCGGTATTTTCCCGTTTTTTCAGCAGCCATCTGGACATGACGCCCCTGGGCTATCGTCAGCGTTACGGCCAGCGGATGTGACCGGGCGGCCGGGTTGAGTTTCTGCCGACTCGTGCTAAAAGTCGTTGGCGCTGTGCGCCTGTCTGCAGCTGATTCAGCCTCGATTGGGGTTTGTGGTTTATGATGGCGGCGACTCTGGTCGCGGGCAGCTGAATTCCCGCACCAATACACCGGCAGGAATCTATAACCGGCATACATCATAAAAGGAGCTTTACGATGCAATTACGACTCTTGGCCGCCGCCGTGACCCTGAGCTGTGCCAGCTGGGCGCAGGCCAGTACCCCGGTGCAACTCTCTCTGCCGGGGATCAATCTGCCGGCCTCGCAGCAGGTCTCCGGCGCTCGTCTGAGTGTGCTGTATGGTCAGACCGGCTCGGTGAGCGGGCTGGATGTGCCGCTGTTTGCGCTGTCCGATACCAACCACTTTACCGGTATCCAGTTTGCCCTCGGCGTCGGTGCCGCTCGGGTGCGACAATCCTTCCACGGTGTGGCATTGACCGCCGTCAACTGGCATGAGGGCCGGGATCAAGGGGTCAATATTGGCCTAGTCAACCTGACCAACCAGGCGCAGGGTCTGAATGCCGGTCTCGTCAACGTCGGCAACAGCATGCAGGGGCTGAACTTCGGCATGGTGAACATTGCCCAGGGCAATGCCCTGGCCAACGTCGGTTTCGTCAACTACGCCGAGCGCACCACCTTCCAGCTCGGGCTGTTCAATGCCACCCAGCATCTGGACGGCGTGCAGATCGGTCTGGGCAACTATGCCGCCAACGGTATCTTCCCGATCTTGCCACTCATCAATATCAGCAAGTCGTTCTAATCGCCTACGACCCGGTTGCGGGGAGCTAGTCTGCTCCCCCGCTTAATTCCCGTGCGCAGCCCGAATGCTTGTCAGTTAAACGGTTCGGGAGAGACATCCTCTTTCGCCAACCCGCCGTAAACCCTTCCATGGGGGCTCGATGGCGGCATCCCTGCAGCCAACGGCTGGCTCAACAGGCTATCTCTCCTCCGCTAACTGACTCGCATTAGGGCCCAGCCCCGGCTTTCGTGCGTCAGCCCGCAGTTGCGGATCGGCGGCTTTGTTATAACACGGCGGTTTTCGTGGTACGCCGAGGTATGTATGGGCATGGAACAACTGTCGCTGGTGATCTCCCTGTTCCAGCAGTTGTGCGTTTATCTGGTGATCGCCTGGCTGCTCTCCAAGACGCCGCTGTTTATGCCACTGACCCAGGTGACCTTAAGCCTGCCGCACAAGCTGGTCTGCTACCTCATCTTCTCCACCTTCTGCATCCTCGGCACCTATTTTGGTCTGCGCATCGAGAACTCCATCGCCAATACCCGCGCCATCGGCGCCGTCCTGGGCGGTATCGTCGGTGGCCCGGCGGTTGGCTTGCTGGTGGGGCTGACCGGCGGCCTGCATCGCTACTCGCTCGGCGGCTTCACGGCGCTGGCCTGCATGTTCTCCACCGTGGCCGAAGGGCTGCTCGGCGGTCTGGTGCATCGCCACTTTGTCGCCCGGCGGCGGCTGGATCGGCTGTTCAATCCCTGGATGGTGGCGGCGGTGGCCTTTGTCGCCGAGCTGATGCAGATGAGCATTATCCTGCTGGTGGCGCGACCGCTGGCCGATGCCTGGCATCTGGTGCAGAACATAGCGCTGCCCATGCTGGTGGCCAACACCCTGGGTGCGGCCATGTTTATGGGCATGATCCTGGATCGGCGCGCCATGCTGGAGAAGTATTCGGTGGCCTTCTCGGCCCGGGCGCTGAAGATCGCCGAGCGGGCCATGGGGGTGCTGGATCAGGGCTTCACCCAGCAGACCTGCGCCCAGATGGCGCGCATCCTGTATGAAGAGACCGGCGTCGGTGCCGTGGCCATCACCGACTGTCATCAGCTGCTGGCCTTTATCGGCATCGGTGAGGATCACCACCTGCCGGGGACGCCCATCACCTCGCCCCACACCTTTGCCGCCATCAGCCGCAACGAGGTGGTCTATGCCGACGGCAATCTCATTCCCTACAGCTGCACCCTGCATCCGGGCTGCAAGCTGGGCTCGTCGCTGGTGATCCCGCTGCGCGGCGAGGAGGGGCAGGTGGTCGGCACCATCAAGCTCTACGAGCCCAAGCGCAAACTCTTCTCCTCGATGAACCGCACTCTGGGCGAGGGCATAGCGCGTCTGCTTTCCGGGCAGATCCTCTCCGGCAAATACAACGAGCAGAAACGGCTACTGGCCCAGGGGGAGATCAAGCTGCTGCAGGCCCAGATCAATCCGCACTTTCTATTCAACGCCCTCAATACCCTGTCGGCGGTGATCCGCCGGGATCCGGAGCAGGCCCGCGCCCTGGTGCAGCACCTCTCCACCTTCTTTCGCAAGAATCTCAAACGCCAGAGTGACGAGGTCAGCCTGCGCGATGAGCTGGAGCATGTGCAGGCCTATCTGCAGATCGAGCAGGCGCGCTTTGCCGATCATCTGAGCGTGCAGTGGCAGATCCCGGAATCGGTGCTGGAGTGCCGGCTGCTGGCCTTCTCCCTGCAGCCGGTGGTGGAAAATGCCATCAAGCATGGCATCTCGCAGATGCTGGAGCCCGGTTGCCTGACCCTGGGGGCCGAGGTGCAGGCCGATGCGTTGCAGCTGGTGGTGAGTGATAACGCCGGTCTGTATCAGCCACCAGCGGACAGATCCGGGCTGGGGATGAATATCGTCGACCGGCGCCTCAAGGCGCGCTACGGCGAGCGCTATGGCGTGCGGGTCGAGTGCGAGCCCGGGCGCCTGACCCGGGTGATTATCTCTCTGCCCCGGATGGAGGTCCTATGTTAACGGCACTGATAGTCGACGATGAACCCCTGGCCCGCGAGGAGCTGCGTCTGCTGCTGCAGGCCTCCGGCTGTATCGAGGTGCTGGGCGAGTGCGCCCATGCTCTGGAGGCGCTACCGGCCATCCATCGCCTGAAGCCGGATATCCTGTTTCTGGATATCCAGATGCCGCGCATCAGCGGTCTGGAGCTGGTGGGCATGCTGGATCCGCACGCGCTGCCCCATATCGTGTTTGTCACTGCCTTTGACGAGTACGCGCTGCGCGCCTTCGAGGAGCACGCGCTGGATTATCTGCTCAAGCCGCTGGATCCGGCCCGGCTGCAACGCACCCTGGATCGGTTGCTGCTGCTGGCGCATCGAGAGCCGCCTGTGGCGGAGCGGGAGGGGGTAGCGGCCCCGGGCTCTGGCGATCCGGGATTAGTGGCGGCCCCGCTGCGCACCATTCCCTGCATCGGTCATAACCGCATCCTGCTGCTGCCGCTGGCCGAGGTGGAGTATGTGCACAGCGATCTGACCGGCAACCGGGTGGTGGCGGGGGAGCGCCAGGGCACCACCGAGCTGACCCTGCGCACCCTGGAGGAGAAGAGCGGCTTTCTGCGCTGTCACCGCCAGTATCTGCTCAATCCGGCGCTGATCCGCGAGATCCTGCTACTCGATGGCGGTCTGGCCGAGGTGGTGACCTGTGGCGGCCACAAGGTGCCGGTCAGCCGCCGTTATCTGCGGCCACTCAAGGATCAGCTGGCGATCCCGTAGTCGATGCATTGGTAGTCTCGGCTTTGCCGGATAACAATTGATGCGCGGTCTGGCTGACCGCCAGCACCGCCGGATGGGTGAGGCGGCGCTCCAGGGAGATGGCGTAATAGCTGACCTGGATCTCGTCCAGCCGCCCGGCTTGTTCGACCCCATAGTGGCGACACACCTCCTCGAGGATCACCTCGGGTACCGGAAACAGCCCCACGCCCGCCTCGCCGAACGACTTCATCAGCGCGCTGTCATCAAATTCGCCGACCACATGGGTCGCCAGTTTCTGCTCCTGGAGCCAGCGGGCCAGCGGAGCGCTCTGGGCGGCATTGGCACCGGGCAACAGCAGCGGCAGTTCGCGTAAGGCTCGGGGAAAGTCATGGCGCGCGCGCGCGGCGAGGGTGGGAGTGCCGACCCAGATCAGCGGGCTACGCCCCAGCCGATGGCTGTAGCCCTTGACGCCGACGGTGGCGGGCAGCGGGCGGTCGGAGATCACCAGATCCAGGTGATGCAGCGCCAGTTCGGCGAACAGCTTCTCCGGCTTCTCCTCCTGGCAGAGCAGGCGCACCGGTTGGCTCAGTTGCAGCGCCGGGGCCAGCAGCCGATAGGCGATGGATTTGGGCACCGCATCGGTAAGCCCGACCCGCAGGGTCAGCTCGCCCTGACGCCCCGGATTGTGCAACAGGGCTTCGAGCTCATTGCCCAGCATGAAGATCTGCTCGGCGTGGGGCAGCGCCAGTTGCCCGGCGGCGGAGAGCTCCATGCGGCGGCCGGTGCGCACAAACAGCGGCGTGCCCAGGGTGCGTTCCAGCTCGCCGATCTGGCCGCTCAGGGTCTGCGGCGTCAGGTGCAACTGTTCGGCGGCACGGGTGATGCCACCGAGTTTGGCCACCTGCCAAAAGTAGTAAAGCTGCTTGTAGTTGAGCATCAATCATCAGCCTGTAACGAACATTTCACTAATTATATTCGATTATTTCTGATGAAGAACCCTTGTTAGACTTGCCCCCACCCAAGGTAGGGTCGTTGCCGCTGGTAGCGCACCCGTTCATCGACAGGGGGCATCTTGTGTCACTGGATCCAGTCATTCTGTTTTTTCTGCTCGGTCTGATTGCCGGGCTGGCGCGGGCGGAGTTGCGACTCCCGGCCGCCATCTACGACTTCCTGAGCATGCTGTTGCTGCTCACCATAGGCCTCAAGGGTGGCGTCGAGCTGGCCGCCAGCGACGTTGGCCATCTGCTGCCACAGTTGCTCGGTGTGCTGTTGCTGGGGCTGCTGTTTCCGCTGCTGCTGTTCCCGCTGCTGCGCTGGCTGGGGCGCCTCAATCGCGCCGACTCTGCCGCCGTGGCCGCCCACTACGGCTCGGTCAGCGTCGGTACCTTTGCCGTCGCCACCGCCTATCTGACCCACATGGCCATACCGTACGAATCCTATATGCCGGTGTTTGTGGTGATCCTGGAAGCGCCCGCCATTCTGGTCGGCATCGTGCTCGCCCGGGGCATCAGCCGCCAGACGCGCTGGCGCAGCATGGGCCACGAGATCTTCTTCGGCAAAGGGGTGGTGCTGCTGACCGGTGGTCTGCTCATCGGCTGGATCTGCGGGGGAGAGGCGATAGCACCGCTCAAGCCGCTGTTCTTCGACCTCTTCAAGGGCGTGCTGGCGCTGTTCCTGCTGGAGATGGGCCTCATCACCGCCAGCCAGATGGGCTCCCTGCGCCGTCATGGCCTGTTTATCCTGCTGTTTGGCACCCTGATCCCGCTGCTGGGCGCCTTCGTGGGCGGCCTGCTGGCGCTGGAGCTCGAGTTCTCCCTCGGCGGCACCATGCTGCTGGCGACTCTGGCGGCGAGCGCCTCCTATATCGCAGTGCCGGCGGCCATGCGGATGGCGGTGCCCGAGGCGAACCCCGGGCTGTCGCTGGCGGCCTCGCTCGGCGTCACCTTTCCTTTCAACGTCCTGGTGGGGATCCCGATGTACCTGACCTGGGCGCAATGGCTCCATCAGGCTGGAGGTTAATCATGCAAGCTGTCTATCGACAACTGGTCACCATCATCACCGAGGCGGTGCTGGAGAGTGAGCTCACCCGCCAGCTGGAGCAGCTCGGCGCCCGTGGCTACACCATCACAGAAGCGCGGGGCAAGGGCAGCCGCGGCATTCGTGATGCCGGGTGGGATGAGGTGCGCAATATCCGTATCGAGGTGATCTGCGAGGAGGCGGTGGCCGAGGCCATCATGGACCATCTGCAGGCCCACTATTACGACAACTTCGCCATGGTGATCTTCAGCAGCGAGATCCGCGTGCGGCGGGCAAACAAATTCTAGATGCCGAACTTCATCATGGGGCTCTTCATCATGGGACATCGACAGGAAAGCTCAGGCTGACACGCCGTGAACCCATCCGTGGGGGCTCCACCGCGCCATCCCTGGCGCGGAGGGTCAGCCAGTGCTTCCCCGTCGCTGTAATGAGTGGTGGTTCGAAACAGTTAGTAATCCATTGAGGCAAACAAGAGGAAGGCAAGGGTGACGACAGCGACAGATGCAAAGGTGGGGATCATCATGGGCTCACGCTCGGACTGGCAGACCATGTCGGCCGCGGCACAGATGCTCGAGGAGCTGGGCGTGCCCCACGAGGTGCGGGTGGTGTCGGCCCATCGCACGCCGGATCTGCTGTTCGACTATGCGGCCACGGCGCAAGAGCGCGGTTTGCAGGTGATTATTGCCGGAGCCGGTGGCGCCGCTCACCTGCCGGGCATGGTGGCGGCCAAGAGTCTGCTACCGGTGCTGGGTGTGCCGGTGGAATCCAGGGCGCTCAGCGGCATGGACTCCTTGCTGTCGATTGTGCAGATGCCCAAGGGCATTCCGGTGGGCACCCTGGCCATCGGGCCTGCCGGAGCCGCCAATGCCGCCTTGCTGGCGGCCAGCATGCTGGCCAATCAGGATCCGGCACTGCGCCAGGCGCTGGCCGATTTTCGCGCCCGGCAGACCGAGCAGGTGCTGGCGCAGCCGGATCCGAGGATCGAGCTATCGGGGGGGAATGCATGAAACTGCTGATTCTGGGGGGCGGCCAACTGGCCCGTATGCTGGCGCTCGCCGCCGCGCCACTGGGCATCGAGTGCCGGATCGTCGATGCGCAAGCCGATGGCTGCGCCGCTCAGGTCGCGCCCTTCAGCTGCCGGGATTGGTCCGTGCCGGGGGCGCTGGACGATCTGCTGGCCTGGGCCGATGCCGTGACCTATGAGTCGGAGTCGATCCCGGTGCCGCTGCTGGAGTCGATCGCCAGCCAAGTGCCGCTCTATCCGCCGGTGCGCGCCCAGCAACTGTGTGGCGATCGGCTGATCGAGAAGCAGACTCTGAGCAACCTGGGAATACCGGTGGCGCCGCACCGCGCCGTCAGCTCGTTTGCCGAGCTGGAGCAGGCGGTCCACGAACTGGGACTGCCCGCCATCCTCAAGTGGCGCACCCAGGGCTATGACGGCAAGGGGCAGTGGCGGCTGGATGCAACCTCGGATCTGGCGGCCATCTGGCGCGCCGCCGAGGCGCGGCCTGCCATTCTGGAGGCCATGGTGCCCTTTAGTCGCGAGGTCTCGCTGTTGGCGGTGCGCAGCCCCACCGGTGAGCTGGTCTGCTATCCGCTGACCGAAAACGAGCACCGGCAGGGGATACTGCACAGCTCCCGGCCGCTGGTGGACGATCCGCTGCAGGCCCAGGCCGAGGAGTATGCCCGCTCCCTGCTGTCGGCGCTGGAGTATGTGGGCGTGCTGGCCATCGAGTTCTTCGTCCAGGATGGCCGCTTGATTGCCAACGAGGTGGCCCCCAGGGTGCACAACTCCGGCCACTGGACGCTGGAAGGGGCGCAGACCAGCCAGTTTGCCAACCATCTGCGGGCGGTGATGGGGTTGCCGCTGGGGGACACGTCGCTCATCGCGGCCACCGCCATGCTCAATCTGATTGGCGCGCTGCCGCCGCTGCCACCCCTGCTGGCACTGCCCGATCTCCATCTGCACCTGTATGGCAAGGCCGAGAAGCCGGGGCGCAAACTCGGTCATCTGACCCTGCGCTGTGCCTCGCCGCAGGCCCTGCAGCAGCAGTGGCAGCAGTTGCAGGGCGTCACAACTGCCGCTGGCTAACCTCATCCAGCCCGGGCCATGCCGGTCGGCATGGCCCTCTGGTGTTCCCGCTCGGGCTATGCCTCCAGCCATTCATCATCTCTCCCACCATCATTCCGTCATCTCACCATTCCGTCACACCTTTGGCCAGCGCCCAGGTGGCGCGCACGAGGCCGCACTGCCATTTCCTGCGGCGGCGCAAGGTTCAACGAGCCATCCCCTGAAATAATGGTGCCTTGCGGGTCTGTCATGCACAGCGCATGGCAGAGCCGGGCAGCGTATCAGCCAGGCGGTGGAACCATGGCTACGCTTAACACGATGGCCGGGCCAGGAGAGAGCATCGATGGGAAGAGGGGGAGTGGTCTCGCTGCTGATGCTGATCGGCCTGTGGGCCGGGGTGAGCCCATGCCTGCAGGCGGGCGAGGCACCAGAGCCCCGGGTGGTCTGCTCGAACATAGCGCCCTTTGTCTTCAGCGAGCAGGGCAACTATCGCGGCTATGCCTATGAGTTGGGGCAGGCGGTGATGCAGCGGTTGGGGTATCGCGGGGTCATCGAGGTGCAGCCGCTGGCGCGTGCTAACCGCACGGTGCAGAGCGAGGCCAACGTCATCGCCCTGTGGGTGGGGCGCATCCCGGAGCGCGAGGCGACGGTGCACTGGATTTATCCGGTGGTCGTGGATGATTTCAGCGTCTACACCGTCAAGGGCCAGCCGGTGGCCGCGACGCTGGAGCAAGCCAAGGCGCTGCGGATGCTGGGGGCGAATATCGGAGCGGCCAATGCCATCGCCGCCCAGCGCAAGGGGTTGGATCGCGTCGAGCTCATTACCTCCGATGATGCCAATGGCCGCAAGTTGATGAGTGGTCGCATCGACGGCTGGATCGCCTCGCGCTCGGCGGTACGCTTCTTCATCCGTTTACACGGTCTGCCGGAGGAGACCTTGGTCAGAGGGGCGAAGGTCAGCGACTATCAGGCCTGGGTGGTGGCCTCGCTGGGCACGGATCCGGCAGTAATGGCGGCCTGGCAGTCTACGCTACAGGCGATGGATCAGGATGGCACTCTATCGCGACTGGCGGATCGGTATCGGATCCAGCGGTGAGGATGCGCATATCGATGCGGACTCGACTTCTGGATCGGTCGCGGATCGCCGATCTGGATCCGGTTCCTCCATCGGGGTGAGCCGATTCTGGCTCTGGTTTGATCCGGTTCCGCCTGACAGACGTTGGCGATCTGTCCACCTGCGGCGAACGGCGGCGGGCCAAGGGGGAAAAGGCCTCCCCCTTGGCAATCCCGGGCCCAGGTTTATGCCGACTGCCGGGAAAACCCCGGGCTTCGGGATTCTCTCCACCGGCCGGGAGCCACACGCCATCCCTGGCGTGACGCTCCCTCTTACGGTCATCCTGACCGCTCACCGGCTCCATTCACCCCGCAGCCCGGCCCGGCAGATGGCTTCTGATTGGGTGGCGAAGGGCAAATGCCTGAAGCCTGAAGCCAAGTGCCAGACGTAAGACGTTAGCGATGGGGCTGGGCTACCACTTTTTATCCAGGTTGTTGGCATAGAGCAACAGGGCGTTTTGGTAGTTCTGGATCTCGGGGTGCTGGGTGGTTGAGACCAGGAGTGTGAGCAGGAGGGACGTGGCTTCCTGGTGGCGACCGAGATTGTATAAACAGATGGCGTAGAAGGGCTGCACTTCCAGGGCAGCGGGATATTCGGCGAGGGTCTGCTCGAAGTAGCCCAAGGCCGTGGCGTAATCTCCCAGGCTGCGATAGGTGCAGGCCAGGCCGAAGAGGGTATCGAAGCGCTCGGTGGCTGACAATTCACCGGACAAAGCGGCTTGGTAATGGGGGATAGCCTCTTGTTCCCGGCCTTGGTTGTCATAGCACCAGGCGATCTGTAAATGCGCGCTTGGCGCATACTCAGGCTGGTCTAACAGACCACGCAGCAGCAGGCGCGATTCGTCGTAGTGGCCCTGCTGGCGCAACGCCACCGCCTGCTGGATCACACCAGCCATCCCCGCTGCTTTTTGTTGCATGCCGCACTCCTGTTTTCGCGTTCCGCTGCCGCGAGCGGCCGTTATGGGCGCTCGGGGTATTGGGGGATATCGTCGTGGATTTCATCCCAGGGGGCTTTGGAGTCGACAAAGATATGCGCGACGGGTTTGAGCTGGACCGGGGTGTCCAGGGTGCCAATGCGCAGGCGCAGTAGATCCGGCTGGGAGGGGCGGCGACTGACTAATGGCGAGCCGCACTGCTTGCAGAAGGAGCGAAACACGCCCGGCGTGGATTCAAATTCGGTGACGTAGTCTTGCCCGGCGATAATTTTAAATTCATCGGCCTTCACGGCGGCATTGACGGCAAATGCCGAGCCATTGGCTTTGCGGCACTTGGAGCAATGACACATCATGGCTTGGCCAAGCTCCCCTCGAATTTCATAGCGAATGGCATTGCACAAACAGCTTCCGGTTAACATCACAGCCTCCTGGGCTGGCCTGAGGAAGCCACCACAGTAGGAAGCGCTGCCCAGCAAGTCAACCACATCAGAAATAGGCTATGTACCCGTTATGTGTGGGGAGGCTCTGCTCAGGCGTGAGGAGTCTGTACGAGGCGCAGACACGTCGTAAATACATCCATGTAGCCTCGATGGCGGCATCCCTGCCGCCAACGGTCCGCATTTGTCCCAGACGCCATGCCTCTTCTTTACTGTGCGGCACCGCCGTCAAGGCTGCGGCAGATAGTGCTTAAAGATCGCCTGGCCCAGGGTGACGATGGCCTGATTGCGCTCATCCATAGTTGCATCGGTCTGTGCGATATAGATGCTGATAATCAGCGGTGATGACGCCGCCGCCGTGTGCGGCCAAACTACGGCGGTAATACTGCGGGCACCAAAACCACCGGCCCCGGAGCGGTCGGCAATACTCCAACCGGTGGGTAATACCGAGCGCAGCAGATTGCCGGTGACCTGATTCTGCGCCATCCAGCTTTGCAGCTGCTGCTGACTCGAAGGCGACAAGGCCGAGCCAAATAACAGCGTCTGCAGGCTTCGGGTGATGGCGTTGGGGGTGGTGGTATCCCGCGCGTCACCGGCCAAGCCCTGATTTAGCTCCGGCTCCCGGCGATCCAGGCGCGTCAGCGGATCGCCCAACTCGCGCATAAAGCGGGTGATCCCCTCGGGCCCACCCACGGCGTGGAGAACAATATTCGCCGCCGTATTATCACTGGTGTGCATCGCTGCCGCACATGCCCCATTCAGGGTGACGGGCTGCCCGACCTGTTTTTCGATCACCGGCGAATAGGTGACCAGATCGGATTGTTGAACCGTGACGCTATCCGTCAACTTGAGCCTCTGGCGCTCGGCATCTTGCAATAATTTTGCGCACGCCAATGTCTTGAAGGTACTGGCTAACGGGAACCGCTCATCGCCCTTGTAATCCCACTGCTCCCCGGTTTTTACCTCCAGTACCGCAACCCCAATCCGCGCCGAGAGTTTCCCCTCCAGCGCCACAATCGCTTGCTCCACGGCCTGAAAGTCATGACCCGCCGCCGATAATCCCGCAGGCATCCAAAGCGCGAGCGCCACTAGAAGAGCATTGCAATAGTTCATGGTTTTCCAAGATGAGTAGGGGCGCGCCATTTTAGCGGCAAGCAATCCAATGTAAAAACAGGATAAACCGAGGGGAGTGGTGGGGGGATTGCGGTGAAGAACGGCAGGGAGTTAAGGGTTAAACCACGTCTTGGTGCCATTGGATATTGGCTATGCCGTCGCAGCGCGCTAATACCTGGTTCAAGGCATGAAGCAGCGGCATAGCGCTGGCGACCGGTGCCTTATTGCGTCCAAACAGCCCCTTGGCTTTACAGTCGAGATACACCCGCCATGTCGTTGGCGAGCCATCTTGGTTGCTACAGCAGAGCCAATATTCGTTATCCGCCACGAGATATTCAATAAACCAGCCCCAGTCCTCACTAGCCGGATAGCTGGTTTCAACCCCTTCCAGCGCCAGCTCCCGTGATAACCACCACGCCAGTTCGGCACCATACACCTGAGGATTCACTTGCCCCTCCTCAGAGAGAAACGGTGTAAAAAGCCGGGATTCAAAATCTACACAGGTATCCATATATCTCCCTGAATAATGGTCAAACGATCCTGTTGGCGTGATTATTATTCTCGCGTCTCAGCTATGTTCTAATAATGGACTGGTGGATTTGTAGTGCGTCATTTGGATTTTTTGCATGACACAATACCTTGAGCTGTTTTCCAGTTCCTGCAGTCATCATATATGCATGTCATGCTGTCAAAGTTTGACTCATATCTTGTTGATCTAGTCACTTTTGTGTCATAACCATTTGGGCATAGCTCACTAGCTCGCCGATGGAATTGTTCTTCGACATATTCATAACTTGAGAAACCATTTCCAGAATACTCAACATAAAATATTCCATCACCCATTTTAACATCATCATATCCAATATGATGCAGGTCAAGAATCCCCTCTTTGTCTGCCCGATGATATGGAGCAGCACAACCAGTCAGGTATATGGTAAAGAGACATACCAATATTCGTTTAAATGAACATGACACTCTTTGAGTATTATTGTGAGCTTTAATAGGGTTAAGTAAGTGATTGGTTTTATGCTGATTCATTCAGTGATCCATTTTAATTTATCACCCATGCGGGGTGTATCTTTCACTTGTGATACTGCGTAGCCCGTAGATGTGATGAGCGAAGCGTAATTACATCAATGCTTTTGTTTCATAGAGTATTCTGCGGAGCGGATTACCATAACAGTGGCTTGCACAAGGCTTTGACACACTGCGTCGCATGCGGTCCGTTTTCTATTACACCCTCACGGATGGCGACGGCTTGCCAGCCAAACGGATATTGAAGCGGATAGGGTGCGCTATAGCTACTCGCAGCCTCAGCACTAAAGCCAAATCGGCCGTAATACTCCGGCGCGCCGTAGACAAAGAGAATATCGACACCCAGAGTGGATAATTGCTGCATGCCATATTCAACCAGTACCGAACCAATGCGTTGATTTTGGCAATCCGGCCGCACCGCCAGCGGCGCCAAAATATAAGCCTGAATAGTCGCCTGGTTCTCTATTTTGACAGGAGAGAAAGCGACGTGCCCCACCACGGCATCCTCCATTTCGGCAATCAGAGAGATGATCGGTAACGCCGAGTTCTCGGCAAGCAGCTCCACCGCCAGTGTCGCCACTATTTCGTTTTCCCTTTCGGGGAAAGCCGACCAACAAAGCCGTCTGATCCCATCACCATCTTGAGTCGTCGCGATTCGAATATTCATGATTCCTCTGCTAGCGTTGGAAATTGTCGCATCGAATTTTGTGTTAGGTTATTTATTCGGGTTGTTTTTATTCATGCGTGGGATTGCGCTATTGCTAATAGAATCTGCGGTCCTGATATTGCTTAGTTATCTATGTCAATTATAATAAAATTATTTATCTTTCAGGTGAATATAATTTAGCTCACAAGTTTTCATGCAATGCTAGCACTAGATGTGACGGCTGGTTTATAAGATAAAAGATTGCGGTAATATCTGATTTAGTCTGGGGGGATGCAGATAAATGCTGGATTATTATTAATGGTTTAGCTCGATTTGTGTTAAGGTAGTTCACTCTCTTGAATATTAAAGTGAATTGTAATAGTAGCCAATGATCGATTTTCACTGTACGAATTGCCACTAACAAATGAACTGAAACTAGAGCATTTATCATGCAGTTTTGTTCTGAATTTATTCCTGTATGGGCTGATTTTTGGGTCTGTGCTAATATCGCTTTCTGAGACAATAGTAGTGTCTGGGATAATGATGTCTTTACTATCTTCCTTAGGTAGGCCCATGATGAAGTCAGAGAAGAAATTTCTATATATACCCCTTGAGATCCATTTATCACTGCACGACATGTTTATAAGTCCGTCGTATATTTCAGCAAAATGATTGTATCGTGATGTTAGGTCCTCATTAATAATTTGACATGTTCCATCTTCGGCATCTTTTCGATTTTCTTGTTGTGATAAAAAGCTGATGAATGGATCATTACCAATGCCAAGGAAATCGTTATTAATATATTTAAGCCTATTAATTGCAGTCACTTTTGTGTCTAAATTGGTTTGAATTTGATTCACTTCGTTAACTACGCTCGCCAAGTTCTTTATCTCCGCCTTTGTATTTATATCGTTTCTTCTTGATGATTTAAAACCATTTAAATAAAATAGACATTTGTTGTTGTAAATTATTGCACCATACATATCATTTTTATATAAAAATGAATAAGATATATCAGCTCCAAGAATCTGGATGCCTTGAAAACTATTATGAGACAATACGGATGCTAATGCTGATATTTTATTAAGGTTTGAATACCTAAAATCAGAAGATGTAATATTACTGCCTTTCAATGATGCGCTAAGCAAAGTAGAACCTCTCGCATCTACATTGTTAAAGATAACCCCTTTCATTTCAACATGGCTTAAATTTATACCAAGTGCTTTTGTATTATAAAAGCTAGCGCCATAAATCAACATATCGGAAAGATCGGTAAGACTTAAATCTGAGGCAGAAAAATATGCTTCATTTATGGTAGCATGTTTAAGTGTGGATCCCGCTAAATTGACATTAGTCATGAAAACATTAGAAAGATTAGTTTTTTGAAACGTTGCATTTTGTGCGCTACTGTTTTCAATTGTTGATTTAGATAAATCAACATTATCAAGCTTTGCATGATCGAATATAGACTCTTTAATGTGTGAACTCATCGCTGAGGAATCTCGTACCAGAGCGTAAGATAAGTCCGTATTGGAAAGCCTTGCCTTATCAATGTTGATTCCTATGATATTGGCAAACTGAAGGTTTCTGTTAGATAAATTGACACCAGGATGTTTAAGTTTAGTACTGTTTTTTTCTCCTCCTGAAAATGTGGCATCATATTCCGTCACAATTATCTTTGGAACGAAAAAGTAATTTTCATACCCAACAAGTATGCGTGGATTTAAAATGGATAATCCAGTGATAAATATATTTATGGCAGAAGAAAAAAGAAAGAAAACGCCAACAACCTTCCATGCTTCATTAAATAAAGGATTAGTTTTTTTAAAAAATTCAATAATTAAATAAACATCCATGCTAACGATTAGGAAATGGAATGTCGTCACCGCCATGCTATGATAATCTGCGAATCTAACCTGAATTGCAACCAAAGTCAAAGCAGGCGCCATAATACAGATAAGCGATACAATAAAACGAATTCGTCTTGTATTCCTAATCGCATCCATTCGCATGGAAAATAGTAAGTGATTGATGATGAATGGTAAAATAACGGTCATTCTCTTATCAATACGTCGCCACTCTTTTGCAATCTCAATGTGTGCAAAAATATTGAGAAGCAAAATATAGTGACCCACTAAAATAATTGCTGGCACAATGATGTAGAACGAAACCACTGGTACAGGTGTGTCTATTATGGGTAAATTTAACTTGCCATCAACAAATAATAAATCAATGTCACCAGTGTTAGTTATTGATACAAAAACATATAGTAACATCAAAATATAGATGACCATGAATGATTGGTTTTTCTCTGACGATGAATTATACGCTTGGAATATCACATCTTCTTTTGGTTCTTTCATAATAAACTCAAGTAAAAAACATGCTTTCAATTAAAGTAGATATTTCAGGTGGACTTGTTGGTTGGCCACTCTAAATAATTAATTTATCTTGTTGTCTCATATTGGTTTCTTGTGGTTTAATGTTTTTTCGAAAATTGGAATATGCGCACCTGCGGTTCTACCATTTTAAACGAGGATCAGAATTTGAGGATTAATTTTGCATATGGCCCGTAGCCCTCATGTTAAATATAGAATTGTCATTGCTGATGACATGATTAGTCACGCTTCATGCTAGCTATAAATAGTCTGGTCAGCGTGAATAAAATTCAGGGTATATCGTGTTCTGATTTATCTCTGGGAAATTAAGATAATCAGACTCGTCAATAGACTCTCTATGTTTTGTTGTTTTAGCCTGTGTCTTAATATATATCTGAGATTGCGTTTCGCCAATTCGCACTAACGGCCTTAATTTTTGTTAAATATAAATTCAATCATTTTCAGGAGGCGGATTTTTATGTTCTATCAGTGGGGTTGAGTGAGGGATATGCTTCTCAATGGAAATTCCAATAATGTATTTTATTGCCTCATCAATATTCCGATAAGCATTTTTTGCATCTGCAATGCCGCTTGTTATCGCTGCTGCGATCACTAATGCTCCAACAATTTTATTCCATGATGGCTTTTTCTCTGAAAATTCAATTTTAGCTTTTTGCAAAAAATCTAGTAGTTGTTTTTTCTGATCCTTAGATATTGGAGTGTTGCTTTCTAATTCCAATATTGCGGTTTCTATTAATGAGAAGATTTTTTCATGATCTAAATTTGATGGTTTAAATACATCGCTATCATTTTCTTATTGCTTAGCGAATTTCGTCCAATCAATCCTTTCAGTTATTTATTACTTATAAGATCTGCTCGATAAGTGACGAATGGCCTTCTTATTTTCGCATGGGATTCCATAAGGGCCTTTAGGCCTGTTCTCGTGCTCAACCGATTAGCCCAGATCCCATGATTCCCAGTGCTAATCATGGCTACCGCACGGGCTTAACGGCCACCCCAAGCCCAACTACGCCATGTTTCATCTGACCCTGGTAGCAGAGTATTCAAAATTTTCCTGGCGATTTTTGCGACAAATCAAACAGGTTCAAATCAAAGTGACTGGTGGTGATTAAAAGGCGGCCCCGCAGGCCAAACCAGACACGCTCTGGCTTGTGACTTACCCACAAAACTCCAAGCCGTCTGTCGGGCCGCGGGGTGGGGTGACTGCAGGCGGTGCGCGGTCAGGATGACCGCAAAAGGGAGCGTCACGCCATGGATGGCGTGTGGCTCCCGGCCGGTGGAGGGCAGCCCAGAGCGCGGGGCTGTCCCGACAGTCGGCATACGCACGGGCCCGGGATTGCCAAGGGGGAGGCCTTTTCCCCCTTGGCCCGCCGCCGTTCGCCGCAGGTGAACAAGAGCGCCAGTGCTTGCTAGGCGGAACCGGATCAAGCCGATTCCCAAATCCCAAATCCCAAATCCGAAACACGAAATCCGAAAACCGAAATTCCGAATCGATATTCGACCGTAAGGGCCACGGTCAGTCACGACCGGCCACATCATCAGTGTTGGGCTTCGACCAACTCAGCCCAACCTACTACAGATTGCCTCAACACAGAGGCCAGCCTATCCGTAGGGCCTAGCCCGATCGATGGGCTGGCCGAGCAGCGAGGTGCCGCCGCGCCGACAGCGCGCCGGTGTCGGCCCCAGAGCGCGGGCCGGGCGCCCGCCATCGCCCCCTCAACCTGTAATCTGCATTTTTATTGATCATGGCTTGGGCAGCGGCGGCCCAGCTGTTTATCATCCCCCTCCTTTGAATTGATCTCTGTGGCTAACAGGACTGGCGTTATGAATTGGCAACACTTCAAGCAGCACTATCTGATCCGCTTTTGGCCGCCGCTACCGGCGGTGATCGCGGCCGGTGTGCTGTCGACCTACTATTTCGGCATCACTGGCACCTTCTGGGCGGTGACCGGCGAGTTCACCCGCTGGGGCGGCCATCTGCTGCAGGCGTTCGGACTGCAGCCCGAGAACTGGGGCTATTTCAAGGTGATTGGCCTGCAGGGCAGCCCGCTGGATCGGGTCGATGGCATGATGATCATCGGCATGCTCGGCGGCTGTCTGAGTGCCGCCCTGTGGGCCAATAACGTCAAGTGGCGTCATCCGTCGCACCGTATCCGCATCCTGCAGGCGCTGGCCGGTGGCGTGATCGCCGGTTTCGGTGCCCGGCTGGCGATGGGCTGCAATCTGGCCGCCTTCTTCACCGGCATCCCGCAGTTCTCGCTGCATGCCTGGTATTTCGCCCTGGCGACGGCGGTGGGCTCCTATGCCGGGGCGCGCTTTACCCTGCTGCCGCTGTTCCGCATCCCGGTCAAGTTGCAGAAGGTATCGGCCGCCACCGTCCTGAGCCAGGATCCGCGTCAGGCCAGCCGCCGTCTGCGTCTGGGCATGCTGATCTTCGGGGGCATGTTGTTGTGGGCGGGCTGGACCTCGCTGTCGCTGCCCAAGCTGGGGCTGGCGATGCTGTTCGGTATCGGCTTTGGCCTGCTCATCGAGCGGGCGCAGATCTGCTTTACCTCGGCGTTTCGCGATCTGTGGATCACAGGTCGGGCGCAGATGGCCAAGGCGATCATTCTCGGCATGGCGGTCAGCGCCATCGGTATCTTCAGTTATGTGCAACTCGGTGCCACGCCGAAAATCCTGTGGGCCGGTCCCAATGCCGTGCTCGGGGGTCTGCTGTTCGGCTTTGGCATCGTGCTGGCCGGAGGCTGCGAAACCGGCTGGATGTATCGCGCCGTCGAGGGGCAGATCCATTTCTGGTGGGTCGGTCTGGGCAATATTCTCGGCGCCACGTTGTTGGCCTACCTGTGGGATGATTTGGCCCCCGTGCTGGCGCTGCCGTACCAGAAGGTGAACCTGTTGACCGAGCTCGGCCCGCTGGGCGGTCTGGCGCTGACCTATGGCCTCTTGCTGCTGGCACTGCTCGCGATCCTGTTGTGGGAGCGCCGTTTCTTTCGTCATCGACAACCCGCATCCACCCAGCCCGAATCTGCCCAGGAGGCCGTATGAAATCTCTGCCGACCCCGGACTACCACCTGAATATGGTGGGTGAGCCCTGTCCTTACCCCGCCGTCGCCACCCTGGAGGCGATGCCGCAGCTGGCGATTGGCGAGGTGCTGGAGGTGATCACCGACTGCCCGCAGTCGATCAACAATATCCCGCTGGATGCCGAGAACCACGGCTACAAGGTGCTGGCCATCGAGCAGCACGGGCCGACCATCCGCTACCTGATCCAGCGCTAGGGCGCGTTCCTGCCAACCGGCCAATCCGGGCTTCGCTCAACTCAGCCCAACCTTCAGGTGGCGAGGGGAGTAGGGCTCTGGCTTGTGACTTACCCACCAAAGCCCAAGCCGTCTGTCGGGCCGCGGGGTGGGGTGACTGGAGGCGGTGCGCGGTCAGGATGACCGCAAAAGGGAGCGTCACGCCATGGATGGCGTGTGGCTCCCGGCCGGTGGAGGGCAGCCCAGAATGCGGGGCCTTCCCGACAGCCGGCCAAAACTCAAGGCCCGGGATTGCCAAGGGGGAGGCCCTTTCCCCCTTGGCCCGCCCCCGCCAACGGCCGGTTGGCAAATCGCCCAAGCCGACCAGGGCGGAACCGGCCAATCCGGGCTGAGCCCAGCTCAGCTGGCCGCGGCTTACGGCTTGACCTCCGTATCGGCCGGTCGACCGGCGTAGACGATCAACACCTTATCCTGGCCCCGTTGTCGCAGGAAGACATAGGGTTGGTCACTGATCTTGCGATGGCTGCCGGAGGCGATGGCCGGATGGGCCTGCCGGAATTGCCCCAGCTTCTGCCAGTGGGCGAGCAGCTCGGCCTTCTCGCCGTGAGCCAGCTCCTGCCAGTTCATGTCGGAGCGCGACGCCTGATCGACCACGCCATTGTCCTTCATCAGACCCCGACCCGATTCATCGCCGTAGTAGATCTGCACCCCACCCGGCAGCAGCAGGAAGCTGTTGGCAATCCGGCGTTGCAGCGGCGTGCTCTCGAAATCGCCGAACAAGAGTCGGGTGTCGTGGGAGGAGATATAACTCAGGATATTGACGCCCGGCTCGCTCACCACCTTGGCATACTTGGTGTAGAGCGCATCGGCGCTATTCATGCACTGGGCGTTGTTTAGGGCATCACGCTGATAGTCGAAGTTGATCAGCGAATCGAAGCCGTTGTCGTACCAGTGGTCGCGGGCGACGCCATGATCCCACACCTCGCCCACCATGAAGAAGGGCAGATCGTCGAGTTTCTGGGCCGGGTGGGCCGCCTTCCACTCCTGCAGGGCCCGGATGCCTTCGCGCTTGAGCTTGGCCCAGGCCTGGGGCTCCACATGCTTGACCGTATCGGCCCGGAAGCCGTCGATGCCGAACTTGCGGATCCAGTCGGTGTGCCATTTGACCAGGTAGTCGCTGACCGTGGCATTGGGGAGTGGGCGGGCCAGGGTATCTGGCTTGTTCTTCAGCAGGGGGGGCAGACTCACGGCGCGGCTGGATTCCGTCATCAGATCGGGCAGCCCGGCGATGGCGGTGGTCACCTCATCCTTCCCGGGGGTGGGGTAGCCGGGCAGATCGGCTCGCACCCATTCCGGTCCCCACCACTGACTCCAGGCCGGGGATTGGTAGTCGATGTAGGAGCTGTAACCGTGCCAGTTGCCGTAGCGTCCTTCCGGCTTCCACGCCGACCAGCGTGCCGGCAGCCCCTGGCTCTCTCTGACCACCGCCTGCGGCCCCACATCCTGCAGATCGGCCAGGGTGGCATAGCCCACATGATTCATGATCACATCCAGTAGGACGCGGATGCCGCGTTTGTGCGCCTCATCCACCAGGGTCTGCAGGGTCTGCTCGTCGCCGAAGTTGGGGTCAATCCGGGTGAAGTCCAGGGGCCAGTAGCCGTGGTAGCCGTAGAAGGGGAAAGAGCCGTCGCTGCCACCGCCGACGAAGCCGTGGATCTGCTCCATGATGGGGGAAATCCAGATCACGTTGGTGCCGAGTGATTGTATGTAGTCCAGCTTGTCGATGATGCCCTGGAGATCCCCGCCGTGCCAGGTGCCGATTTCGTCCTTGCCATCCCCCTGACGGCCAAACGAGTGGTCATTGCGAGGGTCGCCATTGTTGAAGCGGTCGGCCAGCATGAAGTAGACGGTGGCATTGTCCCAACCGAACGGCGTAGCCGGGGTAACGGTGACGGGCTCCAACAGCAGTATCCCCTCGCTGTGGGGGGCCGGGGTCAGGGTGATGCTGCCATGCTGCACGCGCGCCTGCTGCCCCGAGTAGGCGTCTCGCAACAGGGTGCCATCCGGCCATGCCTTGCCGACCGAGGCGGTGACGGCACCGCCCCGCCAGCTCTGGCAGTCGGCGCTGGGCAGCGCTCGCTTGACATGGCCGGCACGGGTGGCGCGCAACACCCTCAGGGTCGGCGCCTCGGGATTGCGGTTATCCAGCGTGAAGTCGTAGTCGCCGTCGAGCAGTACCCGCAGCTGGTAGTGCTGCTGGCTGGCGCAGTTCGCCAGCGGATTGGCTTTGGCAAAGGGGAGCGGGGCCGCGCTGGCGGGGCCGAAGGTGCTGCCACACGTTCGGGCCCGGTCGGCGATCTGGATCTGATAGTTCCCCTTGGTCAGTCGGGTGGTCAGGTGATACTGCCGCTGGTCATCGCCGCGAAAGCGCAGGGAATCGGCGGGTGGTCGATCATCGATCAACAGATACAGAGGTGGCAGGTCGGCTACCGGCGCTGTGACGGTTGGTGAGGTGGGATTGGGTGTGGCCTGGCTCGCTGCCGCGAGCGCCAACAGACCCGGCAACATGGCGATGGCTAACGGATGTGCTTTGAACATGGTTTCTTCCCTGATGGTTACCCTTGATGAGGAGGTCGGTGGGGCAAACGTGATGAGTCCCTGTCTGCTCACTGGCCCCCACTATGTGAAGCGTCCCCGGCATCCGGCATCCTCCGGGGTGGTTTATTTCGGCGGTGGAGTCCGCGCCTGTCGCCGCGAGTCGTGATGGGCTGCACAAAACGACCACTCCTGCCGGGGACTTCGGGGGGCGGCCCGCTGGCCGAATCCATCGGTGAGCTCCGGGTCGATGGGGGGCCGGCGATGGCCAAGCGGCAAACCGGCCGCCACTCGCCCCCCCATTTCAACCACTCATCGTCACCGGCGACCGCTCACCCAGTGGCGACTTGGCCTTTGCAACGGGCTGATTAGAGTGGAGTCTGAGCCCCACCTCTGCGGGCATGGAACGGAGACTCCTGTATGCAACACGCCATTACTTTTGTCATCGCGGCGCTGTGCATCCTTGCCATTGCATATCGCCTCTACGGCGTATTCTTTGTGCGCAAGGTACTGCAAGCCGATGATTCCCTGGTTACCCCCTCCCACCAGCTCGAAGACGGCAAGAACTATGTGCCGACCAACCGCTGGGTCAACTTCGGTCAACACTTCGCGGCGATTGCCGCCGCCGGTCCCCTGGTCGGCCCTGTGCTGGCGGCGCAATACGGCTATCTGCCCAGCTTTTTGTGGCTGCTGATCGGCTGCGTCATCGGTGGCGCTGTGCACGATACCGTGGTGCTGTTCGCCTCGATGCGGCATCAGGGCAAGTCGCTCTCCGAGGTGGCCAAGGCTGAGCTCGGGCCGATTGCCGGTTGGTGTACGGGGCTCGCCATGCTGTTTATCATCACCATCACCATGGCGGGTCTCTCCATGGTGGTGGTGCACGCGCTGGAGCGTAACGCCTGGGGCGTGTTCGCGGTGTTTATGACCATCCCCATCTCCATGGTGGTCGGCATCTGGCACAAGCTGACCGGTAACCTGAGCGCCGCCTCCTGGGTGGGCTTTATCGCCGTGCTCGGTTGCGTGTTCTTCGGCCCTTATGTGCAGGCCAGCGCCTTTGGCGAGTGGTTGACCCTGCGCGCCGACACCATCAGTCTGGCGCTGCCCATCTATGCCTTCTTCGCCACCGCCTTGCCGGTGTGGCTGCTGCTGACACCGCGCGGCTATATCTCCAGCTTTATGAAGATTGGCGTGTTCGGTGCCCTGGTGATTGGCGTCATCTGCATCAACCCGGAGATCCAGTTCCCGGCGCTGACCCAATTTATCCACGGCGGCGGCCCGGTATTGGCAGGTCCCGTGTGGCCCTTTATCTCCATCACCATCGCCTGTGGCGCCATCTCAGGTTTCCACGCCTTTATCGGCTCCGGCACTACGCCGAAACTGGTGGATAAGTGGAACGATATTCTGCCGGTCGCCTTCGGGGCCATGCTGGCCGAGTGTGTGGTTGGGGTGATGGCGCTGATTGCCGCTACCGCCTTGCATCCGGCGGATTACTTCGCCATCAACGCCAGCCCGGAAGCCTTCGCCAAGCTGGGGATGCAGGTGGTGGATTTGCCCATGCTCTCCCAGGAGATCGGCATGGACCTGTATGGCCGCACCGGCGGTGCCGTGACGCTGGCGGTGGGCATGTCTTATATCTTCACCAAGGTGCCGTGGTTTAGCGATCTGGCCTCCTACTTCTTCCAGTTTGTGGTGATGTTCGAGGCGGTGTTTATCCTGACCGCCGTCGATTCCGGTACCCGGGTCTCCCGCTACCTGATCCAGGATTTCTTCGGCGAGTTCTATGCACCGCTCAAGCGCATTGACTGGATGCCGGGCGCCATCGGTGCCAGCGTGCTGGCCTGCGTGATGTGGGGCTATCTGCTGATGTCCGGCGATATCGGCTCGGTGTGGGCGCTGTTCGGGGTCTCCAACCAGCTGATGGCCTCGGTGGGTCTGATCATAGGCGCGACCATCATCCTGCGCCTGGCACAGAAGCGTCGCTACATGCTGACCTGTCTCATCCCGCTGGCCTATCTGTTCGTCACCGTCAACTATGCCGGTTACTGGATGGTGAGCCATGTCTACTTCAACCCGGCGGCCAAGGGCTACAACCTGTTCAACGGCGGTATCTCGCTGCTGATGCTGGGCTTAGGGGTCATCATTCTGGGTTCGGCGATGATCAAATGGCGCGAGCTGTGGGTGGCGCGTCAACAGCCCGGCTATGCCGCCAAGCTGGCGATGGCCGCCAAGCTGGAAGCCGCCGCGCAGCGTGATGCCAGGGGCCGGGTGGGTTCTGTGCCACTGACGGCGGAGTAATGCGCCATAGTCTGGTATGAGTCCTGAGAGTTGCCCCGCCTGTGCGGGGCTTTTTTGTGGCGCGCAGTCGGTGGCAAACCCGGATTGAGCAAGCCGTTGTTCGGCATGTGATCCGATCGTCATTCCTTATTTCGCCCCCCGAGGGGCCCCGGGATCTCATCCGACGTCTGCTACGCTTATGGGCAGGTCAGCGATTGGAGTGCCATATGGGGTTCAACATATTTCGAGCCTGGAGCCTTGGCTATTTGCTGGGCGTCTTGGCCATGCCCTGTATGGCGGCGGCTCAGTGCGAGACTCTGGTCTACGCCACCAATCCTGCCTATCCACCCTATGGCTGGAGCGAGGATCAGCTCAGTTATCGGGGCGCCAGTATCGATCTGCTCCCTCTTCTGGTGCCGGCGGGTGTCAAACTCAAGGCTGTGGTCTACCCCTGGAAACGCGCTCAGCAGATGGCACAGGAAGGGCGTATCGATCTCTTGCTGAGCCTGCGCAAGACGCCGGAGCGGGAAACCTATCTGCTCTTCTCGCATCATCCCATCTTTGCCAATCCGATCGCTATTTTCAGACTCAGGGGCAAACAAAACTCGATGGACGACTGGCAAACCCTGGTCGGCCTGCGCGGTGGGGTGAGCCTAGGCGACACCTTCGGCAGCAAATTTGATCTCTTTTTGCAGCAACATCTGACGGTAGAAACGGCTGATTCCATGCAGGAGAACTTTGAGAAGCTCAGGCTGGGCCGGATTGATTACTTTGTGTCTGGCCAATATGCCGGACACTACTATCTGCACCGGCAGGGTATGGAGCGTGAAATCGAGGTACTGTCCCCACCCGTGACGAACGAGTCCATTCATATTGGCTTTAGTCGCCGCTCGCCCTGTCAGGCATTGGAGCCTTATGTATCGGCTCGACTGCAGGAGTTGGAGCAATCGGGTTATATCAAGCGCCTGCTGGATAGCTATCTGCAGGACTCCACTGTCATCCATGAGTCTCTTTAACCAGAAGCTGCCATCCAGCCACGATGGCTCGCGGCTGATGAGTCAGATTTTCTTCATCGCCGAGATGACGCCATCAATATGGGGCTACGGGCTTTTTCGTCAGCCTCCAGGTCCGTGCTAGAATCGCCGCCGATGCGCCATGGGGCGTATCGTTGATCGTGAATCCGGAGCCTTGTTATGTCCCTATCCCCCCCCGCCTTGACCCATCCGCTGGATGTCACCATCACCGCCCTGACCGACAAGGGGGATGGGATCGGCGAGCTGGACGGCCGCACCCTGTATGTCAGCGGTGCCTTGCCGGGGGAGCGGGTGCAGGTACGCTTGCATGGCATCAAGCCCAAATACGCCCAGGGCGAGTTGCTGGCGGTGCTGCAACCCAGCCCGGATCGGGTCGATAACTTTTGCCCCCATACCGAGTGCGGCGGCTGCCAGATCGGCATCCTCGATTATGCCGCCCAGTTGCGGCTCAAGCGCCAGTTGGTGCTGGATCAGCTCACCGCCAAGGGGGTGCTGGCGGGGGACGCTGCCGTCGAGGTGGCCGAGTGTCTGGGCATGGATAAGCCCTTTGCCTATCGCAACAAGGCGCTGTATGCGGTGCGTCCGAGCCCCGAGGGGGCCGAGCTGGGTTTCTTCCGCAAGCAGAGTCACCAGTTGGTGGTGTGTGATGATTGCGGCATCCAGCCGGCATTGACTGCCGAGCTGGTGGCCGAGGTGCGCGCCTGGCTGCGGGAGTTAGCCATCGCCGCCTATGACGAAGAGAACCACAGCGGTGTGGTGCGCTATCTGATGCTGCGCGACGGTCGCGTCTCCGGCGAGTGGATGCTGGTGCTGGTGACGCTGGGCGACGAGCTGCCCCATCAGGAGGCGCTGCTGGCCCGGCTGGCGCGATTCCCGCAACTGACCAGCGTGGTGCAGAACATCAACCCCGAGCGTGGCAACCGCATTCTGGGTTTTGACAACCGTACCCTCAGGGGTGAGCCGGTGATCCGCGATCAACTCGCTGGCCTGGACTTTGCGCTCTCGCCGCTCTCCTTTTACCAGATCAACCCGGAGCAGACTCAGGTGCTGTACCGCGAGGCGCTGCGTCTGGCCGAGCTGAGCGGCCAGGAGACGGTGTTTGATATCTACTGCGGCATCGGCACCATCTCGCTGTTTCTGGCCCGGCAGGCGGCGACTGTGGTCGGGGTCGAGCTGGTCAGCGAAGCGATAGACGATGCCCGAGCGAACGCCGAGCGCAATGGACTGACCAACACCGAGTTCCACGTCGGCAAGGCCGAAGTGGTGGTACCCGAGCTCTATGCCCGGGCCTATCGCGCCGATGTGGTGGTGGTGGATCCGCCGCGCAAGGGCTGCGAGCGGGTGGTGCTGGAGACTATCCTGCAGATGGCGCCGCGCACTCTGGTCTATGTCTCCTGCGATCCGGGATCCCTGGCGCGGGATCTGGCCTATCTGCAGCCACGCGGCTATCGCCTGGATGCGGTGCAGCCGGTGGATATGTTCCCCCATACCCTACATGTGGAAACCGTGGTGCGCCTGCGGCTTTGCCGCTAAGCGACGAGGTTGGGAGAGAGCGTCTCCTACGCCAACTCGCCGTAAATCCATCCTAAGGAGGCTCGTTGGCGGCATCCCTGGCGCAGAGGGTCCGCTTAGCGCATCCCGATCGCTGGGGGAGGGTTGGCTCAACAGACGCTCTCTCCCTCCACTGAGTGCTGTCCTTATGTGGCCTGCATTGTCAGTGAAATCGCTACCATGACGTGGTGATGGATCTGATCGGTGATTTAATCCTGTTTTTATCTGATCCCTATTTATTCATGCTCCCTCGCTACGTTATCATTGCCACGATAAAGTGTAATCGATTACATGGATCCATCAGCGAGCATCAAGGCTCTGGATAAGCCAAGGAGTGAGAATGAACAATGAGAAGATGATCCAGCACCTGGGGTGGTTTGCTTCCATCATGGCCATGGTGATGTATGCCTCCTATGTGGATCAAATCCGCCTGAATATCAGTGGCGCGCCGGGCTCCATGCTGTTGCCGGTGGCCTCGACCATCAACTGCATCGCCTGGGTGGGGTATGCCTTGCTCAAGCAGCAAAAAGATTGGCCCATGTTTCTGTGCAATGCCCTGGGCGTGGTGGTCTGTCTGGCGACTGTACTGACGGCGCTGTGGTTCTAAGCCGCTTCGGGCACTAAGCCCTGAGCGCAGGTGGGGGGCGGTATGTCCGGATGGTCTCGAGCTGGAAACACAAAAGGCTCGCTAAGCGAGCCTTTTGTCGTGAAGCGATCGGTTACTGCTGATCGCGGGTGTTGCGGCGATGGTTTTCGTTATCCAGCCAGCTGATGGCGCTGGTGACCGCGAAGTTGACCTTCTCTTCCATCTCCTGGCGTTTCTCGTCCGAGGTGAAATAGATCATATCCACCCCGTAACGGATGTAGTGCGCGGGCAGCTGGTTGAGCACCAGGCAGTACAAGTCGGCCAGGAAATCAGCATCGCGGGTGCGATCCAGCTCCAGCGCATGAATATAGTGCTGGACCAGATCTTCGTAGTAGTTGTGGATATCTTGCAGAGCCATGGCGACATACTTCCTTGATGGTTTGGTTTCACCAGGAAATATATAACAAAAAGCCCGGGATGATGCTCATCCCGGGCTCACAAATTGTGGTGCGAGAGGAGGGACTCGAACCCTCACACCCGAAGGCACTAACACCTGAAGCTAGCGCGTCTACCAATTCCGCCACCCTCGCACATTGTGTCGTTGACTGGATTTACATGCCGCCAACAGCATGGTTCCGACAATCCTGGCCCACTTGCATCAATCAAGTGGTGCGATAGGAGGGACTCGAACCCTCACACCCGAAGGCACTAACACCTGAAGCTAGCGCGTCTACCAATTCCGCCACCATCGCCCGGATTGTTTGTTGGTTGGATTGACATGCGACCAACCGCATGGACAAGTCTTCATCAAGAAGTTGTGGTGCGATAGGAGGGACTCGAACCCTCACACCCGAAGGCACTAACACCTGAAGCTAGCGCGTCTACCAATTCCGCCACCATCGCACAACTTGTCACTGCTTTTATCGTTGTCAGCCAACGCCTGGTTTTTATGTTGCCAATCAACAGATTACTTGGTGCGATAGGAGGGACTCGAACCCTCACACCCGAAGGCACTAACACCTGAAGCTAGCGCGTCTACCAATTCCGCCACCATCGCATCTTGCGGCTGGCATTCTATCTATTCTGCCGGGGACGTCAACCATTGCTCGCGGAATAATTGCCGGATCCACTGGATTTTTTCGCGACTGGGGTTTTTATCACCAGTCGCGCTGCATTAATGGCCAGTGCCCAGTCCCAAGGCGTCTTTATACATCTGTTCGTAACTGAGCACCGAATCGCTCCACAGGTAACGGGTGCGCATGGCGGTCTGCTGAACACGATGATACTCCTCGGGTTCTTGCAGGAAGAACAGCAGGGCGCGACGCAGGGTGGACAGCAGGGCCAGGGGTTCGGGCTCCTGAAAGCTGAAGCCGGTGGCACGTTTGGCCTGATGGTCATAGTCAACCACGGTATCCCGCAATCCACCGACCGCCCGGATGATGGGCAGGGTGCCATAGGCCAGGCTGTACATCTGGTTCAGGCCGCAGGGCTCGAACAGGGAGGGCATCAGGAAAAAGTCGCTGCCCGCCTCGACTAAGTGGGCCAGACCATTGTCGTGGGCATTCAGATAGGCCAGGCGATCGGGATGGGCCGCCATCATCTCGGTCAACCGCTCTTCCAGCGACGGTTCACCAGTCCCGACGATCACCACCTGCACCCGATGTACCAGGAATTTTTCCAGGATCGGCAACAGCAGATTCAGACCCTTCTGTTCGGTCAGACGACAGACCATGCCGAACAGCGGCGTATCACCGATATCCAGTCCGGCGCGCTTTTGCAAGGCGTGCTTGCACAGCTCCTTGTCAGCCAGACGATTGGCATCGTAGTTGACCGGGATCAGCGGATCGGTTTTCGGATCCCAGTCGGCATAGTCGCAGCCATTGATGATCCCGCGGACATCGCTGGAGCGTTCCTGGAAGTTCTTGGCCATGCCATGGCCGCCCAGATAGGTCATCAGTTCCGAGGCGTAACTGGGACTGACGGCATTGATCTTGTCGGCGTAGAGCACACCACACTTCAGGAAGTTGATGTAGGCATGCCCCTGCAGGATCGACTCGTTGTAGGTGTCGGTGACTTCCGGCAGAGCCCATAGCTGGTTGCGCTCGAACACGCCCTGAAAGGCGCCGTTATGAATGGTCAATATGCTGCGGGTACTCTGGAAGAAGGAGTTATTGGCATAACGGGTCTTCAGCAGCATGGGGACCAGCGCGGTATGCCAGTCATTGCAATGGACGATATCGGGCTTGAAGCCAATCTGTTCGCTGACTTGCAGGCAGGCGGCAGAAAAAAACGCGAAGCGCTCGCCATTGTCGGCATAGGCATTGTTGTTTTCGGCATACAGGCTCTTGCGATCGAAGTAGTTCGGGAAGTCGATCAGCAGGACAGGCACATCATCCAGCTCCATCTGTCGGACCTGGTAGGGAATGTCGGTGTGGCCCGGACGCGTTGGCAGGGTAAAACCGCCGAGGTGCTGGGATTTTTCCCGGCCGGCAATGCTGGCGTAGTAAGGCATGACGATACGCACGTCATGACCGCGGCGCTTGAGAGCCAGTGGCAGGGCTTTGGCCACATCGGCGAGGCCCCCGGTTTTGGCAAAGCTTTCAACTTCGGAAGCAATGAACAGAATATTCATGAATTAAAAACCAACTCTGGCGCCCTTGGGCACAACAACAATCCCTTGGTCGGAAACGGTAAACCGTTCCCGGTCATGGGCGGGATTTTCACCGATCACAACGCCCGGTGCAATTTCAACATGCTTATCAATAATGGTGCGACGGATGCGACAGCCCTCACCAATCTTCACATCCCCGAGCAGCACCGACTCCTCGATCTTGCTGCCGCAGGCCAGATTACAGCGGAAGCCCATCACGCTGCGCTCTATGCTGCTGCCCTGGATGTAGCAACCGGCGGAAATCAGGGAGTGGGAAATACAGGCCTGGTGTGCGGCGGTATTGATAAAGGTGGCTGGTGGCAAGGGCGGATAATAGGTATGCAGCGGCCACTTGCGGTTATATAGGGAGAAGGGCGGATTGTCGGCCACCAAATCCATATGGGCCTGCCAATAGCTGTCGATGTTACCGACATCGCGCCAGTACACAGCCGTCTTTTCGCCTTCAACCTTGTTATTGCTGTAGTCATAGACATAGACAGCGGCTCTGGGGTAGAGGCTGGGAATAATGTCGCGGCCGAAATCATGGCTGGAGGCTTCATTCTCGGCATCCAGCGTGAGTTCGCTATACAGGGTCTGGGTTTCGAACACATAGTTGCCCATGGAGGCTAGGGCGTGGTCCGGATCATGGGGCAAGGGTTTCGGATGTTTGGGTTTTTCTTCAAAGCCGATCATCTGCCCGGCGTCATTGACTTCGATTATGCCAAACAGATGAGCCTGGGCGATGGGCACCCGGATCGCCGCCACGGTTAATGCCGCTTTTTTCTCTTTGTGGAAGTCCACCATCTGGCGGATATCCATCTTGTAGATATGGTCACTGCCGAAGATGCAGACATGCTCGGGGGCTGTGAGTTCGACAAAGCCCATGTTCTGGTAGATAGCGTCGGCGGTGCCATCATACCAGCGTTTCCCCATCCGCATTTGTGCCGGGATCGGGTCGATGAAGCGGCCGGTGATCCCCGTCAGGTTCCAGCCTTTTTTCATATGCAGATAGAGGGATTGGGACTTGAACTGGGTCAGCACATAGATGCGCAGGAAGTCGGAGTTGACGAAATTGTTCAGCACAAAATCGATCAGCCGGTAACTGCCGCCGAACGGGACTGAAGGTTTGCTGCGTGTGACCGTCAGGGGTTGCAGCCGCGTGCCTTCCCCGCCTGCCAGGATCATCGCCAATACACCCGCCATGCCTATGCTCCAACTGATGAAATCGCTTTCATTCTGCTACTAAAAAAATTACCTCGAATCGTCAGAGGTAATTATTGTCGCTTTTTGAATCTAACAGATTGAACAAACTCTTGTTAAGACAATTTTATCCGTCACAAGCTGTGATACAGCCTGAACTTTTTATCTTCGGCCAGGATCTGCTGCTGGCGAAATGCCTTCTGCAGAAAGGGCTGGTATTTGAGGAAGGCATTGGCGACCAGTAGCAGTGATCCCCGTGGCGCCAGCTTCTGTGGTGCCTGGGCGATCAGTTGCTCTGTCGGACCATATAGTGTCTTGAGACCGGCATGAAACGGCGGATTGGTGACAATATGCTGCACCTTGCCCTGAACATCCGACAGCATGTCCGAGGGATAAACTTTGGCGCTAAGCTGATTGGCTGCCAGGGTGCGGCGGGCACTCTCCAGCGCCAGGGCGTTGATATCGCACATCTCGACCTCCAGCCCGGGATGCAAGGCGCATAGGGCGCTGCCAATCACTCCGGCCCCGCAGCCCATATCCAATACTCGTCCTTGCAAGGGCGGTAAGTGCTCCAACAGCATGCGGGTTCCTTCATCCAGGCCATCGGCGCTGAACACCCCAGGCAATGCCACCACGCGCAAGTTGTGGCCGCGGACACTGACGTTATAGTGCTGCAACCAACTCTCGAGCTGGAATGGATTGACTGGCTGATCGAGTGCGGCATGGACTAGCGAGCAGCGCCGTGCGCTATCGAGCTTCTGGCAGTGGCGGGTGTATTGGGCCAGCAGCTTGTCGGCACCATTGATGCCGCCCCGGTTATCGCCAACCAGGAAAATGTCGCTGCCGCTGCGCAGATGGGGCAACAGATTTGCCAGCAGATAATGGGCTTCGGCTTTGGCCTTGGGCAGCAGGATCAGCAGTGCATCGAAGGCGGGCGGGGCGGCGTCAAGCTGGTGACTGAACGGGATCTGCACCTGACCCGCATCGGGAGTATGCAGAGCCGTGAGTTGCCGCCACCGGCTGTAATCGGTGGTGAACAGAGTGGCCGATGTCGCTGCCGTGGCCAGGGCCAGCGGGTAGTTGTCTTCCATGTAACCGGCGATCAGCAGGTGTTTGTCAGCAAACAGGGCGGCATTGCGTTCCAGCAGCTGGCTGACAGGGCTTTGAGCGGTAGACATGTTCGGGCCTCGGCAGGGTATGGGGGGCGAATTATACATGAGATGCCGAGGCTTGACATTTATGCAGCGATGCAGAACTATGCTCATTCATTGCACACTTATGTAGTTTGGCCGATGACAAATCTGAGTCTGAAACGAAAATACAATAAACCTCTGAAACCTGAGGTTTTTTTCGTTTCCGCGTAACGGTCGTCCGCCCTTGGCAGATTCATAAACCCCGGTTACGCAGCCCGTAACCGGGGTTTTTTGTTCCGGATACCGAGTTTTCAAAAAGGAGTTTGTATGATTCAAGGTTCAATCGTAGCGCTGATTACCCCCTTCCGTGATGGTCGGCTGGATGAAGCGGCGCTCACCAGAATGGTGGAATGGCATATCGAGCAGGGCACCCACGGCATTGTACCGGTGGGAACCACCGGAGAGAGCCCGACGCTCTCCCATGATGAGCATTGCCGCGTCATCGAATTAGTGGTCAAACAGGCCGCAGGTCGCGTGCCGGTGATCGCCGGGGCTGGCTCGAATAACCCGATTGAAGCCATTGAATACACCCGGGTGGCCGAGCGTGCCGGTGCCGATGCGACTCTCCATGTGGCCGGTTATTACAACCGTCCGAATCAGGATGGCCTCTATCATCACTTCAAGATGGTGCATGACGAGACCAATATCCCGATCATTCTGTACAACATTCCGCCGCGCGCGATCGTCGATATCCAGCCACAAACCATGGCGCGTCTGGCCGAGTTGCCGCGTATTGTTGGCGTCAAGGATGCCACCGGGGATCTCGCTCGCCCCTGGAGCGAGCGCCAATTGATCAAGAAGCCCTTCACCTGGTTGTCGGGCGAAGATGCTACCGCAGTGGCCTATAACGTAGGTGGTGGGACTGGCTGTATTTCCGTTACGGCAAACGTGGCCCCCAAACTGGTGGCTCAGGTTCAGGAGCTGACACTGGCTAGCGATTGGGCTGCGGCGCGCGCTTTGCAGGATCGCCTGATCCCCCTGCATCAGGTGATGTTTGCCGAGCCGAGTCCGGCGGGTGCAAAATACGCGGCCTCGCTGCTGGGTCTGTGCACCGAAGAGTGCCGGGTGCCGGTGATGCCGTTGAGTGCGGCAACCAAAGAGCGGATCCGCAGCGTCATGACTCAGCTGGAATTGATCTGATTGCCAGATTGGCATCGCGAGTGAGTCACCTATAGGGGGATCATGGATCCCCCTTTTTATTGCAACTGCTTCTGACAACGAGGATGGACTCCATGTGGCAGCGTTACAAAGCCCTGATCTTTGATATGGATGGCACGCTGGTCGACTCTATGCCCCTGCATCTGGCGGCTTGGCAACTCACTGCCCGGGAGTTTGGTTTCGTCTGTGACAAGGAATGGCTCTACGCTCGTGGTGGTGTTCCAAGTCGCAAGATTGCCGCGCTGATTGCTCAGGAGCAGCAGATAGAGCTGGACGCCGAAGCCGTTGCTCGCTGCAAAACGTCCCATTATGTGGCCATGATCGAGCAGGCCTCGCCGTTTCCGGCCATGGTGGCGCTGGTGGAGCAGGCGGCGGCAACGTTACCGATGGCGATCGGCACCGGCTCCTTGCATGCCAATGCCGAGCGGATCCTGGCGCAAAGCGGGCTGGGGCTCTATATCCACACCGTAGTCGCCGCGGATGATGTGCAAGGACATAAACCGGCACCCGATACCTTCCTGCTGGCGGCTGAGCGTCTGGGGGTTGCAGCTGCCGATTGTCTGGTGTTTGAAGACACCGAAATTGGCCGGTTGGCGGCACAGGCTGCAGGGATGGATTGCGTCATGGTGGTCGAGGGGGCGCCGGATTGGGCGACCCTGACGACAGGGCAAACAAGCTGAAATGAACGAGGCCCCGGAATGGGGCCTCATGCTATGCATCAAGAATAAGTGGACTTAGCTTTGCGTCGTGTCATCGGGGGGGCTATTGCGACGATCTTCATAGCTACCACCGCGTTGATCCATGCCAGGACGTGGCGGACGACGGGGGCGCTGGATACCGCCGCCCATTCTGCTGGTGAGCAACGCTATGGTAGAAATCTTGGCCTTGTAAATCATCTGCTGGTTACCGTGGGCGTCCGTCAACAGCACACTGTACTGATCGAAGCCACTGATGATGCCTTCCAGCTTGATACCGCTGACCAGAAAGATGGCGACCTGACTGCGGTTTTTTCTCAACCAGTTGAGTGCTGAGTCCTGACCATTCCCAAGAGAGAAGGCCTGTTCTAGGGTCGAGAAATTTTGGGTTTCCGCCGTCATGTTATTGAGTCCCACTAGGTCTGATGAACGCCTGATTGTGCTCGATGGGCGGGGGGCTTGTCAAAACAATCCCCCGCACATCAGCTATTTACTTGTGCATGACCAAGCCCTTTAGGTCATGCATCGGCCGCGTCGATTAGTGATCCAGGTAGATGTAATGCATCCAGCTGGTCATGCGCAGCAACACCTTCCGCATGACTGCCAAATGTGCCATATGATCGGTGTAGATAGCGACCTGAGCGGATACACCATCAGGCAGGTTGTAGGCTTCGATGGCCGCATCCAGTTCCAGTTCCGCCAGGACGCCATTGCGGTTATCGAAGGTCACGGTTTGTAACGCGCCCTGAGTCTGATAGGCCCCCTCCGGAACAACAGGAATTACCTGTTTAACCTTGGCTTTGAAGATAGTACCTGGGATGCCGGTGAACGACACTTCGGCCTCATCGCCAGCCTTGACGCGCTGCAACGAGTTTTGCCGGAACGAGGCGACGATGCCGCGGTCTTGCTTCGGGATAAAAAATAGCGAAGGGCGAAATGGCATGCTGTTGACATAACTGCCTGGGCGCAACAACACCTGAGTGGCGTAGCCATCGGTCAAGGCACGGACTACCGTCTGTTCCAGGTTGTATTTCGCTTCGCGCAGTTGGGCGCGCAGGCTGACCACAGAAGCATTTTCGCCATCCACCATAGCATCCAGTTGACTCTGTATCTGCAACTGTTGAGCGCGTGCCGTGGCCAGATTTGCTTCCTGTGCCAGGTACGCTTGCTTGGCATTGGTCGCTTCTTGTTCGGTAAACGGGTTGACGGCTTTTCCGGCCGCCCGCTGATATCGTCCCAAATCCTTGAACGCCTTGTCCCGTTCTGCCGTAGCGCGTTCGACTTCGCTCTGGCTGGCGGTCAGTTGTGCTTGCTGGGATTTGACTTGTTGTTCTGCCTTGACCAGATCAGCGGTCAGACGATCCACTCGTGCTTGATAGATGGTCGGGTCGATTTTAAACAGAATCGAGCCCGCTTTAATCGGTTGGTTCGGGGTGACCAACACCTCAGAGACTGTGCCACTGACCTGCGGGATCACGGGGACGGTAACGACCGCTTTTTGGGCAATGAAGGTGTAGGGATGGTTATAGTTCATGGTCAGGATCAGACCGGCGACGATGAAGACGCCCCCCAGCATGGCGGTTGGGACCGTCCATTTGTTCACCGGGATCTTGAACACTTTGAAGCAGCCGTAGGCAAAGGCTGCGTACGTCATGATGATGAGCAAATCCATTTATTTTTCTCCCTGCTGGGCGCTCTTGGCGTTTTCCGTGCCAGTTGATGCGTGCAGTTGCTGCTCTAATTGGCTGATCCGCAATTCCAGAGCTGCCAGTTGCGTGTGATCCTGCTGCTGTTGTTGCTGTGAAAAGCCCCATCCCCGCTCAGGTCGGTAGATGGTGGCCCAGATCCACAGGAAGGGCCAGATGGCATGCAAGGTGAACAAGCTGACCCAGCCCGCGGCATGGATGGCATCCTGGTGCGGATGATCCCGCTTCACTGCAATTTCATAAGGAATATCGTGGATGACAATAATTCCGTAAAAACACACTAGCACCACGATCAGTAAGACCGCGAGGGCAAAATAGTCGAGAAACATGATCAACTCTCCGTGTTGGTTCGTCTGGTAAACAATATCGGTTGTTTGGGCTGTTCCGCCAATCGGATTTACGTCTTAGAGTGATATGTATCATAGGTTCAAAATATTTAGAGAAGAAGATAGTAAATAAATCCAGTGGTTAGGCGCTTTAGCATAAATAACACCTGAAATTTACCTGCTGTCATATTTGCCATATTTAGCGATTTTCAGTGATTTTATCTGTTATTGGCACTGAATTTGCGCATTCATATTGTCGCGTGATGCCTGTCACATAACGACTCTGAGTTCCGGTTGTCGCCATTATTCCTTCCTAAGCTTGCCAAGTGTCTGTCGGTTATCTGTCCTTTTTTCCTTCTTGGTCTCGGAGGTTTGCTGTGTACCGAGTGTTGGTGTTGTTACTGAGCGGCCTTGGTTTATTGGCTATCGGGTTGAATCATTCCATTGTGGGTCAGCTGTTGATCGCCGCTGGAATGGCTATGCAGCTTGTTGAGCTGTTTCGGTTTATCAAGCAGAAGCAGCGGTTAGAACGCGATAGGACAGATAAGCAGAGCGAGGCTCCAATGGTGGTTACGCCAGAGCCGGATCCCTTACTGGTGCAAATGCCTGCCGTGCTGGATGCCTGGCATCGACAGATTGATGTGGTCGGAGACTTGGTGCGCAACAACATCGAAGCCCTGTTGTCGCCTTTTTCCATGTTGATGGGACGATTACAGGAAGAAAATCAGACCAGTTCGAATCTGTTCGGTGGTCGTCATGGCGGACATTCGATTACTCAGGTCCTCGAGGAGACTAATCGCTCACTCGCTAGCGTGATTGCCGCATTTGATGGGGCGCGCAGTTATAAAACCCAGCTGCAGCAGACCATTACCGAGCTGAGTAACTACATGTTGGAATTGAAGAACATGGCTGGCTCTGTGCAAAAACTGGCGAGCCAGACCAATTTATTAGCACTCAATGCGGCGATCGAAGCGGCTCGTGCGGGCGAGGCCGGTCGAGGATTTGCGGTGGTTGCCGACGAGGTGCGGACCTTGTCTGGCCAGTCTGGCGAAACCGGCCGGGACATTGCCAAGAAGGTCGAGGCGGTCACCCAAGCCATTCAGGCCACCATTGACGCTGCAGATAATCTGGTGCGGACGGATGATAACAACCTCGCATTACTCGATCAGGCGGTGATGACAGTGACTGCGCGGTTAAGTACAGAAATCAATGAACTTCACGATGCGGGAAGTCGGCTTCATTTGTTATCTGAAGAGAGTGCCACCGCTATCAGCCACATCATCGTCAAGCTGCAGTTTCAAGATAGGGTCAGCCAGATACTTGAACATCTACAAACGGATTTGACTGAAATTCGCACCATGATGATTGAAGAGTTAAGTGGTGAGTTTGATTTGCACCATTGGGAGCAGCGCTTCCGTCAACGCTTCACGACGGATGAAGAGCATCAAGGGCGAATCAATACGCGAGTCGAGAGTGATGCCGTCACCTTTTTCTAAGAGGGAATGTTCATGAGTAAAACAGTGTTGATAGTGGATGACTCCCTGTCTATTCGGCAGTTGGTGAAGGCAGCACTGACCTCGGTCGGGTACGGGGTTATCGATGCCTGTGATGGCCAGGATGCTTTGAACAAGCTGGTGGGACAGCGCGTTAATCTCATCATCAGCGACGTCAATATGCCCAATATGGATGGCATCACCTTCCTGAAAGCTCTCAAGAGTAAGCCGGAACATAAATTTACGCCTGTGGTCATGCTCACCACCGAAAGTCAGGAATCCAAGAAAAAAGAGGGCCAGGCTGCTGGTGCCCGTGCCTGGATTATCAAACCGTTTCAGCCCCCGCAATTGTTGGCTGCCGTGGAAAAATTGATCCTTTAGCGGAGGTGAACTGTGTTGCAGCTAACAACCGAGGGTTCCAATTTATTTGTGCGTATTCATGGACCATTAACCATTTACGAGGTGGCCGAATTTCAGCAACAAATAACCGAAGCTTGGCCGGTAGAGGGCGAATTGATCATGGATTTGGCCGGAGTATCGGAAATTGATACCGCAGGCTTGCAACTGTTGTTGGCATTACGCAAAAGCTTGGGAGTGCAGCTAACACTGCAGCAGCATTCAAACTCTGTGATCGAACTCCTGGATCTTTACCAATTAGCCTCGCTGTTTGGCGATGTCATTGTGCTTTCGGAACATTGATGATTAAGGAGCCGGCATGTTCAGTCAGGATCAGTGGAGCCAGTTATTAGCAAATTTTTTGGAAGAGGCCAGGGATCTCATCCAGCAGGCCGAGACTATATTGCTGGCACTGGATAATGGTGACGACGAGGGTGAAGAGCTCTTGAATAGCTTGTTTCGGGCCGTCCATACCCTGAAAGGCTCTGCTGGCTTGTTCGCGCTGGATGACTTTGTCGCATTTACCCATCATCAAGAAAGTCTGATTATGCGCGTCCGTGACCAAGGCATAGGACTGAATCGGCAGCAAATATCGGCTTTGCTATCAGGACTGGATATTCTGAGCAATGAGGTCGAATCGCTGGCCACCGGCGTGGCTCCGTCTCCCCTGGTCCAGCAGCATGCGGCACAATTTGCTTTGTTGCAGTCGCTTGTTCCAGGGGATACGAACGCCTCGTGTGCATTGGCAGAGCCGGTACTCCCGCAAGTAGAGCGCGAGGCGCGAACACCCAGTGCTGCTAGTTGGCATATCTCTTTGCGTTTTTCTCCGAACTTATTTGAGTTCGGTTTTGATCCAGCCTCATTTATCCGATATTTGTGCAAGTTAGGTTCCATTAGCCATATCCAGCTTATACAAAATGGATTGCCGAATTGGCCTGATTTTCATGCGGAAGTTTGTTATCTCGGAGTGGAAGTCGATTTGGTCACCGAGGCCACCAAAGCAGAGATTGAAGAGGTGTTCGAGTTTATTCAGGAGCTTGCTCAAATCCGGATTTTGCCACCGGAGAGCAAAACACAAGATTATTTAAAATTAATCTCGGAGTTGCCTGAAGATAAAGAGTTACTGGGCGAGATACTGATCCAAAGTGGATTATTGACCGAGCATGAGTTGCGCGAAGGATTATCACGACAAGCGGAACATCCGGAAAAAACTCGCTTGGGTGAATTGTTGGTGGAGGAGGGGATTGTTCCTCCTGTCATGGTCAATCAAGCGCTGCAAAAACAAAGCCAAATACGAGAAAAACGTCATGCCGATAGCGCTTTTATCAAGGTTTCAGCTCAGAAGCTCGATGAACTGATTAATTTGGTCGGGGAGTTAGTGATTGCTTCTGCCGGTGGTGAAATGTTGGCGCGGAGTAAAGCTGACAGTGAGTTACTCGCTTCGGTGTCGGCCATTAATCGACACGTTGAACAAATCAGAGAATCGGCCTTACGTTTACGAATGGTTGAAATTGGCGAGACCTTCATGCGATTTCAACGTTTGGTGCGCGATGCCAGTCAGGAGTTGGGTAAATCGATCTCGCTGACCATTAATGGTGCTGAAACCGAATTGGATAAATCGGTTGTCGAACGTATCAGTGAACCCTTGACTCATTTGGTGCGCAATGCGGTCGATCATGGCATTGAAACCGCAGAACAGAGAATGGCTTCGGGGAAACCGGCACAGGGCAATATTCGACTGAATGCATTTCATGAGTCGGGCAGCATAGTTATTGAAGTCCATGATGATGGTAAAGGGCTCGATGCCGGCAAAATTCGGCAAAAGGCGATAACCAAGGGATTGATCGATGCCAATAATCTTCTGGATGATCAATCCTTGTATCAACTGATCTTTGAACCGGGATTTTCTACCGCGGAGAGTGTCAGCAATCTCTCTGGCCGTGGTGTTGGTATGGATGTGGTCCGTCGGAATGTAGAGGCATTGCGGGGCACTATTGAATTGGAGTCCACGCAAGGGACTGGCTGTTGTGTGCGGATCCGCTTGCCGTTGACACTAGCAATCATCGATGGCTTTCTGGTCAGTGTCGGTGACACACCTCTGGTTATTCCTCTTGATATGGTCACCGAGTGTCTGGAGGCGACCCATATTATTGATGACGCCATATATGATTATCGAGAATTAAGAGGCAAGCCCTTACCCATCATCCATCTTCGTCATCATTTCGCGATCGGGGGTCAACCATCCAAGCGGCAGAACATCGTGGTTGTTAGTCATGGGAAGCAGCAGCTTGGACTGATTGTGGATCAGTTGCTCGGTGAACAACAGATTGTAATAAAACCACTCGGCACTTTGTTTTCTCAATTAAAGGATATCAGCGGTTCTAGTATTTTAGGCTCGGGTCAGGTCGCTCTTATTTTGGATATTCCAGGGATGTTGCAGAAGATGCATGAGCAAATTAGCTCGGCTCAATATACCCATTTTTCTTTATAAGCAAACTTTGCGCGGGAGAATGTTATGAGTTTCTTCAAAAACATGAAATTAAGGACAAGGCTTGTTCTGGCGTTCGTATTGATGTCGCTAGTGGCTGCGATTGTAGGTGGTGTTGGTTATGCCAATATGCGAGACATCAATGGCATGACCAATCGACTCTATGAAACAGAGTTATTGGGGTTGAAGGCTGCAGCCGATGCTCGAATGAATTTTCTTGCCATCGGTCGCTATTTGCGAGCCGCCATGCTGGCTGAAACAGACGAGAGTCGTCAGCAACACATCGCTAGTTATTTAAAAAGTCTTAGCGCAGTTGAAGCTGCGATTAATGAGGCTAGGCCTAAATTTGTGTCCGAAGAGGGAAAAGCATTATTTGCTGAATTTGATCGTATATGGCCAAGTTATAAGGATGGCATAAAGAAGACTGAATCTATGGTTCTGAGTGAACCCTTGCGCACCGAGACTCCATCCAATAATTACCTGGAAGGTGATTTTGCTCCGACTATTCAGAGCATGATGGATCAAGTTGCAAAAATTGTTCAACAGAAAGTGAAACGTTCCGAAGAACAAGCAATGGCCGCACAAGCCTTGTATCAGCACAGTACTACTTTGATGTTTGGCGCTATTATTGCCGGTGTGCTGCTGGGACTAGGAATGGGCTTTTTCATCTCTTATCGTATTGTCAACCAATTAGGTGGCGAGCCTGACTATGCCGTCGATATCACCCGGAAGGTTGCTGCAGGCGATTTGGGCGTTGCGATAGTCCTGGATGAAAATAATAAAAAGTCCCTGCTGTATGCCATCAAGGAAATGGTGGATAAGCTCGGTCATACCATGCGCGAGGTGCGAACATCAGCCGATGCACTTTCTAGCGCCGCGGAGCAAGTTAGTGCAACGTCCCAAGCCCTGAGTCAGGGCGCGAGTGAGCAAGCTGCGAGTGTCGAGGAAACGTCCGCTTCGATGGAGCAGATGTCGGCATCGATTGCCCAGAATACCGAAAGTGCCAAAGTGACCAATGGCATCTCGTCAAAGGCGGCTAACGATGCGCTACGCGGCGGCCAAGCCGTCAAAGAAACGGTCAATGCAATGAAGCAGATTGCCAGTAAAATCAGCATCATTGATGACATTGCCTACCAAACTAATCTGCTGGCGTTGAATGCAGCCATCGAGGCCGCCCGAGCCGGCGACCATGGAAAAGGCTTTGCCGTAGTCGCTGCCGAGGTTCGTAAGCTGGCTGAACGTAGCCAGATTGCGGCACAGGAAATCGGCGAAGTCGCGGGCAACAGTGTTTCGTTGGCAGAGCAGGCGGGCACGCTATTTGACCAATTGGTGCCTGATATTCAGCGCACCTCCGATCTGGTTCAGGAAATAACCGCAGCGTCTCAGGAGCAAACCACAGGCGTAAGTCAGATCAATGTGGCTATGAACCAGCTTAATCAGATCACTCAACAAAGCGCTTCATCCTCTGAAGAACTGGCGGCGACCGCCGAAGAGATGAATGCGCAAGCGGCACAGTTAACTGAACTGATTGGCTATTTTAAGGTCTCGGACATCGGGGGTCATGTCGCGAGCAAAGCCAAACCAATTGCTGGTGCTTTAAATCGAGGGACTAGCAAAATGGCCAGTTTGTCGCCGCTGAATTCAGAGCCGGGTGATGGTCGTTTTGTCCAGTTTTAGGAGGTGCTCGGTATGAATGATGTGATTGCATATTCCTCCTCATCCGATCTTCAGGATCGCGGTGCTGGCCAGAATCTATCTTTTCATTGCATGAAAATCGCGCTGGCTTTACCTATTAATCGAGTGAGGGAAATTATCGAGTATGGGCATCTGACCGCTGTACCTATGATGCCCAATTATGTGTTAGGGGTCATTAATTTACGGGGAAATGTGGTTCCTGTTGTCGATCTATCGGCGCGCTTTGGGGCAGGAGCAACCGTCTTGGGGAAGCGCACTTGCATTATTATCCTGGAGCTGCCGAATACGGATGGGCCCCATTTGGTCGGACTAGTTGTTGATGCTGTCGATGAGGTTTTGGATATTGAGATCGCACAAATTGAACCCCCACCCAGTTTTGGCACTGCCATACGCAGCGATTTCATTATGGGGATGGCGAGACGAGAACAGGGTTTCTTAATTATATTGAAGGTGGATAAATTATTAGATCTTGATGAGTTATTACCCATTGTCGATGTGCCTGATGCTGTGATGACGGGGTAGCTATGGATTTGCCGCAATTGAGTGATGTTGAGTTTGGTCACGTTCAGAAGCTGATGCAAAATGTATCTGGCATTATTATGGCGAACCATAAAAAACAACTCGTTGCCGGGCGACTATTGAAACGCCTGAAAGCTCTCGGGTGTGAATCTTTCAGGGAATATGTTGCTTTGTTGGAAGATCCGCGGCAACAGGACGAACGACGGCTAGCCGTGGATCTCTTAACCACTAATGAAACATTTTTCTTTCGGGAAGAAGCTCATTTTCATTTTTTGAAATCGATCATCACAGATTGGGATCGTCGGCCATTAAGCATCTGGAGTGCGGCATGCTCCTCTGGAGAGGAGGTGTATTCCATTAGTATGCTATTGAGTGATTTATTACCTGGTTATTCGAACTGGTCCTTAGTGGGTTCTGATTTGTGCCGTCATGCTCTGGATTCGGCAAGGCAAGGGATTTATCCGATGAGTCGAGCCCAGGCCATACCGGCGGATTTCCTTAAACGGTATTGTCTTAAAGGAGTTGGCGAATTAGAGGGTTTGCTACAAATAAAACAAGAACTACGGGACAAGGTTAGCTTTTATTGTATCAATCTGAATACAGATCTCCCGGCTGATTTGCCAGTTTTTGATATCATATTTTTACGGAATATACTGATCTATTTTGATGTGGAGGGGAAAAAATCCATTGTTGAGCGTGTTGTTTCTCGCTTAAAACCAGGCGGTTTCCTTTTTATTGGTCATTCTGAAAGTCTATATGGTCTTGGGCTGCCATTGACATCGTGCGGCTCGGCTGTTTATTACCATGAGCCAGCAGTATGACGATATTCCTTGGCCCAGGCGATTATTTTTTTGGATCTACGAGTGAACAGATATCTACGCTGTTAGGATCGTGTGTCTCTTTGGTTGCTTGGTTGCCGGAGCGTCAATTGCTATCTGTGAGTCATGTGATGTTACCTAAACTCCGTGATGGCGATACGCAAAGTCTACGCTATGGCGATGTAGCATTGACTCAGTGGATGAATGACGCCCAAAAGATAGGGGCTAGGCCCCAGGATTTTTCATTGGCATTGTTTGGTGGTAGTACGAGATTTTACTCGGCTGCGCAATATGAGCAGAGCATTGGCCACAAGAACATTGATTTTTTTCATCAAGAACTGCGTCGGCTGGGATTGAGCTTAAGATGCGAACAGACTGGGGGGCATCATCATCGCAAACTGCTGGTTGATGCCGCCTCGGGGCGTTTTTGGTGGCAGCATCTGGGTGATCCTAGTAGTCCGGATTATCAGGAGGGGACATGGTAGCCAAGACGCGAGTATTTGTAGTTGATGACTCCGCATTGGTACGGCAATTTATGTCCGAGGTGATCCAGGGGCAGCCCGATTTGCAACTATTGGGGACGGCCGCCGATCCAGTGAGTGCACTACCCAAGCTGGAACAGCAATGGCCTGATGTGATCTTACTGGATATGGAAATGCCGCGAATGGATGGGCTGACATTTTTGCGCCAATTGATGGCCACTCATCCTACACCTGTGGTGATCTGTTCCTCGCTGACCGATGCAGGGGCAGCATTAACTCTGGATGCCCTGGCGGCAGGGGCCGTTGCGGTATTTGCCAAAGCCAAGCTGGGTGTCAGACAGCATCTTGAGACTATTGCTCATGATCTGGTGGTTGCCATCCGTGAAGCTGGTTCTGCGCGTGCTTTGCGTCCGGAGCTGCGGGTAGCACAGCCCTTTCTTTCCTCTCATCTGACATCCCAGCCTGCGCGTTCGTTTTCTCATACCACAGACCGTATTGTGGCAATCGGTACCTCGACGGGAGGAACTATTGCATTAGAGCGGGTATTGAGTGTGTTACCTGCCGATGCTCCCGGCATTGTCATTGTCCAGCATATGCCAGAAAAATTTACGGCGGCATTTGCGGAACGGTTGAATTGCTTGTGTGCTATCGAGGTTCGGGAAGCAAAAAATGGCGATCGGGTCCTGGATGGAGTTGCATTGATCGCACCGGGTGGATTACACCTGCAACTGCATCGTTCCGGTGCTCATTATTGTGTCGAAGTGTTAGATGGTCCTCCCGTCAACCGGCATCGGCCCTCGGTCGATGTCCTATTTCGCTCCGTTGCCAAAGCTGCCGGTCCCAATGCTCTGGGCGTCATCATGACCGGCATGGGCGACGATGGAGCTCGAGGTCTGCTGACCATGCGTGAAATGGGTGCCAAGACCATCGCGCAAGATGAAGCATCGTGCGTGGTGTTCGGTATGCCCAAAGAAGCGATCCGGATGGGGGCTGCCGTGGGTGTGCATTCACTGGCACAGATCCCCGATGAAATCATGATGTTTTCTCGGCAGGGCAAAAATTTATAACATTTCCTATAAATGTGGCCTTGTCATGTCGAGCAGGCTCCAGGTTTGGAGAGTTTACCGCGACCCGATATTCTCAATCCCGCACGGGTCGCTCACCGATCTGGTATCTATTTCTGCAACTGTCTGTGCATTCCTTTTCTTCATAAACGGGCGGGCGCGAGTTGTTTTGGTTTTGTGCCTGCAGCTTTCTGTGGGTAATTTTAGCTCTTTAAACTAGTGATCACGGCATGTATCAATCAATTAGTCTGTATTTGGTAAAAAATGCAGACCAAGGTGTGATTAATGGCGGGCTGGGTGGTTTTTTACCCCAGCGCAAGTGATCCAGCTTACCGATCAAGTGGGTTGACAGCGCTCAGCGAACTGTCCAAGATGTTTGGACATTTAGACGTCCAAACATCCAGTGCTGATTCACTGCGCGGATATTCGTAAATCCGGAGGTCGTCGCAGCGAATAGAAAAGGAGTACAGCCATGAGTTTTGATAGCGCACGTCAGGTAGAGGCCCTCAATCAAAGCCTTGCCGACCTGAATGGTGACATCGGTGTGTCATTCGAGTTTTTCCCACCGACAACAGAATCGATGGAGCAAACCCTGTGGCATTCGATTGAGCGTTTGCGCACCTTGGCCCCAAAGTTTGTTTCCGTCACTTATGGCGCTAACTCTGGTACTCGGGATCGTACCCACAAAGTCATCAAAGACATCAAAGATAGAACCGGTCTGATTGCCGCTCCTCACCTGACTTGCATCGATGCTGGTCGAGATGAGTTGATTCAAATCGCGAAAGACTACTGGGATAGCGGTATCCGGCATATTGTGGCTCTGCGGGGAGACTTACCGCCAGATAGTGCGCAACGACCCGATATGTATGCAGCTGACTTGGTGGAGCTATTGAAAGGCGTTGCTGATTTTGATGTATCGGTTGCGGCCTACCCCGAGAAGCATCCAGAAGCAAAGAGTGCACAAGCGGATTTGCTGAATTTAAAACGTAAGATTGATGCCGGTGCCAACCGCGCAATTACCCAGTTCTTTTTCGATGTTGAAAGCTACCTACGATTTCGTGATCGTTGCGCGGCTATAGGGATTGATGCCGAGATTGTTCCCGGGATTTTGCCGGTATCTAATTACAAGACGCTGCAAAAGTTTGCCGGATTTACCAATGTGAAGATCCCAAACTGGCTTCACCAGCGCTTCTCTGGAATTGCTGATGAGGATCAGACTACCCGCAACTTGCTCGGTGCCAGTGTAGCAATCGACATGGTCCGGGTATTGTCCCGAGAAGGGGTGAAGGATTTCCACTTCTATACCTTGAATCGTTCCGAACTGACCTATGCTATATGTCACACGCTGGGGGTTCGGCCCCACGTATAGCCGCTGGGAGGCTGTTTTTACCTCGTTATGCAGCAAAAATAGCCACTTAAACCGGAGAAGGGGTCTTTTTAAGAGAATCCCCTTGCCAACCGATTCGACATCCCTATAATGCCGCCTCGCTGACACGGCAAAGCACGCACTCCTCGGAAGGTGATGCAAGCGGC